>CAYXKS010000336.1:0-3896 GCA_964465725.1 uncultured Bacteroides sp. | reverse complement strand
GTCCAGACCTACCCCGCAGACGATAAAAACAAGGGAGCATAAGACAAACAGCCAGTCACACCGGTTCATGTATTTTAATATTTTAAGCATCCTTTTCCTCCTACAATATCAATTCTCGTCAGCCGACACGCCATCGCCTTTCATCTCATTTATCAGCCATTTCCCTTCCTGCTGTACCAGTATCAATTCTGATCTCATTTCTACATCGGCAAGTCCCGCTACATTCTCTGCCGCTTCTGCAAAAGTATCAGGGAAAAGCCTGTTGAAAATTTCAGCCGTCACCGCATCCTCACCTTCTGCTGCCTCCAAAGCGTCCAATTCCTCGGCATGTTCCGCCCTGTAGTCTTCCAGTATTTGTTCTAAATCCCCATCCATGCCAATAACTGATTCCATATTGGAAGGATCAGAATATGCCGTTACCCACTCTACTGTCACAACAGCACTTTCTCTATCCGCATTTACTTCTACAATTTCATATTGCCGTATTACATTTTCTATCATTACATTCAAAAGGTTCTCAAACGCTGTTTTTGTTTCCTCCGTGAAATCATCCGCTTCAATACCGAACGCCTCTACCGATTCCTCCAATAAATCTTCGGCATTCAGATCCCCCAATTCAAGAAACTCCTCAAGCGCATCAAAATCTCCTGTGACAAAATCCCTCATTGCCGAATAATCCCCTGCCTGAGAAGCGGTATAAAAACCATCAACCGTTTCCCGTATCTCCGCTTCCTGATTGCTGCTGCCGCAAGCTGCCAGTCCCGTCATACAACATACCATTGCCAATAACATAAATATTTTCTTTTTCATCTAAGTCCTCCTTTATTCCTTACGTTATTTCTAATTGTCCTTATTTTTCTCATTCGGAACGCAGCACAATGGCTGGTTCCTGCTTTGCTGCCCTTACCGAAGGAATCAGCCCTGCAAACACAGTTATACAAATACTGAGTAAAATCAGGCACATTGCCTGTGATAATGGCAGCGCAATATGGATGCTGTCAAATCCCAATACATTACATAGTATCCTGTTGATCGGAATAGACAGTAGTATAGAAATTCCAACTCCCAAGATACCTGCACATAAGCCAACCAACAAATTTTCTGCATTGAAAACCTGTGATATATTTGCTTTTGATGCACCAAGCGTCCGCAAAATCCCAATTTCCTTCGTTCGTTCCATTACTGAAATATGGGTAATGATCGCTATCATAATGCTGGAAACAATCAAAGATATCGCTACAAAGGCAATCAGGGCATACGATACCACATCAACCATCGAAGACACGGTATCCGTCAATAATTCAGCATAATCCGTATAAGTCAGCCTGTTTCTTCTGCTGACATGGAAATTGTAATCTTCTATTGCCGCTATCAGTGCCTGCTTATCCTGAAAATTTGCTGCATACAGGCTGATTGAAGAAGGCTTTTCCCGGTTCGTGCCTGTCAACTCTATCAATCGTTCTGTTAATGCAGATGTATAAGCCACTGCCGTGGAAACAGATGTATTCTCCGCATCCTCCTTCGGGCAGATTATTCCGGATATAGAAAGCCGTATGCTGTCTCTTTCTGAGAATTCTCCATCTCCGTGCATCATAAAAAACTGATGCCCGCAAATCGTTTCATAGGCTCCTACCACGGTTTCCTTTTTCTCTTTATTCCGGACAGCCTCAATCCGTTCCAGTGTTTCTTTTTCAGAAAGCAGTCCTAACTGGTATAAGGTCTCTAAATCCAGTGCGTGATTTTTATCCAGTACAAGAAGGACTTCGCCATAATTCGCAGGCCAGTTTCCATATACAAGTTCATAATTTTCTTTAATCTGACCATGAAATAATCCCCCGTTTGGGTCAGTGAGCAGTTCAGAAAAATGCGATGTTTGATTCCCGTTTCCCTCCAGCATGCTGCTCATCCGCTCCATATTGGCCGCAGGGCCTGCCGCCCCCTGCACCATATCCTCAGAAACATCCACATCATCAGAAATCTCCGCAATACTTGTATCGGAACACACAAGGTTCCCATCGCTGTCATAGGAATAAACAACAAAATCAACATCATAGCCATATACAATGTTATCAGCAAGCATCGTTATTTCATTAGTTTCACTTAAATACCGCTTAAATACTTTCAGATTATTTTTTGCACTGCTAAAAGAAAGAACATTTTCGATCAGAGAATCATCCACATATACATACCCTTCCTCCAGATTTTTCTGCTCTGACAATTCCCTTTCTTCCCGCCCCGATGGAGTGCGCTCCAACAAAGATGTTGTTTCCGCTGTCCTTTCTGTAAGTACGAGAGGGTATGATGCCATTGTTTCCTGCTGCATTGTATCTATATAAGAATTTACCCCGGCAGACAATGACAGGATCAGTGCAATCCCTATAATACCAATCGATGCCGCTGTTGCTGTCAGAACCGTCCTCCCTTTTTTCTCACGGAGATTATTAAGGCTTAGCAAAATTGCCGCTTTAAAAGACATTTTTACTTTTGATTCTGTCCTGATGGTTCTGCCCTCTGTCTCTTCTGGGAAGAAGGGATTACTGTCATCTGTAATTCGGCCATCCCGCAGTTTCACAATCCTTGTAGAATACTGCTTGGCAAGTTCCGAATTGTGCGTTACCATAACCACCAGCCGGTTTTCAGCAACCTTTTTCAGAAGTTCCATGACCTGTATACTGGTTTCACTGTCCAGCGCCCCGGTCGGTTCATCGGCCAACAGCACTTCCGGATCATTTACAAGGGCACGGGCAATCGCTACCCGCTGCATCTGCCCGCCGGACATCTGGTTTGGCTTTTTGTGAAGCTGATCCCCCAGGCCCACTTCCTCCAGTGCTTTCCTTGCCCGCTCCCTGCGGTCATTTCTGGAAATACCGCCAATCGTCAAAGCCAGCTCCACATTGGCAAGGATTGTCTGGTGGGGAATCAGGTTGTAGCTTTGGAACACAAAGCCGATGGTATGGTTTCGGTAAGCGTCCCAGTCACGGTCTTTATATTCCTTTGTGGAAATTCCGTTGATAACCAGATCTCCGGTGTCGTAACGGTCAAGACCGCCTATCACATTCAAAAGCGTAGTTTTACCTGAACCGCTGGGGCCGAGAATGGAAACAAATTCATTATCACGCAGATTCAGGCTGACATCGTTTAGAGCCTGCTGAACCAGTTCACCCGTTCGGTACTGTTTTGATATGCCTTTTATTTGCAGCATAAGCCATCACCCTTTCTTCAACGCCTAGCTTCATAATTATCCTGCTTTGTTCCTGTATTATGCCGATTCAACCTCAAGCCAATCTCAACCACACCTCAACAGAGTCTCAATTTTTACAGCCAATTAACAAGTGCCAGCACAGCCCCTAACCCACACAAAGCAACGCCTGTAACCCTGTTCTGCTTTTTGGCATCCACTTTATTAGCAAATAACGCTGATGCCCTTGCCCCAATCAGCGCCGCTATCACACAAACCACAAGGGCTGTCACATTTACCGTACCGCCTATGATTACATGAGAAACCGCCCCTGTCAGCGCCGTGAAAGTCATAATGAAGGTACTCGTTCCCACTGCTGTTTTCAGGCTATAACCAAGAACAGATGTCAGTGTAATCAGAAGCAACACACCCCCACCCGCACCAACAAATCCACAGAACAGCCCAATATGGATTTCTGAAAGAAGGGAGCGTATGATCCTCTTTTTAGGTTCTATTTCATCCATCCTTGATGTTGTCTTTGTAATCGGGCTTACAAGAAACCGAACGCCCATAATAAATGTCATAACATAAGAACTGCCTCCCAGGACGGCATTGGGAAGAAGCGAGGACAGCCAGCTCCCCAAAATCGTAAATGCAAGCACGGAAGCCATCATTACAAGCCCGTTTTTTATATCAAGATTTTTATTTTTCCCGTAGG
>CAYXKS010000335.1:0-3898 GCA_964465725.1 uncultured Bacteroides sp. | reverse complement strand
GTCTTGCAGAAGCTTCCGTATACGGCTCCTGCAAGAATCGGAAACAGAAATTTGTTATGTTATTGTAACAGTTCAGCCTTGCTTCACTGTTACTGCATCCGACCATCCTAAATCGCTTCGCGATGGGCCGGATGCTTTCAACCACTACTCTTTGGCACGGTCAGCGCAGTAAATGCGCAGACCTGTCTGAACTGTTACATGTTATTTACTATAATTACAGGACAAGCGACGGCGCTGAGTAAACCCTGCCCGCCAATTCACTGTTCAGCATATACAGGCTGCGCGCATCATCCCCGAAAAGCTCCATCTTGGTAATCAAATCCGATGAATTCTTCTCCTCTTCTCCCTGCTCCTTGATAAACCAGTCAAGGAACTGAGTCGTACGGAAATCATTTGCCTCCTGCGCTGCCGCGTAAATTGTATTGATCAGGGAAGTTACATACTTCTCATGCTCCAGTCCCGCTTTCAGCGGATCCATCAGCGTCTCAAATGTCTTATCCGGTTTCGCGATTGCTTCGAGAGTAACTTTCTCACCGTTGTTGTGCAGATACTGATACATCAACATAGCATGGTCCTGCTCTTCCTTAGCCTGGATTTCGTACCAGTTCGCAAATCCGTCCAGTCCTTTCCGCGCATAAAAATTAGCCATGTCCAGATACAGATACGCAGAGTAAAATTCCTTATTAATCTGGTCGTTCAATAAAGCTGATACCTTATCATTCATCTTGTCTTCCTCCTGATTATGTAAACCATTGGTGTGCGGCATGAAAGCCGCATCGTTTGAATTAAATTGTCGGAAATTATTATACTCTTCCCTCTTTTTTGTGTCAAGAAATCCGAAATTCCTGGTTCTCTGAATCAATCGCCATGTTACTATTCACGGCCTGGCCGCTCATAGTAACATGATGCACACAAAATGCTCCGAAATCGCATTTTGGCGCTGCTACCCTCGAGTTTTCTGTGACTTTCGCTTTGCTACACTCACAAAAAACCCTCGCGGAATACTAACCGTGAATAGTAACATCGCCAGCATTTCAAATATGTATCCTGCGTTTATGTCCGATTCGGTGCAGTCTCCTGCTTCTTCACCGCCGAAGGTGAAATCCCGAATTTCTTCTTAAACAGCTTGCTGAAATGATAGGCATCGTCATATCCTACCCTCTCTGCAACCTCCTGAACGCTTAAGCCCGGCTCCTTTTGCAGCAGTTCCCTGGCCTTTCCCATACGTATCTCTATCAGGGCATGGATCGGGGACTCCCCTGTCTGCATCTTGAAGATCTTCGATATGTAGAACGGGCTTAAATACATGTTGCCGGCTATCTGACTTAAGGATATTTTCTCGTCATAGTGCTCTTCGAAATAATCGAGGATCTTCTCCACAAGATATTTCCGGTTCACCGACTCAAAGGAGCACTGCGCTGTGGGCCGTTCCTTCTGCGGCTGCTCCTGTTCCCTTAAGAAGAGCAAAAGCATCTGCACCGCATAGGCCTTCATCATAAAGTACCCGCCAAAGCGTCCCATCTCCTTCTCAGCTTCCATGGATATACAAAGCCGGCTCAGCTTCATCTTGAGCTCTCCTGAAGTATGCAGCACAGGACCGGACTCCAATATGGGAAGACGGTTCTTCTCCTGCCCTTCCAGATAGATATCCGTCAATCCCACATAAAACTCTACCACCATACTGCCTCTTTCCCCGATCAGAGACTGATGGTATTCCCCCGCGTTGATCAGAATCAGGTCACCCTCACTGACCTCATATACCTGCTCCCCGATCCGGTGGCGGCCCCTCCCCGACATCACATAGCAGAACTCCAGATGCTCATGTTTATGATAGTCCCTCTCATCCTCCCTGCGGATTCCCTTCCAGGTGAAAAGGAATGTGGGATTAAAATCTTCCCGTAAAATGCTTTTTTTCTCGCACATATAAGCCAGACCTCCCTGATGCCGATGCCCAAAGCAAGATAAATACATTTCATTTTTACATCAATTTCTTCGAATTGACAATAGGTATTTTAAGACTTTACAACAAGTACAAAGTCTTTGGCTGAACTGTTACTATCGCTTACCACTGTCCGTCAACCGTTGACTGCCTGTTCTTTTCATGATAGGATAAAATGGCAACTGAAATAATCTTATAGTAAACGAAATTTTTAATGTCCTTTACCATGGAAAACCATCAAACAGAACATTTTATGAAAAACATATCCTTATCAAAATCAGATAAATCAATTACCGAAACAGACAGACGAATGCTGATCACAATCCTTACCCTCGCATGGCCCACCATGCTGGAACAGCTGATGCAGACAGCCGTCCAGTACATTGACACGGCTATGGTCGGCTCCCTGGGCACGCAGGCAACTGCTGCGGTCGGTTCCACTGGAACCGTTAACTGGCTGATCGGCAGCACTATTTCCGCCGTAGGCGTCGGTTTTCTATCCTACATATCCAAAGCGCTTGGAGCTGGCAGGCAGGCTGCTGCGAAACGCGCCGTCTCACAGGCGGTTCTGGTCACATTGATTCTGGGGATATTCTTCACGGTCGTCACCGTGTCGCTTAGCGGAATGATCCCTGTGTGGATGCAGGCAGATGTGAGTATCCGCGATATGGCTTCCAGATATTTCCTGATCCTTTATCTTCCCATGCTGCCCCGCACTGCCAGTATAATTTTTGGCACTGTACTCCGCTCGGCAGGAGACACGAAGACTCCTATGAAGATCGGTCTGGCCGTCAATCTGATCAACATTGTCCTCAACTTCCTGCTGATCTATCCCGTGCGGGAAGCGTCATTATTTTCCTGGCATTTTACCGTGTGGGGAGCCGGGCTTGGCGTGATTGGGGCTGCTGCCGCCAGCGCCGTCGCCTTTACCGCGGGCGGCCTCTGTATCACCTGCATACTGTGGAAACATCCTCTTGTTTCCCCACACGGACAGAAGCTTACTCCCGATATGCAGATTCTGAGACCCTGTATGAAGGTTGCCATTCCCAATATGCTGCAGCGTTTCGGCACCTCCCTCGGGTATGTGGCATTTGCCGCAATGATCAATTCTCTGGGAGAAACCTCTACCGCCGCACATACCATTGCCAATACAGTGGAATCCGCTTTCTACATTCCCGGCTATGGTATGCAGACCGCTGCTGCCACACTGGCAGGCAACGCTTACGGAGCCAACGACAATAAACGTATGAAAAGCCTGGCCTCCATGTTTATTCCGCTGGAGACTGTGCTGATGATCGGGTCCGGCGCCTGTCTCTTTCTGGCTGCGCCGCTTCTGATGCGGATCTTTTCAGAAAGCGATACCGTCATTCGACTCGGAGCCTCCGTGCTCCGCATGGTAGCTGTCTCCGAGCCTTTCTACGGCTTTTCTATCATAATAGAAGGTTTCATGATGGGTGTAGGCAGAACCAGGGCGCCGCTTGTATACAATATCATCGGCATGTGGTTTGTACGGATTACAGGGACTTTCGTCTGCACACAGCTTCTGGGACTGGGCCTTATCTCGGCCTGGGCATGCATGATCGCCCACAATCTTCTGCTGTTCGTACTGTTCTTACTCTGTTATGTGCGCGGTAAGTGGAATCCGCTTCAGACATAACAGAATTATTGAAAACGCAGATTACTATTTCAACGACAATATCATTAAATCAAGCCAATAAATTAAACCAATACACAGCATCCGACTTCACTAAGGAACTGTTCGAAAATAACTTGTGAAGAATGCGCAGGATAAATCTTCCTATGCAAGGCGGAGGAATGAGGCGTACCGGGGTACGTCGATTGACGACAACGAAGCAGAGGGAGATTTAGACAAGCAGGATTCACAAGTTATTGATGAACAGTTCCTAAATGACCTTGATTCAGCGGAAGTTCATATGGCTGTCAAAGAGTGCAAAAAAA
>CAYXKS010000334.1:0-3909 GCA_964465725.1 uncultured Bacteroides sp. | reverse complement strand
TTTCTGTTGATACTATGTTACACTCTGTTTCTTCCCGGCGTCCAACATGAAAAAGTCGGGGATCCACAAGATTTATCCTGTGAATATCCTGTAGATTATGATACAATGAGCGTTAGTAAAGAAAGTCTGTTTGAAAGTCCTGGGATGAACTGTTACTGCCATTAACTATAGAAATAAAGGAATAAAAAGGAGATTTCACATGAATTTTCAGAATATCGAATACTTCCTGACCGTTGCCGAATTCGGAAATATCACCAAAGCGGCCCAGAGCCTGTATATTTCCCAGCAATCCCTGAGCGAAAATATCCGACGTCTTGAAGAAGAAGTGGGAACTCCACTGTTTGAACGCGGCGGCAAAACTCTGACACTGACGCCTGCAGGGAAATGTTTTCACAGCGGCAGCAGCAAAATATTGAAAATCCAGGATAAAATGTTACGAGAAATAGCCATCATCAGCAAGACAAGCCGCTGTAAAATTGTTCTGGATGTACCGCCAATGGATCTGCCGCCTTTTCTGCCTCAGGTACTCAAGGAGTACTCCCAAAAATATCCGGAATACGAATTATGTATTAATACCAAAACTTCTGTAGAAATGGCAGACCTAACATTCAGTATCAGCCCTCCGGAAAAGGGAGTGGAAGCCATTCCTTTAATTGAAGAGGACCCCTTCGGCGTTGTGATCGGCCATACTCTGGCGGAACAGATTTACAAAGACGGCTGGCCCGGAACAGAACAGAAACTGCTGCAGGAGCAAAACCTGTCCCTGTTGGCACAGATGCCCTTCCTGCTTCTTTACGTAAACAAATATCTGTCAGCTCCTTTGGATACTTTGTTCCAGGATGCCGGTTTCATCCCGAAAGAAGCATTCAAATCCGAAGACTGTAACCTGCTTTGTTCCCTCTGCATGTCCGGCGCAGGGGCATTTATCGGTCCCATGGACTACTGCAAGCGCAAATTCGGCCCATTGCTGGATGAGGTAAGCGGTTCGCTTTCCTATTATCCGTTAAAAACACCGATCAACACCACTCTTTTCTTAACGTATCCTAAAGGGAAACGATTGAATCAGGCTGAAAAACGGTTTATCGATGTTTTACGGCTTGTCATTGATAAGACATGAGCTGTGGGAAGGAAGCAGACGGCAACCAGTATGATACGCACATAACGCATTGTCCACATAAGCGCTGTCATCTATTTCAAGCTCTGGAATCAGTCAGACCACATCGGCCACGGCCTTGTAAAACAATATCTGGTCACACAAAACATGTCCATGCCTTTCATACTGGTCCAATTCATCACCAAAATCCGCTTTGGGTTTAACCATTTATTTTCCAATGTCCGGATTATATGGTTTTGAATCATGTGGTTCCATAAGTGTATCCAAGGTCCAGCCATCAGGCAGTATACAACTGCTCATCGTAATAGCATCATCCATAACTTTAATCTGTATCGGTATATAAAGACCCTTTCACATCGCATTCGTACTGATCCCTGATATACCAAACTTCATCCGGTCGTAGTCAGCTTTTTCCAAAACCGAATCATATATCCTTTTGTTCAATTTATGGAACATAAAATTACTTGAAGTAATGATAAATTCAAGGACTTCTACGTATCTCGCCTTTGTAATTCCACGATAGTCTCAATATTCGCTGTCCAAGGGAACTGGTCCACCCCCACACCTCTCACAACCTCATATCCCCTCTCCAAAAACACCTCCAAATCTCTCGCCAAACTTGTCGGTTTACAGGAAATATAGAGAATATGTTCCACGCCATAACGAATAATTCTGTCAAGCGCTTTCGGATGAATCCCGTCGCGCGGCGGGTCCAAAATAATAATATCAGGCTTCTCTTCTATCGTATCCATCACCTTCAGCACATCACCCGCAATAAATTCGCAGTTATGTAAACCATTCATTTCCGCATTCCGTCTTGCTGCCTCCACCGCTTCTTCCACGATTTCTACGCCGATCACTTTCTTCGCCACAGGAGCCATCAGCTGAGCGATCGTGCCCGTACCGCTGTAGAGATCGTACACAATTTGCCCCTTAGATGAATCCATATACTCCGAAATGTACTCCCGCGCCGTCTGATACAGCACCTCCGCGCCACAACTGTTTGTCTGAAAAAAAGAAAACGCTGAGACTTTAAACCTCAGTCCCAATAGTTCCTCATAGAAAAAGTTCTGCCCATAGAGAATACGCGTCTCGTCACTTCGCACTACATCCGCCACCGCATCATTCCTGATATGCAGAATTCCCGCTATTTTTCCATCCAGATCAAGCGCAAGCAAACCCCTGCAGAATCCCTTCAGAATACTTTCCTCTTCCACACCGTCCGGTATCTGTGTAGTGGTCACAAGAGCAATCAGAATTTCTCCGGTCTTCGCGGCCTTCCGCACAAGAAGATGTCGCAGGTATCCGACGTGGCGCAGTCTGTGATAGAAGCTGATACCCTCGCCCCGTTCCTGTAAATCTGTAAAATACTCTTTCACCTGGCACAGAATCCGACGGCAATCTTCGTCTATGATCTGACACTGTGTCACAGACACAATATCATAGAAACTTCCCCGCCTGTGCATTCCCAATGCAAGCGGACCATCCTTAATCTCATCACCAAAAGAAAATTCCATCTTATTACGGTACCCAAAGCAAACCGGACTTGCCTTGATTCCCTCAAAATTCCATTCACTCTGCTGCCTGTCCAGCACCTTGTCCAGCAGCATCTTCACCTGTGCTTCTTTAATCCTAAGCTGCTCCTCATAGGGCAAAGACAAATAAGTACATCCTCCACAGGTCCCAAAATGCGGACATGGGCTGCCGCATTCCAGCGCAGAAGGTTCCAGTACACACAGAAGCCTTCCCTCGGCCTTCCCCTTGCGCACTTTATTCACTGCGAATTGCACCCGCTGTCCCGGCAGGGCGTTTTTTACCACACAGATACCCTCTTCTGACTCCACAATCCCTTTATTCGGGAAATCCACTCTCTGTACAATTCCCTCTGAAATCTGTCCCTTTTTCATAATGTTCCTCCATCTCTGCCATATCCTTAATCTCTTCACGATACCCCGGATACTTTCATGCTTCACATCTATCCCGATCTACATCTCGATACAGCCAACATAGTAATTATGCATCTCTGTCTGAAATGATATCATAATGCCAGGATTTCAAAGTATTTTATATTGTTCTGATTGTGCCAGAATCGATCAGGATTTTGCCGAGACCTTTTGCTCCCGGTATCGTGTCATTAAATGAAAAAATGATGCATACATATAATGTCTGGCTCATCCGGCTTAACCTGACAGCACTGCTATCCAAACCATCACTGTTTTCTCTCAAAAAAAGCGGGATGCTCCATACACATCCCGCTTTCAGTTTACATAATACCATTATAATTATACACTAATGCATCCATACATGACCTGTTATCTAAGCTGCTCTGTCTTACTTCGTCTCCCCGGCAGACTCTGTCTCTTCGTCTTCCTCATCCTCGAAGAAATCGTCGTCGAAATCGTCATCAAAATCATCTTCGAAATCTTCCAGATAATCCGGCTTAAAATAACGGTACATCGCATATGCAATCGCCGCTATAGCCACAATAGCACCAATAATAGCGAAGATCCACAATAATTTATCGCACTTCTTCTCTTCTTCTTTCTTCCTGCCCAGAATCTCGTTCACTCTGGCATTATCTAATATATCATCCAATTTATTCAGAATCTCTGCTTTGCTCATAACAAAATCCTCTCTTTCCTGTTTTGCGTACATCCCCGATATCAATCGTCATTACATATAATATACCACTTCTTTTTTCTTTTTACTATAAAAATATATAAATTTAATCAAAAATTTATACCAGCATACTTTATATCTTTTTTAACTTTGCAAATCCTGCATACATGATCTTT
>CAYXKS010000333.1:0-3929 GCA_964465725.1 uncultured Bacteroides sp. | reverse complement strand
AAATCATAAGACGAGCAAGCTCGTCTTGAAGAATCGCCTTCGGACGATTCTTCTGAAATGGTTAATGCATTGTTTGTTCCGCCGATGGCGGCATGGTTAACAAGTATGAAAAGAACATCTGTGGCAACAGCTCTGCGCACTCGCTGCGCTGAGCGTACACGCGCCATGCAGCTTGTCTGCATGGGTGCATCTTCTACTTGCACCGTACTTTTCATGGGCATTTGTGTAAGAGAAGACATGGAGGTGCAAGTATGAATGAGAAAATAAGCATAATTGTACCGATATATAATTCGATAAACTGTCTGAAGAGGTGCGTGAGGTCGATCTGTGCGCAGACGTATGGGAATCTGGAGATTCTTCTGATTGATGATGGATCGACGGATGGAACGGGTGAATTGTGTGAGCGTCTGGCGCTGGAGGATTGCCGTATCCGGACCTACCATAAGAAGAATGGAGGGGCGTCCTCGGCGAGGAATCTTGGCATTGGGATGGCGTCAGGAGTGTATCTGGGATTTGTGGACAGTGATGATTATATTGAGCCGGATATGTACGAATTGATGATGAAGGAAGTGAATGAACGGCAGGGAGATATCGTACAGATTTCCAGAGACGAGGTGGACGAGGAAGGACACAGGCTGCCGGATGTGTGTATACCGCCCAAGCAGACATATTTTTGCAGTGCGGAGGATTTCCTGAAAGAATTGCTGTTGCACAGAGGGGATTGTTCTTTTTGTACAAAGCTGGTGAAAAGAGAACTGTTTGGGAGACATAAATTTCCGGAGGGGAGGCTAAATGAGGACTTCAGTCTTCTGGTGGATATGCTGCAGGAGGTAGAGGGCATCACAATCCTTCCGAAACAGTGTTATCATGTGGTATGCCGTCAGGAGAGCACTACAAGAAGGAAGACACAGGACAGTTTTTCGAGAGTCTTCTTGGATATTGTGGATAATGCAGATTTGATGCAGGAATTGGTGGACAAGTCATATCCAGGGCTACATGAACATGCGGTGCGTTTTAATCTTTATCAGAGGCTGGATTATCTGTTGCATGTGCCGATCCCGCAGATGACGGGCGGAAATGCTTTTTATAATAATGTGAAGAGATATTTGAGGAGCCATGTAGGGGATACGATGGGAAATCCTTATTTGACGCGGAAGAATAAGATATATTTGTTGCTTTTGACTGTCGCGCCGAGGACGGTGCGGCGTGTGCATGCGTTTGTGAGGCGTCGTGTGTGAAATAGGAAAAAGACGTGCACTGATTTAACCTAATGGCATTGAGGGCTAGACTTGTTACGATACGAGGAACCGAAATGAAAGAATGGCTTGAAAAGGGAAAAAGGATAAAGAGAAAATATCTCATAATGTTTCTGATAATCTGGGCGGCGCAGATGGCGGCTGCCTTTTATTTCTGTGTGCAGAAGCAGGGATTCCACGAGGATGAGTATTACACCTACTATTCTACAGCGCGCACGAATGGATTCTATGTGGAGGATGGACAGTGGATGGACCGGGAGACTTACCTGGATGAGTTTGTGGTCCTTCCGGGGCAGAGGTTTCAATATGGACTGGTGAAACAGGTACAGTCCTGGGATGTACATCCACCAGTGTACTATTGGGTATTTCATACGGCGGCGTCTCTCGTTCCAGGTGTGTTTTCGAAATGGATTGGATTGTCGGTAAACCTGGTGTTGTGGGGAATTAATATCGTACTGCTGGCATATCTGGCCTATGTGGTGAGTGGACGCAGTGAGAAATTGTCGCTTCTTGTGACATTTGCTTACGGACTGTCTCCGGCTGCATTGAGCGGTGTGGTTTTTATCAGGATGTATGAAATGCTGACGATGTTTGTTCTGATATGCGCGATCCTGCATGTGCGGACGGTAAGCCATATGTTGGCAGGGCGGTGGAATAAGCTTCCGGTTTTCCGATGTCTTGTACCTATGGCTGTGGTGACTTACCTGGGATTTCTGACGCAGTATTATTACTTTATTTTTCTGTTTTATCTGGCGGCAGCGTTTTGCATATGGCTTTTGTGGCGGGAGAGGAAGATTTGGAATTGCCTGAGGTATGGTGTGAGCCAGGGAGTGGCATTTGTTCTGGCCTATTTGACCTACCCGTCCTGTCTCGGACAGATGTTCCGTGGGCAGCGTGGAGCGCAGGCGACGGAGAACTTCTTTGATCTGTCAAATACGGTCCAGCGATTTAGGTTTTTCTATGAATTGCTGGATGAGTATGTCTTCGGGAAAATGCTGCCAGCGGTGCTGCTGTTGATTTTGATTCTGGCAGTAACTGATTACAGGCAGCGGAGTATGAGAAAATTACAGTATGTGGTTGGAAATGAGGGACAGAAAGAAAGTGGAGAAGAGAAAGACAGTGAGAACAGGATAGAAAGCGTAAAAGAGGACGATAATGAGAAGCGGAAAGAAAGTGGAAAAGAGAAACATAGTGAGATAAGAATAGGGGATAGAAAAGGGGAAGATAGTGAGAGAAGAATAGAAGGAGGAAAAGAAGGTAAAAAAAGAGAAGAAAACAGAAAAGAGAAGGAATTATCCGGACAGAAGAAATCATTGAAGGAAGAGGGGATTGTGTATATATTGCTGGCGGCAGCTGCACTTGGCTATTTTCTGACAGTTTCTAAGACAGCGCTTCTTCTGGGAGATACGTCAAATCGGTATCAGTTGCCGGTTTATGGGATGATTGTTCTGCTGCTTTTTCAGGCAGTATGGGTATTGTGGAAGAGAGTGGTAACAGGAAATAAGGCGGGGAAGATGGTCGGTAGGAGATTATTGACAGCGCGTACAGAAGCAGATAGAGGACATGTATGGGAAGCGGCTGCTCATATAGCGGACAGAGGCTATATATGGGTAGCGATGGCTGTCATATGTCTTTTGATTGATGTAATGGGCCTTATGTCTGACAGGGTTGTGTTTCTTTACCCGGAAGACAGGGAACAGGTGAATTTTGCAAGGGAGCGGGAGCGAGAGAATACGCCGGTTATTTATCTGTATGATCCGGGGGCGGAATGGTGCATTTGGGATGTGGCTGATGAGTTGTTTGCGTATTCAGAAGTCTACTTTGCTGCCGCGGATAGTATGGATGAAATCAGGGATGAGAGAATAGGGAATGCGGACGCCTTGGTGGTATATATTGCGGAAGGCGCGGATGCAGAAGTGCAGATTGGCAGGATTGCGGAAAGTAACAAGAAGTTATCTGGGAGTTTGGAAGGAGGGAAGCCGGTTTTTGAGGAGAAGTATTGTGATGTGTATTATTTAAGATAGGATTTGGTGTACTTTTCAAAGAACATTTGTGTCAGGGAGGATATGAGGCACAAGCACGTTCGCCTTATGCTTCATGGCAGAGGGGAGGTGGCAGAAAGATGCATCGGCCCTGTTTCTCCCCCAAAAGCTAAAATGTGATAAACGGCAAACCGTTAATAATTTTTTAAAAATTCTGTTGACAGATGATAATCTATCACCTATAATGTACTCATGAAGAAAAGCAATTAAAGCAATTCTTCCATGTGAAATTCTCAGTTCCGTTCAAATCGGAATGAAAGATCGGTCTATCCGATTCCGGCGATTCAGCCATATTTCACGCAGATAATAAAACTATGGCTGGCACATTAAGGGATGCTAAATCAACGTGCAGGAAAGCCGGAAAGAAGAATATGGGAAAACAGGACAGGAAAGACAGACCATTCTTTTCTGATAAAGAGCGGTTTGCAGAGTTTATTAACTGCAATATTTATCATGGGGAACAGATAATTTTACCGGAGAATCTTGAGTTGTTGAAGCGGAAGTATCCGTCTTTAGCCGGAGCATCCGGAGAAAAAGAAAGAGACGTTGTGATGAAGGACCGGAGGAGAAACATCTGCTGTTCCAATCGGAAAGATTCCAGACTCTTTCCGTAGAGACTGTGGAGGAAATA
>CAYXKS010000332.1:0-3933 GCA_964465725.1 uncultured Bacteroides sp. | reverse complement strand
ACGTTGCCAATCTTCGTAATGCTGCGCAGATAATCCGGGGCAGGATAACCATCGGCATGTTTTACAAGATTCTTGTAATCCTTTTCATAATCATCGATTACCCGAAACATCCAGTCCGTCCCCGTCCAGCGGTAAGGACGGTCAAAAGGCGCAGAATCGTGGCCGTCCGGCTGAAATTCACCAGGCAGGACAACCGCCTTTTTTGTTGTTCCCGGCACGCCCCGCCAATGAAATTTGGACGAAGTCTGCACAATTCCCTGCAGTTCTACCTCGTTGCTGTACAATAGGAAATGGCGCAAAGAATTCTGATCATCCACTTCCGCATCCTGTGTGATAATTGTTCGGATTTTCATTATATTACCTCCATTCAATTTGCCATAAAGTCCGACTTTTAGAGATATTATATCAATTCTGGTTTTCATGGGCAATAACAATGCGTTCTGTATTAATTCGAATATCATGTATTGTTACAGTTCACGGCCTAACCGTCCGCGAACTGTAACGCATCCAGCCCATGAAAAGTCGCCTTCGGCGAGGTTGCCAAGTGCCAGTGGCACTTGGCAACGACCGGAACGAAGTGTAGACCTGGATGCCTAAAACCGTAACTTTATTGGCCGGATGACATGCTTTTTCCATAAAAAGCTACGTAAAAACTGACATCATTCCATGCAAGCTATCTTTATGCTAAAAAAGGAACAGGCGATATCCCTGAAGATATTTCCTGTTCCTGTACATACCTGCCACTATATTAAAGTGACCTTAAAGATATGGATGCTGGTAGGCTCCCGGTTCTGGCCCGACATACAGTCCGTACGGGTCACAAATCCAATAAGTTCCGTTTAGATTTACCCTGCACCATTGATGCGACCACTGATTCTCATTAACATGTTCATAAGGGATCCCGAGCATGTTGAGGCATAACCCCGTTGTCCTGGCACTTCCAGCACAGGATGCAGAACCAAGGATCAAATACCCGTAAGCATCATTGTAGTGGGCGGAGCTTGTCGAATACGACATTCCGCTGTCAAATCTGGCTCTCAGTGTACTCATAATCGATGTAAGCTGTGTTTCCATGTCCTTGCCTACAAGGGGCTGGACGATCTTTAAAGCCTCGTCATAAGCTGCCTGAAATTCCTCATCCGTCATTTTCTTCTTAAGGCTCTTGTAATTTGCCAGCTGGTCGATCGGTACGATACCATCTGTTGTTGATGCCGTTGCAGCCACTGTCACAGTAGTGTCGGCAATCCCATCTACCGCAACGCCGCCTGCCGCGTTGGCATAAGGCATTCTTCCTTCTTTCTGCCCGTAGGTGAGGTAGTGATTATACAGGGCATTCACATCTGTCCCCAGCACTGCCACCACATCCGGATAGGTTGCTGCATAGAATGCTGGGTCAAATTTCTCCGCCGCCATCGCCTGCGTTGGTACAAACATCATCATGCCTGCTACCATACCCGCTGTTACTAACGCTTTTACAATTTTCTTTCGCATCTCTCATCCTCCTGTCCTTTCTATTTGTTGCTCTACAGCCCAATACATCAAGACTGCGATAAAGCACCTCGCTTAACACTATTTTTTCCTATACTTCCCTTCCTATGTATACATAGCCATATCATCAGTATATGCTCATTGTTAAATCATTTCAACAAATTGTTGGGTTTTATGACCAAATCGTGAATCTGTCAGGGAATCAGCGGGTGCCCATAATGCATACGGCTCCGGCCCGGCATACAAGCCGTAAGGATGTTGTAAAAAAACGAGCACAGCTCGTTTGCGAGATTCGCTTGCTCTGCTGCGCGAACTCGGATAAGCGGGAGGAATTTCCTATAGAATAGAAAAAGATTTCTGCGCCTTAAAAACAGTATTGGTTTAGGCAGGCTGCGTGTCCATAGTGATCAAGCAATGCAGGGGAAACTGTTTGTCGGATTTCTCTCATCTATTCTGATGGCAGAGATCAATAAAAAAATGGTTGAACATGACTTGTATAAAAACTACACCATGAGGGAGGTATTAAACATTTTATCAAAACTACGAGTACAGGATATTAACACCAGGAGAATACTATATCCAGTGACAAAAGAACAGAGACTCATTTACAAGGCTTTTGATCTTGAGTTACCTACCATATAGGATGTTGTTATAATTTTCAGCGGGATTTCAGGTTATTAAATAAAAAATAATGTTAAATTAGAAAATAACTGATTACAAATCAAATAATTATAAAATGTGTTATAATAAAGTGTCCGGGGAGAATTTCAGTTCTCCCCTATTTTAATAACAATGTTTAGAAAAGAATTTACATTCTCTCCAAATAGAGCCATTTTAGATCTAAACAGCATAAAGCAATCCCGGAAATGCCCATCTATCAACATTTTCAGGATTTTATCCGTTACTCGAACTCCACTGTGGCCGGAGGCTTTCCTGTAACATCATATAAAATTCTGTTAACTCCCTTAACCTCATTCACGATCCTGTTCGCCACGATCCCCAGCACTTCCCATGGAATCTGGGCCGCCTCAGCCGTCATAAAGTCACTCGTCTCCACTGCCCGCAACGCCACCGCATAGTCATAAGTTCGCTCATCCCCCATGACACCCACAGACCGCATATTCGTAAGAGCCGCAAAATACTGCCCCAGCCCCTTATCTAAGCCTGCCCTTGCGATCTCTTCCCTGTAAATGTAGTCCGCCTCCTGAACAATTCGTACCTTCTCAGCCGTTACTTCGCCAATGATGCGAATACCCAACCCTGGACCAGGGAACGGCTGACGGAACACGAGATGTTCAGGTATTCCCAACTCCAGACCGGCTTTTCTCACTTCATCTTTAAAAAGCATACGAAGCGGCTCAATAATCTCTTTAAAATCAACATAATCTGGCAGTCCTCCCACATTATGATGGGATTTGATCACCGCCGACTTGCCAAGTCCAGACTCAATCACATCGGGATAAATTGTTCCCTGCACCAGGAAATCTACTGCACCGATTTTCTTAGCCTCTTCCTCAAATACACGAATAAATTCCTCGCCTATAATCTTCCTCTTCTGCTCCGGTTCCGTCACACCAGCCAACTTCCGATAAAAGCGCTCCTGCGCATTGACGCGGATAAAGTTCAAATCATATGGTCCGGCCGGTCCAAATACTGCCTCAACCTCATCACCCTCATTTTTGCGAAGCAGACCATGATCTACAAATACACATGTAAGCTGCTTTCCGACCGCTTTCGCCAGAAGAACTGCGGCCACAGAAGAATCCACACCGCCTGAAAGCGCACACAATACCTTTCCATCACCAACTTTGTCACGAATAGACTGAATCGTCGTCTCCACGAAAGAATCCATTTTCCATTCTCCGCTACAGCCGCATATATTCATTACAAAGTTGCGGAGCATAGTCATCCCCTCTACCGTATGCATAACCTCCGGATGAAACTGAACCGCATACAACTTCTTATCAGGGCACTCCATCCCGGCAACCGGACATACCGGCGTATATGCCGTCACCTTGAAGCTCTCAGGAGCTTTCTCTATATAATCTGTATGGCTCATCCAGCAGATTGTTTTGCCTGACACGCCTGAGAACAGGCCGGCGTTTGTATCTATCTCCACCTCGGTCTTCCCATATTCACTGACAGGCGCAGTCGTCACTTTGCCGCCCAGCATATGCGCCATAAGCTGTGAGCCGTAACAGATACCCAGAATCGGGATGCCCAATTCAAAGATCTCTCTTTCACATACTGCCGCACCCTCGCCATACACACTATTGGGACCACCGGTAAAAATGATTCCTTTCGGATTCATCTCCTTTATCTTATCGATCCCCAAACTGTACGGATGTACTTCACAATACACATTACATTCCCTGACCCGCCGCGCGATTAACTGATTATACTGCCCGCCGAAATCCAATACGATAACCGTTTCTCTCTCCATCT
>CAYXKS010000331.1:0-3953 GCA_964465725.1 uncultured Bacteroides sp. | reverse complement strand
AAAGAATATAAAATGACATGCGTGTCAATGGGAAATCCCCACGCAGTTATTTTTGTAGATGACGTGACGAACCTGGAAATCGGGCAGATTGGTCCTCATTTTGAGAACCATAAAAGATTTCCGAAGAGAACCAATACGGAATTCGTGAAAGTGCTGGACAGACATACCGTACAGATGCGCGTCTGGGAGCGTGGTACGGGTGAGACCCTCGCCTGTGGAACGGGATGCTGTGCGACGGCAGTGGCGTGCATTTTAAATGATTTGACGGATGACACGGTTACTGTTAAACTATTAGGTGGCGAGATTGAGATTACGTGGGACAGGGATGCAAATCTGGTCTATATGACGGGACCGGCGGTTACGGTGTTTGAAGGGGAATATCCCGTTGGTGGCTCTGATTGAATGGTATGAGACTGCTGTCAATTACCAGGGGCAGTTTCTTATGGTTTACGATATTTTAAATTTTGTATGCGGTCTTGTAAAGCTTCTATAAAGTGTGGTTTCTGCAGGAAGCGGACGCGGAAATTTGGTATGTTATTACGTGGTTTCTGCAAGAAGCGGATGCAAAAAATTGTTATGTCGTTTACTATGGGGAAAGGATAGATAGAAAGCAATAATAGAAAATGAGTAAAAAAAGATTATAAAGACACAGGGAGGACGATATGGTTAAGGTTAATGACAATTATTTAAAATTGCCTGGCAGTTATCTTTTTTCAACAATTGGGAAGAAAGTAAATGCTTACACGGCGGCGAATCCGGATAAGAAAATTATAAGACTTGGGATCGGCGATGTGACACAGCCGCTTTCACCGGCAGTAATCAGCGCCATGCACAGCGCGGTGGATGAGATGGCGGACGCGGCTACATTCCGCGGTTATGCGCCCGATCTGGGATATGAGTTCTTAAGATGCGCGATTGCAGACAATGACTATAAGGCAAGAGGCTGCCAGATTGAGGCGGATGAGATTTTTGTGTCGGATGGTGCGAAGTGCGATTCCGGCAATATCCAGGAGATCTTTGCACTGGACAATAAGATTGCAGTATGTGATCCTGTCTATCCTGTGTATGTGGACACCAATGTTATGGCAGGCAGGACAGGCACATATGATGCTTCCACGGAGAAGTGGAGCGATGTGATCTATATGCCCTGTACAGAAGAGAATAATTTTGCACCGCAGCTTCCGAAAGAGGTACCGGACCTGATCTATCTGTGCTTCCCTAACAATCCTACTGGTTCCACGATTAATAAGGCACAGTTGCAGGAATGGGTGGATTATGCGAACAAAAACGGAGCAGTCATCATCTATGATGCTGCTTACGAAGCATATATTTCCGAGGACAATGTGCCGCATACGATCTACGAGTGCGAGGGGGCCAGGACCTGCGCGATAGAGCTTCGCTCTTTTTCCAAGAATGCAGGATTTACCGGCGTCCGTCTGGGCTTTACTGTTATCCCGAAGGAGTTGAAAGTGGGTGACGTATCGCTGCATGCTCTGTGGGCGAGACGCCATGGCACGAAGTATAACGGCGCACCTTATATTATCCAGAGGGCAGGCGAGGCCGTATACAGCGAGGCCGGTAAGAAAGAGACGAAAGAGCTGGTTGCCTATTACATGAAGAATGCCGCATATATTTTGGATGGCCTGAAATCTGCAGGCTTCGATGTATCCGGCGGTGTGAACGCGCCGTATATCTGGCTGAAAGCGCCGAATAAGATGACAAGCTGGGAATTCTTCGATTATCTGCTGGAGAATGCCAACGTGGTCGGCACGCCCGGTTCGGGATTTGGGCCGAGCGGGGAGACTTTCTTCCGGCTGACGGCGTTCGGAAGCTATGAGAACACGGTGGAGGCGGTTGACAGGATTAAGAAGCTGGCGATTTAGTACTCTGTATTGTCAGGCCCGTGATGGGTAAAATATTTGATGAAACCAGGTTCCGGCTGAGTGATCAGCCGGAATTGGTTTGTTTATACCCTCACGGGTTTAATACCCCGATGCTTGCATCGTTCTGAAAAAGGAGGCCAGGATCGGATACCCTGTATGCTTGCATCGGGGTGTTTCATTCCTGTGATTTTGAGCTAAGCGGTCGCTTTGGATTGTCCTGAATCATCCTGACTTGTTTGGGAATGTTGGCGAATGCTGAGAGGAGCAAATACTTTGTAGACAAAAATCAGAGATTGTCTGTGCCAGAGACAGCTTACTGCATAAGAATGAAAAAACATCTAAGGCTCATGCGCCATGCAGCTTTTCTGTATGTGTGCATATGTACAAGTATGGTAGTTTGCGGATGAGAGGAAAACGTGTATGGATATTTATTTACTCCGGCATGGAGAAACGGATTGGAACAGGGAAGGGCTGCTGCAGGGGCACACAGATATTCCTCTGAATGAAAGTGGAAGAAAACAGGTGTATGACACTGTTCAAAAACTGGCCAGTACGGGTGTAAAAATAGATCTGATTGTGTCCAGTCCATTACAGAGAGCGCACGAGAGTGCCGAGATCGCCGCAGGGCAGCTGGAGTATCCGCCTGACAGTATTGTCTTGGAACCAATGCTGATCGAGCGTGGCTTCGGTGCGGGTGAGGGGATGACACTTGCCGAGAGAGATCAGAAATTTCCGGATAAAAATTATCCTGGCATGGAATCTCAGGCAGATCTGATCAAAAGGGCGGGAACAGTGTTCGGAAAGATTATTGATACATATATAGACTCAGAAAATATCTCCAATATCCTTCTGGTGGCGCATGGGGCCATTTTGTATGCCCTTTTGGCAGCAGTTTCGAGGGAGAAGATTTTCGATTTGGAGACAGCAGCGGCGCTGACGCAGGGGAGTATCTATAGGATAAGATATTTGAATAATGAAATTGGGTTTGCGGTGTATGATGAAGAGGAAAAAGGGTTTTTGGATGCTGATGCGGGGATGATTGGCGGGTTGGTGAAAATATATATGTAAGATACATATGGCCTCTTCATAAATTTTGTGGCTAAATCAGAAATATTGTTCCCGCTATCTGTTATTTGTGCTATAATTTTAACATACAAAGGAGATTCTATGCAGGATACAAAAATACAATGGCATCCTGGTTTTGTGGCAGCCATGAATCTGGAATTTGCAGAAGACAGGGCAGGGCTGATATTTGAAAAAGAGTATAATCTGAACACAAAGCCTTTGGAAATAGATTTACTGGTGATAAAAAAAGAAGCAGATGTGAAGATCGCCAATGAAATAGGAAGTCTTTTCAGAGGACATAATATCATGGAATATAAATCCCCGGAGGACAGCCTGGATATAGATGCATTTTACAAGGCGGGAGCGTATGCGTCACTTTATAAATCATACGGGGAGACAACAGATGCGGTAAAGGCAGATGATGTGACGGTGTCTCTTGTACGGGAGGCCAGACCGGCGGGCTTATTCCTATATTTCAGGGAACATGGATATATGGTATCGAATCCATACCATGGAATATACTATGTGGAAGGAGCGGTTTTATTTCCGACCCAGATCGTTGTCACAGGGGAACTGGATGGAGTGTCGCATATCTGGCTGAGCGCATTGTCGAGGCGGATGGAAAAGCAAAGCATGGCGAGACTGCTGGAAAGGGCCGGCAGATTATCGGGAAAAGCGGATCAGGAATTTGCGGATTCTGTTCTGGAGGTAAGCATAGGAGCAAACAAACAGGTGGTCAAAGAGTTGATGGGAGATGATAATATGTGCCAGGCGTTGATGGAGATTATGGAGCCACAGCTGCTGCTTAGGGATAACGAAGTGAGAAAAGAAGGAAGAATAGAGGGAAGAAAGGAAGGAAAAATAGAGGGAAGAAAGGAAGGAAAAATAGAGGGAACGGTTGAAACAATGCGGGATTTCGGGCGTGGGGATGGAGAAATAAAGGAAATGATCATGCAGAAGTACTCCCTTACCGAAAAAGAGGCGCAGATGTATTTATAAGTGTGA
>CAYXKS010000330.1:0-3964 GCA_964465725.1 uncultured Bacteroides sp. | reverse complement strand
ATCGTTCAGCACTTTAATGTAGGTGCCTTTCATACCGGACGATCTTGATTCGATCACGCCCGCACTCTCAAATTTGCGCAGTGCATTGACAATAACAGAACGTGTGATGCCGACCTTATCGGCGATTTTACTGGCTACAAGAATCCCTTCCATGCCTCCCAGTTCATCGAATATATGAGTGATCGCCTCCATCTCAGAAAAAGATAAAGTGCCGATAGCAGATTTCACCACCGCCAGCTTGCGGTTCTCCTCGGCATTCTCCTCACTCACCGCCCGCAGCATCTCAAGTCCCACTACCGTAGTGCCATATTCACACAGGATAATATCATCTATATCATACTGGGAATCACATTTGTAAAGGAACAAGGTTCCCAGACGTTCACCGGATATCTCAATGGGAGTAATCACCGCACGATACCGCTTCGTATCAATATTCTCAAATCCCAGTGTCTCCAGATTGACATTCTCTTTCGTAGACAACACCGAAAGCAGTCTCTCATTCAACATAGGATCGATAAAACCTCCCACATGGTCTACGATTAACTCCATGATGGACTCCACCATATCCAGATCTCCGATGCCGAGCACCTTGCCCTTCCTGCTTATGACAAGCACATTAGAGCCCAGGATATCCTTCAGTACGTCACAGATATCATTGAACACGACCTTGCCCGAATTATTGTTGTGTAGAAGCTTCCCGATCTTCCTCGTCTTATCCAGCAACTGAACGCTACTCATGAACCCACTCCTTATCACTCTCACAGCCTGCTGTGAATGTTCCAAATAGTTACACAATTCTATATAAAATGATTTTATCACAACATTCGAGTGTAATCAATGACTTTTGAGTACATTTTGTATCGTTTTGTCCACAATTCATACTATTGTTTTGAAATTTTCTGACATTCGTAAAAATTTATCAGTTTCCCTATACTTCCTGCTTCTGTGCATCCTTCACGAAGCCGCAGTTCTCATCCGAGCATACCAGCTTATTGCCCTTCTGCAGCATGATGGCGCCACATCTGGCACATCTGTCATTCACCGGCTTCTGCCATACCATAAAATCACATTCGGGATTGTTGATGCAGCCGTAATATTTCCTGCCCTTCTTCGTCTTCTTCAACACAATGTCCTTGCCACACTTCGGACAAGCTACGCCAATCTTCTCGAAATATGGTTTCGTATTACGGCATTCCGGAAATCCGGGACACGCTAAGAATCTGCCGTGAGGACCATATTTGATCACCATCTGCCTGCCGCATATCTCACAGAACTCATCGGAAAGCTCATCTGCAATCTCCACTTCTTCGAGCTCTTTCTCTGCCTTATCAACGGCCTCCTCCAGATCCGGATAGAAATTGGAAACTACCGTCTTCCATTTCACATGGCCTTCCTCCACGCCGTCCAAAAGCGCCTCCATCGTAGCGGTAAAGTTGACGTCCACAATGGAGGGAAACGCCTCCTTCATCATATTATTTACCACCTCGCCCAACTCGGTCACATAGAGGTTCCTGTTCTCCTTCACAATATACCTTCTGGCAAGGATCGTGGTAATCGTAGGAGCATAAGTGCTGGGACGTCCGATTCCCAGCTCCTCCATCGCCCTCACTAAAGAAGCCTCCGTGTAATGCGGTGCAGGCTGCGTAAAATGTTGTTTCTCTTCCAACGCTTTCAAAGTAAGCTTCGTATCCTTCGTGATCCCTTTCATCAGGGTATTATTCTCTTCTTTCTCGTCCTCCTCGGTATAGACACTCATAAAGCCATCAAACTTCACCTTGGACGCCGCCACCGTAAAGCGTTGTCCCGCCGCATCTATCTTCACCGAGGTTGTCTCATAGACAGCCGAAGCCATGCGGCTTGCCACGAACCGCTTCCAGATCAACTGGTAGAGTCTGAACTGATCTCTGGACAGAGAGTCCTTGATCTCTACCGGAATTCTTTCTATATCCGTAGGGCGGATCGCCTCATGAGCATCTTGAATCCTCTGCCCACCCTTCTGTTCCTGTTCTGTCTCCGCAGCATAGTCGGCTCCGTATTTCTGTGTGACAAACTCCCTGGCCGCCTTCGCCGCCTCGTCAGATATTCTTGTGGAATCCGTACGCAGGTAACTGATAATACCTACCGTGCCGCTCCCCTTGATATCCACGCCTTCGTACAACTGCTGAGCTAAGCGCATCGTCTTCTGAGTGGAAAAGTTCAGCACTTTGCTGGCTTCCTGCTGCAGCGTAGAGGTGGTAAAAGGCAGCGGAGCCTTCTTGATCCGCTCGCCGTTTTTGATGGAGGAAATCTGATATTCCGCCTTATCCAAAATTTTCTTGATCTCTTCCAGCTCCTCTCTGGAACCGATCGTCTTCTTCTCTTCCGTCGTTCCGTAATACTTGGCAATCAGAGCTTTCTTCTCTCCTGCCACCTCGAAGGAGGCGTCCAGCGTCCAATACTCTTCCGGGATAAACGTATTAATCTCCTCTTCCCTGTCGCAGATAATGCGCAGTGCTACCGACTGGACGCGCCCGGCGCTTAATCCTCTCTTAACTTTCGCCCACAATACAGGCGATATCTTATAACCCACCATACGGTCCAAGCATCGTCTGGCCTGCTGGGCATCCACCAAGTCCATGTTGATCTCTCTGGCATTCTTCAACGACTCCTTCACCGCCGTCTTGGTGATCTCGTTGAATGTAATGCGGTATACTTTCTTATTCTCCAGTTTCAGAGCCGCGAGCAAGTGCCATGAGATGGCTTCCCCCTCGCGGTCAGGGTCTGTTGCCAGATACACTTTCTCAGCCTTCTTCACTTCCTTGCGAAGATTTGCCAGAATATCCCCTTTCCCTCTGATCGTAATATATTTAGGTTCAAAATCGTGCTCCACGTCGATTCCCAGCACGCTGCGCGGCAGATCACGCACGTGTCCGTTGCTGGCAGCCACTTCATAATTTGCACCCAGAAATTTCTTGATCGTCTTCACTTTCGCCGGTGATTCCACAATTACCAAATATTTTGCCATAGAATATTCCCCTCTTTGAAGATTCCCTGATAAATGGCAGTACATTTAATATCACATTTATTTCTACTATAATATGCCATTTCCGAAATAAAATCCGTTAACGTGAATCACTATACACTATATTTTATACGCTGACAAGGGGAAAAAAATTAAAAAAATCTAAATGGCACAGATCAGTTTCCCCGCAGATAGTAGCTTCCTGCGATTTGCCCGGCACGTCCCCCTGCACATAACTGCAAGAGCGCATGACACATTCCGGGAATCGTAACTGTCTTTCCATAGGTGTTCTTGTATGCCTCCTGCAGAAGCTCCAAAGATTTTGGTTGGAAATCCAATATCTGCAGGAGTTCACCTTGCAGTCCATCCGACATAAAAAGAGACTGCTGAGTATATGTCAATTTATCCGGAGCGTTCATAAAGTCCATCTGAATGTCCTCCAAAAGTTCCTGCGGCGACGTCACCAGCACCGCTCCCTGCCGGATCAGCCTGTTACAGCCCGCACTTAAAGGATCGGTAGCCCGGCCTGGAAGCGCGTATACTTCTCTGCCCTGCTCTAAAGCCATATCGACGGTAATCAGCGTACCGCTCCTCTCTTTCGCCTCAATGACAAGGACGCCGTCACACAGTCCGCTGATAATGCGGTTGCGCGGTGGAAAAAGTACCGCCCTGGGTTCTATGCCGGGCGGATATTCCGAACACACGCCACCCTCTGCAAGCAGCCTCTCATACAATTCTCTGTTTTCAGACGGATAGCAAACGTCTACACCGCACCCGAATACCCCCAGAGAATAACCGCCCGCCGAAAGCGCTGCCCTCTGCCCGATCCCGTCGATTCCCCTGGCCATTCCACTGACGACCTGTACCCCGGCGTCGGCCAAAGCAGCGCCGAACTCTTTCGCCATATATCTGCCATACTCCGAACATTTTCTCGTCCCGATCAATGCAATGGACTTCTTCCCT
>CAYXKS010000329.1:0-3982 GCA_964465725.1 uncultured Bacteroides sp. | reverse complement strand
TGAGACGCTGTTACTATTCACAGCTTACGCTGCTCATAGTAACGGCATTTGCGCATTCCAAGTCGCCTTCGGCGAGGCGCAAATGCTCAAAAAATTTACTTCTTTGGGTCGTAAATGCGCAGTTAATGCGCATTTCGACTGTGAACAGTAACGAAACGCTTTCCATGGAGGCATATGCTGCTCCCGATCCCCAACAGGATCAGGCCCGCCCCAC
Source organism: uncultured Bacteroides sp. (assembly GCA_964465725.1). Lineage (GTDB taxonomy): Bacteria > Bacillota > Clostridia > Lachnospirales > Lachnospiraceae > UBA3282. The sequence continues at coordinate 3,768 of CAYXKS010000329.1, read as the reverse complement.
ACAGAATCATACCGTCTGAAAAGGATATCGTCTCCTGACATAACATCGGCACTATTCTTCCCACCTGCTCCGGATAAAAGGCGATAACCACACTGTATGCATTGTTCAGAAAATGCATCAGCATTGCCGGGTAAATACTCCCCGTCCGCCATACCACATAGCACAGCAAAAGTCCGAGCAGCCCTGTCGGAAGAAACTTCACCAGACTCATATGATAGGCGCCGAACAGCGTCGCCGTTATGGCAATGGCAGATGCCGCACGATACCTTTCTTTCAGAGAGTGCAAGATCAGCCCGCGAAACAACATTTCCTCACAGACGGCCGGCGCCGCTGCAATCACCAAAAAGGCTGCAAACACATTGTCTCCCATGATCACCGAGAAGGCCGTCTCCACATTATCTGTGCTTGCCGGGAAAAGCTTCATCAGACATGTCGCGAGCACAATATTAATCAGGAAAAATCCTGTGATAAGAAAAACAGCTCCGATAAATTCTGACACCTTCGCCCCTGCAAACCCGTACGTCTTCCTGATATCCTTTTTGGTGTAGATCACAAGCGCCAAAGGCACCGCAAGAAGTATCAGCTGTGTTGCGAAAACTCCGGCCAGCCCGAACTTAATCTGCAGCAGGCTGCCCACATACAGCGTCAATAATATCGTGAGTGCCACCACAAACAAAACATCAGACACGGTTGGAACACCGCCCTTTGGCAGATTGCTTCTTCTTTCAAAGAGCTGAAAACTGCCCTTCTGTTCCGAGAACAGAATCGCCTCACTGTCATAAATTTTACTCAAAAACAGGATAGCAAGCATTGCATATGCCACATTGCTGATCAAGACTACTGCGATAGCCACAAAATCCACCTTAAAAACCAGCATATTCTTGATCAGGAGACAGATATTTGCCACAGGCATCATCGCCATGGACTGTGTCAGTTCCAGATTCGGAATAAAACCGATATATCCTATGAACATCACCACAAGCATTAAAGGAGTGATATAGTTGTTCGCTTCCTTATAGCTTTTTGCAAAAGAAGTCACACACATAGTCACGGCACTGATAAACAGAGAAAAGGCAAAAACAGCAAGCATGCACACGAAAATCGCTGGGACAAATTTCCCCATATCAAAAGTCCCCATATCCGTCTGCATATCCATGATCTCATACATATACAGTGCAATGCCGCCCATGGAGAGAATATTTAAGAGCGCCGAAATCATACCGATCATGGCTACTGTTATGAACTTCGACACAATCAACTGTCTGTTCGTGACAGGCAGTGTCAGAATCGTCTCCAGAGTTCCCCGTTCCCGCTCTCCCGCCGTCGTGTCGATCGCCGGATACATGGTTCCCATCAGCAGGCTTATAGTCAACATAAAGGGAAGAACCGATCCCATAATGCTGCCCAATGACTGTTCACTGCTCGCCGTATCCTTCCTCTCATACGAGATCGGCTCCAGAATCTCGTGAATATCCAGGCCAGCCTCTTTAATCCGCTGTCTTGTCATCTCTTCCCGCAAATCATCAAATGTCTCCATGACAATATTTGCGGCATAACTCGAGTTGGTGGCAGAGGACAGATAATACACGTCATACTGCATCCTCCCCTCCTGTATCCTGCCTGAGACATAGACGTCAATGCTCTCCTCATCCAACGCCGCCTCATAATCCGGTACAGACGCCATATCTACAATCGTTATTTCATAGGAATCCTGCACCTCTTCTGCATCTTCCGTTTCTGCCTTACCTTCTTCATCCGCCTTCTCCATCAGCTTATGTAAAAATGCATCTTCATCCTCCGCGTCAACCGCTATCCGGTAATTCTGTGTCTCCATGCTCGACGAGATAAAGGTCATAAGCTGCATTACACCCACAAAGATCAATGGATACAGGATCACCGGCACTAACAGCATCATAATCACCGTCTTCTTGTCACGAAAGACATCCAGCATCTCCTTTTTTACCAATGTTCTGATAATCTTAGTGTTCATCCTGCCTGTCCTCCTGTAAAAAACTCTCTTCCGCGGAACCATACTGTCTGAACAGTACCCGGTCTACTTCCTTGGCAAATTTCTCTTCCGCAAAACCACGCTGCCCGAACTGTGCCCGGTCTTCCTCCTGAATCAACCCTGAGAAAACATCCCTCAGACTGCTCTTCCCTGTCTGCGCTTTCAACGCGTCGGGCGTACCTTCGCTGATGATCCTGCCATGATGAATCATAACGATACGGTCACACAAATATTCCGCCTCTTCCATGTAATGTGTGGAATAGAGCACTGTCTTGCCCCTCTCACGCTCACCCTTCATAAACTCGATGATCGCCGCACTGCTGATAATATCCAGTCCAAGTGTCGGTTCATCAAAGATATAAACCTGAGGATCATGCACGAGACACCTGGCAATAGAAGCCCTCTGTGTCTGTCCTGTCGACAATTTCTCGATCCGGTTGTCAAGAAAGGATTCCATGGATAGAACTTTTCCAATCTCTTCGATCTTGCGCTCCGTATCTTTGTCTGTCATGCCGTAAATCGTACCGAGCATCTGCAACAATTCCCTGGCGGAAAGCCTGCCATAAAGTTTCGTATTGTTGGACAGATAACCGATATGCCTCTTAACCTCAATCTCGTCCGAAATCTCCTGCCCTTCGATCCTGATACTTACCTGCCCGCTGGTAGGCTTCATCAGCCTGGCCATCATCCGCAGCAGTGTCGTCTTCCCGGCGCCATTCGGCCCCAGAATTCCGACGATCTCTCCCTCCCCCACTGTCAGCGAGATGTCATCTACGGCTTTGATCTCACTTTTCTTATTCTTTTTCTCGTTCTTTATAAAAGATTTAACGAGATGGTCTGCTGTAATCATTATCCAATTCCCCTTTCTGCCGAGCTTGTGTCCCGTTCACCGACACACCCGGCCACTCTTTTGTCCCGCTTCTCTCGCTCTGTCTTACTCTTCCTTATCATCTTCCGATTCCAGTTTTTTAACCCTTTCCTTATAGAAAGCCGCGACAGCCGAAATCGACACAAAACAAATTGCCGCAGTCATTGCCATCATAAATATTCCTGTGGCGACAGAGCCCAGAAAAGCATGATATTTAAAGTAAGAAATAAAAAAGAAAATTACTCCCACAACGATACCCGCAATAAAACTTACAGACAAATTAACCTTCGGAGTAGGAGACAGTTTTCTGTCCCAAATACCGTTTTTTAAACAGGCAATTACAATATATAACGCCAGGCACATAAAAACGATCCACTCACCAGCCACTTCACTTTTCTCCGCTCCGAGACAGCACTGCACTACCAGAGCGATTCCCAATCCCCAAAAGGCAAGCCAGCAGCCGTTATGTTCGATCTTCAACAGCTTCTGTTCCTGCATTTCATCCAGGTTACTTCTTCTTTCCTTCTTCATTATGATATCCTCCATTCTGCTTATTCTTCTATAGTTAATGACATTAGAAATTTCGTTTTCGGCCTTGCAGAAGCTTCCGTATGTATCTTCATCTGTCTATTCCTCTTCCCAAAACAGATCATCCAGGCTCTTCCCAAGAACACGGCAAATGGAGCGGCACAATTTGATCGTGGGATTATATTCTCCCTGTTCAATAGCATTCACCGTCTGTCGCGATATCCCAACCGCCTCCGCAAGTTGTTTCTGGGTCATATCTTTCTCAGCACGCGCCACCTTGATGGCTATGTTCCTTGCCATTTACCCCCCCCCCCTTTCTTTCTACCCTAAAAGAGTATCACATAAAAGACTAAAAGTCAAATAT
>CAYXKS010000328.1:0-3996 GCA_964465725.1 uncultured Bacteroides sp. | reverse complement strand
GATGCAAGGCTGCAGATTGATTACAGCGGCGATATCGGGCATCTGTTTCTAAACGGCAGGATGATCAATGACAATTTCGCCAATCAGTCGACATGGGAAATCGGATTGAAAGACTTTGCGGAAGAACTGGAAAACGCTCCATTAACCCTTTATATCACACCTCTTAAGGAAGGCGTAAATGTAAATGTAGAGTCTGCTATGGCGGCGCGGATGGAGGAAGTTGGCGCATATACGGGGGCGCTGGAAAAAGTAGCGGTACAGCCGGTATATGAAATAATGATGGGACGTTAGAGTCAGGGAAGCCAGTACGGCGGGCGGATGTTGCCGGCAGAAGATAACGGTGAAGTCGAAAGCTGAACTGTTAATTCAGAAGTCGGTATTTCGTCCGCTGTATGAATATAATGGAAAAAATGGATTGTCGTTTTGTGAGATAGATATTAGAAAAGGAGAAGGTGTATGAATTATTCTTTACAGGGACGTTGGACAGCGGATATCGGTGACGGCAGGAGCTATCCCATACGATTGCCGGGAACGCTTGATGAGAATCGAATCGGACAGAGGGATCAGGGAACGAATCAGTGGCACCCTGACAGCACCTTGGGGAGGGAGGATGAGGTTTTCAATACGGAGGTTATCGCCACACGGTTTACGAGGCACTATTTCTATGAAGGAGAGGTGCGGATGACCAGAAGGATCGGGGAGGCATTGGGAGAACAAATCGCCGCGGAGCTTGCGGAAGGAAAACGTATCTTTCTGGAGGCGGAGCGGGCAAGGGTGCTGCGTCTTCTGGTAGACGGAAAAGAGATCCCTGATTTTACGGAGCCGTCCATCAGCACAAGGCATATCTTTGAAGTGACAGGCGCGGTCAGGAAGGAGAGTGAACTGACGCTGCTCTCTGACAACAGCTATCCGGGGCTTCCCCGTGATGCGATCATCTATTCTTCCGCGGCGACGGATGAAACACAGACGAATTGGAACGGGATCCTGGGATATCTGCGGCTGCGTACAGAGAGGCAGGCGTTTCTGGAAGATATCTGTGTATATCCGGCTCAAAATATGCTCTCTGTAAAGATGAAACTGTATGCTGGAAGCTTTTATAGTGGAACGATCCGTATACATTGTGATGCGCTCGAGGAAGATGCGACGACCAGCGTAAGCACTTCTTCTGCAGTGACGGAGTTATGTTTTAACGGCCTTAAACTGAAAGAAAACGTAAAACGCTGGGATCTGGATGAGGGAAATCTTTATGAATTGTCTGTTTCCATGGAGCATGGGGAGACGAAGAAGGCTGTTTTCGGCGTAAGGGATTTCGGGGACGATGGAAGAGGAAGACTGGCAGTGAACGGCAGGACAGTTTTTCTGCGGAGCGAGGTAAATTGCGCGGTATTCCCGGAAACCGGATATCCGCCGATGACGGTGGAAGCCTGGAAGGAGATCCTGGAAAAGTATCATTCTTATGGGGTAAACTGTGTACGCTTTCATTCCCATTGTCCTCCGGAGGCGGCATTTACCGCGGCGGATCAGATCGGGATGCTGATGCAGCCGGAACTTTCCCATTGGAATCCCAAGGATGCCTTTGAGGCAGATGAGAGTTATCGCTATTACAGGACGGAATTGATTCAGATTCTGAATATGCTGGCAAATCATCCGTCCTTTGTCATGTTGTCTTTTGGAAATGAACTGCATGCCGGCCCTAAGGGACATGAAAGAATGAGAACGTTGCTGCGTCTGGCACAGGAGACCGATTCCACACGCCTGTATGCCGATGCATCGAACGGACATTATGGAGCAATCGGATGTGAGGAAGAGAGCGGTTTCTATACCGCATCTGATTACTATGACCGGAAGCTTCGGGGGACTTCGGCCAACAGGCAGGGCTATATCAATAACTGCTATCCGGATGCACGGACGAATTATGATGCTTCCATGAAGCAGCTGCGAAAGGAATATGCGAAGCCTGTCTTCAGTTTTGAGGTCGGGCAGTTTGAGGTACTTCCTGATTTCGATGAGTTGGCGCTTTTCAGGGGAATATCAGATCCGGCGAATCTGCGTCTGATACAGGAACGCGTAGAACGGCAAGGATTGGCCAAAGTCTGGAAGAAATATGTGGAGGCCACGGGAGAACTCTCCAGAATCGGTTATCGGGAAGAAGTCGAGGCAGCCATGAGGACAAAAGAACTGTCAGGAATTTCTCTGCTCGGGCTGCAGGATTTCCCGGGACAGGGCACTGCGCTGGTGGGGATGCTCAATTCTCATTTACAGCCTAAACCCTATCACTTTGCGCAGCCGGAGAATTTCAGAAGCTTTTTTAAAGATCAGCTTCCGCTTGTACTCCTGCCTAAATATACATGGAGCAATACGGAAAAGCTAAGCGCCCGGATACAAATTGCCAATTTCGGAAAAAAGAATCTGTGCGGAGTGCCGGAATATGCGCTCTTCCTGCAGGCAAAGGACGGGAGAGGATACTCTTATGCCGATGGGGGACAAGATGGCACAGAGTTTGTAAGCGGAATATTGCCGCAAGTGAACTGTCCGGCAGGGGCTCTGACGGATGCAGGCGTTCTGGAAATTGATCTGGAAACTCTGTCGATTGACTGTCCGATGCGGCTGAACCTTATGGTACGGCTGGCAGGAATCTCTAATCTGTATCCGGTTTGGGTATATCCGCAGGTTACACCGCACTGCCCGGAGGGAGTTTATGAGACACAGTGGCTGTATGAGGAGGCAAAAGAGGTTTTGCGAAACGGAGGGAGCGTTTATCTGACTCCGCCATCTACAAAGGCGGCGCTGCCTTTTTCGGTTCAGGCACAGTTTACAACGGATTTCTGGTCTGTGGGTACCTTTGCAGGGCAGGAAGGAACGATGGGGCAGCTGATTGATGATACGCATCCTGTTTTTGATCATTTTCCGACGGAATTTCACACGAACTGGCAATGGTGGCCTATGGCGTCACAGAGAGCGGTTATTATGCCGGAGCGTTATGAGGCGATTATTACGGAGATGGACAGCTATGCGTTTCTTCGCCCTATGGCGCAGCTTCTGGAATGCCGATGCGGCGGCGGGAAGCTGATGTTTTCTTCCATGGGACTGCAGGAGCTGCAGAATTATCCGGAGGCCAGGGCTCTTTTGGATGCAATTTATCATTATATGGAATCTGATCTTTTTTTGCCTAAGCAGACAGTTGATCTATCGGTGATTGAACGGCTGGTGGTGAGAAGTTCCTGAGAGCTATCAGGGATTTGCGCGGAAAGCGGCAGGCGTTATCCCCACGTGCTTCTTAAAGGCGGAACAGAATACGCTCTCACAGGAGAACCCTGTCTGAAAGCCAATGTCCTTTATGGTAAGCCGGGTGTTTTTCAATAAATATTTGGCCGTGTTTATGCGCACGGAAACAATATATTCGTGAGGGGTAAAACCGGTCTCGTTTTTAAAGATACGGATAAAGTAATAAGGGCTTATCATAGCGTGTTCCGCCAATTCCTCTACGGTGATATTGTCTGCAAAATGCTCATTGATGTATGCCATGCTTTCTCCAATGGCTTCGGAATGATTATATACGGATGCCTGGACCGGATTGAACAAGAGGAAAGTGGTCAGTATGTCAGAAAGCTGTTTGGAGAGCAGGGCTTCCCGGATCTGGGTTCCGTTTTTAAAAGTTTCATAAATCTGCTGCATTTTGAAAACAGCGGGCAGGGGATCTGTAAGGGTGAAAATATTGCCAAGATGGGAAGTTACCAGGCTGTAATAAGATCTGGCCATCGGCCCGTCGAAATGCACCCACAGGCATTCCCATCCTGAGTCTGTATAATAGCCATGGGGTTCATAGCAGTCAAGAAGAATAAAAGAACCTGCGGAAACAGTCTCTTCTTTATCTTGATAGTTTACAGTGAGGTTTCCGCTGCGGATATACATCAGCAGAAAACTGTCATAAGAATTCCGGTGCAGCCGGTAGCCGCTTTCATAGAAGAAAAGACCGGTGACGATCGGATAAAAGAA
>CAYXKS010000327.1:2411-4001 GCA_964465725.1 uncultured Bacteroides sp. | reverse complement strand
GACATTCTTATATTTATGAACGCAATCACATTGATCATCATATATCTTGTTGTTATAAATTGCACAAGTTTCATCACCATGGGTGTGGACAAGTATAAAGCCAGGAAAAGAACCTGGCGTATTCCGGAATCCACGCTTTTTGTTCTTGCCTTGATTGGCGGCAGCATTGGTTCCATTATGGGCATGCATCTGTTCCATCACAAGACCAGACACTGGTACTTCCTATACGGCATGCCAGCGATCCTGATCGTGCAGATTCTGCTTGTTCTCCTGGTTGTAACATCCCCGATTGAGATTCTGGTTATGTAAAGCTTATCTTTACATCCGGATAAAACAGTCAACGTAAATGGTATCTACCGTTCACCATTCAATTAAAATAAGTGCAGGGATATAAAGTAAACATACAAAACCGACAGTCCGTATACATGTTTTCAATGCTGTACACATTGTATACAAACTGTCGGTTTATTTTCTTCCATGCAGTTCTTCACGATCCCTTCTCTGCAGAATCTAAAAGCAGTCAAAGACCCCGCCGCAAGCAACAGGACATCAGACTTGAAACGCCCCGAGGGGCGGGGTATTTGACCCTCGCGGCAGTCGCCAAATGCCTGCAAGCAGCCACTTGGCTCGTTGCTCGCGGGAATAAAGAGTTCAACGGTGCACCTTTACTACAGCGTAACAATAATACCTCCGTCGCTGGCATACAGACTGCTGATCCCCGCCGTATCCATAACTATAATATTCTTATAAGATGCTCTTTTCTCCATCAAATCGCGCATATACTCTGCCCTCTCAGGACAATTACAGTGTGTGATCATCAGCGTTCTCTTCTCCGGATGCGCAACATCCGCCACAATGTGGTCCGCCATCCTGGCAAGCGCCTTATTGACGCCGATTGCCTGCCCTTTCTGCTCGATCACACCCAGGTTCCCTACCATGACAGGTTTGATGTTCAACGTAGACGCAACCAGCGCCTTGACCCCTGTAAGTCTTCCGTTCTTGCGCAGCGTCTCCAGACTGTCCAGGACAAAGTATGTGCGCATCTTGCGCTTAAACACTTCGATTCTCTCCACGGTTTCCTCAAAGGACAGCCCCGCCTCCTTATACCGCATAATCCTCATGGCCAGCTGAGTCTCCCCACAGCTGGCAGACTCCGAGTCCACCACATGAATCTTCTTTTCTCCATATTTCTCCAGGTAAAGTTCCCTGCCCACTTCCGCGCTGTTATAGCTCCCGCTCAGGTGAGATGACAACGTAATGACATAGACCTCTTCCGCATCGCTGTGATAAGCCTCCATAAATCGTTCGGGAGACGGGCAGGAAGATTTCGGACACTGCGGACAGGCCGCCACTTTTTCCAGAAATTCCTTCTGATTAAAGTTCTCGTCATCCAATATAGAATAATCTCCCACTTCGATTCCGAGCGGGATGATCTGAAAACGTTCATCCTTCTTATACTTTTCGGGCAATTCACAACAACTGTCTACAACTATTTTATATTTCATAAAGCCTCCACAACTGTTTTACATGGTTTTGATTACTACTTATGATAACATAGAATATTGTGTGTTGTAAACAGGTTTTTGACTC
>CAYXKS010000327.1:0-2311 GCA_964465725.1 uncultured Bacteroides sp. | reverse complement strand
TAATACACACTGATGATATTTTGAAACTGCTCCTCAGCAAGAGTTCCATCATAATCATGGGCTAACTGATTTCTTACCCTAAGCATTTTCATCCATTGATCATCATCGATAATTCCATTGGCAAATGCCTGCTGCAATGTTTCCCGCGGCGACCCAAGCGCAAAATCAAGAATTTCAAGTTCCTTTATCAGGATATCCTTCATAACCTTCCATGCAATATCAAATGTAAGATTATAATTCAGGACAGTCCCTTCAAGTACAAAGTCAGCCTTTACATCAGCATCCAGACTTTTTCCAAGATTTTTCAGACTCCTGCAGAATGTATGATACCGATTAATAGATTTGTTTTCCATATTTTCTGATGTCCTCTAACAAAAATTCATTATGGATGCTGTCATAATCAAAAATATCAATTTTACGAAGCGTATCGATCTTAAGAAGCTCTTCCTCCAGCTTCATCATATCTTCGCATCCATAAACCACAAAATCAATGTCGCTGGTTGCCGTTGCTGTACCTGTGGCAAAAGACCCAAACAGATCCAGCCGTCTGACTCCAACCGTCCTGCATATTGCAGTAACCTTATCAATCACTTCCGAAATCGGCATAATATGCTTGTTTTCTTCCGTGATTTTCTTCTGAAAAAATATTTTTTCAGACATTTCTATTGCATCCTCTCTGCTAAAATTCCTGTTTCCAGCCCTTGCAGAAGCCATATTCAGAAGCTGCTGCAAAGCCGAAACCGAAATTTTCAATGTCGTTAACTATAAATACGTGAACACCTACTGTGTCTTATCCTGCATACCATTCAACTGTTTATAGGTAAACATAATAATAATGGCAGAAATTATAAATGTCAAGATATCAGACACCGGCATGGAATACAAAACCCCGTCCAACCCATAAATCATGGGCAAAATCAATGCAAATCCCACACCAAACACGATCTCCCTGACCATGGAAAGCATAGTTGACGCCGCGGCTTTTCCCATTGCCTGAAGGAAAATAAACGCCGCCTTGTTCACACAGGCAAAGATCACCATACAGAGGTAGATTCTGAAAGCCCGGATCGCAAAATCCGTATAATAGACGCTCTCATTGGCCGCCCCGAAAATACCGATCAGGGCTGCAGGGAAAAACTCAACGATAATGAGCGCAAGAACTCCGACAAGAGCCTCTGCCGTCAGCAGTTTCGTAAAAATCGACTTCACACGCCCGTTAAGTCCGGCGCCCATATTGTAACCGACGATCGGGATACATCCTGCCGCCATACCGACCACGATAGAGATCACAATCTGGAAAAACTTCATCACGATGCCGACCACAGCCATGGGGATCTGTGCATACTGCTCCTGTCCGAATATCTCATCTATCGCACCATACTTTCTGACCATATTATTGATGGCCGCCATCGCCGCAACGAGTGATATTTGGGATAGGAAGCTGCAGATTCCAAGCACAAGCGTCCTCCCCACAATTTCTCTCTCAAGTTTAAAGTCTTCTCCGGACAGCTTCACGGTCTTCATATGCAGCAGATACCAAACTGCCAAAACCGCCGTGACGATCTGACCCATCACCGTGGCAACCGCCGCTCCCATCATTCCCCAGCGGAATATAAAAATAAAGATCGGGTCAAGTATAATATTGATCACAGCTCCCACAAGCGTTGACGCCATGGCAAATTTCGGACTCCCATCCGCACGGATCACCGGATTCATCGACTGTCCGAACATGTAAAAAGGAATCCCCAGTGAAATCCAGAAGAAATATTCCTTGGAATGGCGAAATGTCTCCTCGTTCACCGTTCCACCGAACATCGAAATAATCTGGCGGCTGAAAATCAGATAGATTGCACACAATATCAAGCTGAACAGCACCGTAAGCAGGATGGAATTCCCCATACTTTTACTCGCGTCCTGCGACTTACTCTTGCCCAGACTCAAACTTACAAACGCACAACAACCGTCGCCGATCATAACGGCTATCGCCAGTGCGATCACGGTCAGCGGAAAGACAACCGTGTTTGCAGCATTTCCATAAGACCCCAGATAGGAGGCATTTGCTATAAATATCTGATCAACGATATTGTATAACGCCGCTACAAGAAGTGAAATAATACAGGGAACAGCATACTTCCTCATCAGCTTCCCCACAGGCTCTTCCCGTAAAAAAGAATTACTATTTGTTTCCATAACATTTCTCCTTTCCAACAAAAAAACGCGTGGCAGATAACCGGACTTACGCAGTTCTGCCACACGTTCTTAATTAGTTTACCTCTTCCATGTTAAAATTTCAAAAGACAATTTGCACAAA
>CAYXKS010000326.1:0-4043 GCA_964465725.1 uncultured Bacteroides sp. | reverse complement strand
AGAGAGTTTCCTATCAATAGTCAATTCTACATCAATATATGCCTAAACACAAGCTCCGGACAATAGCATGTCGCGTTCACATTTCACACAAATCGTATTCTGTCAGACCAGTATACAGCGTCAGGCCGCATAAAGCTCAATACATCAACCTCACATCACTCTCACTCTTCGCGTTAACCAGCACCGTCACATCCTCTAAATCAACGGTATCCACAGAAACGATTTTTCCCTCCTTCAGATTCTGCAGCACCACATCTTTTGCTTCCATCATCAAAGCCATCTCGTCTTCGTGGGGCTTCCAGGACCATGAAAAAACGACTCCTTCCTCTTCAGTCCAGTATGCATACGGCTCTATGCGGTCCGCATTATAAGTCACACAGAAGCGCACAGTATTCTCAGGGACACTATTGTCTACCCGGATATTCAAGTCATTCGTGCGCACACACCATACTTTCCGCTCTTCCTCTCCCACTTCAAATTTCACATCGAAATTCTCTGTCCGGATATCCGGATCTCCCAGGATCTGCTGTCCTCCATAGCTCAGTGCGCCAAACTCCGTAAATGCCACACCTGCTCCTACTCCACACAATAAAACACCTAAACAGAATACAAGAATCAACCTTTTATGCAGTCTGCTCATATTGCACCTCCTCATCAGTCTTCTCCAATTCCCCATTATCCCTTTTCTTCCGGATCAGCATACTGAACGCTCCCCAGGAAAGTGCGCCAAAGCAGAGCAGCCCTCCCAGACAAATCATAAACACTCCAATCAGCGGATAGCCTTGTATCAGGAAAACCGGCATCGCCCCGACTCCCGCCAGAACGATCATCGCCATTCCTGCGCAAATGATTGAAAACAGGAGCCATCCCGCATTCCACATAAATTTCAGCCAGAAAATGCAAAAAGCGCCCAGCCACCTGCAAAGTGCTGCAATACCACGTCCTGCTGCCCTGCAAAAGCTGCCGACCCATCCTTTTCTCTTACCCGTTTCTTCCATATTAAGACCTTTCTCCTTCGTATCTCCATACCTGTGCTCCATGCCATCCGTGACGCTGAGCTTCTGCGAAAGGTTTGCCCTTCTCGCTGTAAAAGGCTGCGCAAGCCATCTGCCGGCCGCCCGGAACTTATCACCAGTCCAACGGAAGCCTCGTCCAATTCCGTGTATCACAGCGGCTGTTTTCTTCCTGATCCAGTCAAAGCCGCTTTTTATAAAAAATTTTCTGTCGTCCGCTTTACCTGTCTTCACAACCGGCAGCTTCAACACGCCGCTCTTTCTGCGAAACTCCGGCTTCACGTGATAAGCCTCCAAAATCTCCGATGCCAGTTCCTGCATCGGACCGAAGTCCCGTATCGCCTCCTCCTCACTCAATCCTTTCTGCATCTTCATATCAATATGCTGGGCGTATTCCGCCAGAATGTCCTCCTGCTCCTGGTTCTCCAATATGCTGAGATATTCTCTAAGCTCCAGCAAAAATTTCTCTTTACTCATGACTGCTCCTCTCCTCTTAAAAACCGGTTGACCCTGGACTGAAACTCCTCCCATTCCGCCGCCAGCGAGTCCCGATACAATATCCCTGCCGCCGTCAAATGGTAGTATTTCCTGGGCGGCCCCTCAGACGATTCACGAAGATAAGTTTCGAAATAATGTTCGTTGGTAAGACGTTTCAGCAGAGGGTAGATCGTCCCCTCGTTCACATCGATAACCTCCGAGACTTCCTCGACAAGCTCATATCCGTACATGTCTTTCTGGCGCACAGATTCCAGTACGATAAGTTCCAATACTCCCTTTTTAAATTGTGCATTCATAATATGCTCCGTTTCTATCCGGCCTGTGAGTTATAGTAAACGACATAACAAATTTCTGTTTCCGGCTCTTGCAGAAGCCATATACGGAAGCTTCTGCAAGGCCGAAAACGAAATTTCTAATGTCGTTAACTATAGATGTAGACACAAACAACGTATGAACCCCGTTTTTATAGTATAAGATTAAACCAGCTACCTTGCATTGTCAAGTACTATTTTTTTAAAAATAGTATAGCGTAAAAAAAGGCCGCATATTGCGCGTTCCATCAAAAATACGCAATACACGGCCTGAATTTTTTAAGAAACCAATTCACAGCAGAACAGTTCTTTCACCTGCAGCAACGATTCAGCAGACTTCGGCTTCACTATTATAAGTCCTGTCTGAGCCAATGTCATTAAGTTAATCCAATACACAGCTTCCGACTTAATTTAATAACATTGCTGACTGAACTGTCACCGCCTACATCCTTGCCTCCATCAGGCTGCTGGAAGAATATCTTCGCAGCCCCCTGTAAAACACGGCCACCGCCACAACTTCAAGTAAAACCGCATATCCCAGCACCGTGGCAGTCATCCCTACATCGAAGTCGACCATAATATGCACCGGATGATAGACCACCATTCCTATCGGGATCACAAAGTACAACAGAAATCTTGAGATCCCCCTGAAAATCCCATCAGGATAAGTGCCAAAACTGACCATTCCCATTATCACTTGATTTCCAAGCATCTCCGTCCTCACAAACCAGAATGACAGACTCCCTATCAACAGGGCAAATGCCATAAAAATCATCGCTCCACTCACAATAAACAACAGCATCAGGAAAAATCCGCCTACACTGATCCCCGAAACACAGACAATCGCCACACCGTACAGCAAATCGCCGATCGCCGTTATATCGGTAGACGAGGTCATCACACCAAGCAGAACGCTTTTGGGCTGCACCAGATAAGAATCCAGCTTGCCGCTGATAATCAGCTCCGGAAGCGTAAATACCCTTGCAAACAGAATGTGTGACAATCCATAGGAAGCGGCCGTAAGTCCCCACAGAAGCAGGATCTCCTTCATCGTATATCCTCCGACCTCCTCCCGCAAACCAAACAGAATGAACCACTGCACAAGTATCGTCGCATTGTTTAATATGGTAAAAAGGACATTCATCACAAACGTAACCTTGTTGAGCATCTCCCGCATAATATTGTACTTAACGGAGAGTATGCATACTCTCACCTGATTCTTAACCGCCGTTAACATAGAGCTTCCTGACCCCCTTTTTATAAATATAGAACATAAGCCCGCAGCCGACCGCGAGATACAGTACCTGCGCCGTCAGAATCTCCACACATTTCTCTGCGCTGAAATCCACGATCAGCTTGGCCGGTCCGTAACACACCGTATAGATCGGCGTCAGCTTAAAAAGAGGCTGAAGCGCTGCCGGAAAAATCTCAATCGGAAATATAGTCCCCACCACCAGAAGCAGTTTATCGTACAGCCACTGAAACGGATTGGAATCCTCAATCCAGAAAGAGATCAGGCTGATACACATCTTGAAGACAGCATTGATCGTAATTCCCAGAATAACGCAAAGGATCATCGCCGGAACCGTAATCACCCGAAAATGCGGAATCGGGCCAACCAAAGCAGCGCCGATCACAGCCGCCACTACCGCATACATCGGGAGCCGTATGCTCCATTCTCCCGTGTACTTTGCGAGAATATAAAGCGTATAGTGATATGGCTTATTCATCAGATATGCGATGTTACCGCCCCGGATATCCATCGTCACCTGCCTGGCCGCCGCCGCAGAATTAGAGCTGAACCAGAACATTTCCGTCATCATGACATACCAGATCATCTGTTCCTTCGTATAGCCTGCAATCAGTTCTCCCGGATTCTGATACATATAATCCCATAGCCTGACAAAGATAAAAATAAATACAAAATACCCTATAAAGCCCATTGCCACATTGACTGCGTACTGCAGATTTTCCATCAGTACAGAACGATATATAACTGCATACTTTTTCATAATTTGGTTGTCCTCCCGATATTCTAAAACGCCCCGCTATGTCAACTGATGGCGCTATGTGCCGGTGGCTCATGGTAACAGTTCATTCTTCGTCTTCACTGTTACGGAATCTGCCAATTGACCAAAGCGGCGGATGAAAATTCAGACGGCTTCATCTGCCTTATATATTTCCATAATGATATTTTCCAGAGGCACATTGGAAATATTGA
>CAYXKS010000325.1:0-4064 GCA_964465725.1 uncultured Bacteroides sp. | reverse complement strand
AGGACCAGATCAGACCGGTCAGTTCATCGGCCGCGAAAAGTACTTTCTCCATCTCCAGTTTCGGTTCCAGCTCACTGCAGAGTCCGTAGCCGTGAGAGCAGATCGCATAGATCATATCCTCGCTCACTCCTGCCTCCCGCAGAAGTTCCGGTGCCTTCTGGCAATGTTCTTCCGGATAAAGTTCAAAATCGATATCATGAAGAAGTCCGGTAATGCCCCAAAATTCTTCTTCGTCAGCATAGCCAAGTTCTTTCGCATACCAGCGCATCACGCCTTCCACCGTCAGCGCATGTTGAATATGGAAAGGCTCTTTATTGTATTGCTTCAAAAGTTCCAAGGCCTTTTCTCTCGTGATACTGCTCTGCTTCACTGCCTGATCCCCGCTCTTTTCAAACTCAGCACTCTTCTTCTCCTGCTCTTTTCCACCCAGAGTTTTCATCGTCGGGAAGAGCAATACATCGCGGATAGCCGGTGAATTTGTGAGCAACATCACCAGTCTGTCAATACCGTATCCGATTCCACCTGTCGGCGGCATACCGATCTCCAGAGCGTTCATGAAATCTTCGTCCGTAGTGTTGGCTTCCTCATCCCCTGCTGCCAGCGCCTCCTCCTGCGCCCTGAAGCGCTCCCTCTGGTCGATCGGGTCATTAAGCTCAGAATATGCGTTACACATCTCACGGCCTGTGATAAACAACTCGAAACGCTCCACGTACTCAGGCTTGTCCGGTTTTTTCTTCGTCAGAGGAGATATCTCTATCGGATGATCCATGATAAAAGTAGGCTGTACCAAATGTTCCTCCACAAACTCTTCGAAGAACAGATTCAGGATATCACCTTTCTTATGCCTTTCTTCATAATGGATCTCTTTCTCATCAGCGAGTTTCTTCGCTTCTGCAGTGTCCTTCACCATATCAAAATCTACGCCTGCATATTTCTTCACGGCTTCCACCATGGTCATGCGCTCAAAGGGTTTGCCCAGGTCAATCATCGCATCGCCGTAGGGAACGATAGTTGTCCCACATACCTCCTGCGCCACATGGCGGAACATATTCTCCGTCAGTTCCATCATACCATAGTAATCCGTATATGCCTGATATAATTCCATCAACGTAAACTCGGGATTATGCCTTGCGTCCAGACCCTCGTTTCTGAATACCCGGCCGATCTCATAGACTCTCTCCATACCGCCGACAATCAGTCTTTTCAGATATAATTCCAACGAAATGCGCAGTTTTACATCTTCATCCAGCGCATTGTAGTGTGTCTCAAAAGGTCTTGCCGCCGCGCCGCCCGCATTGGACACGAGCATGGGCGTCTCCACCTCCAGGAATCCCTGTCCATCCAGATATCGCCTGATGGAGCTGATGATCTTAGAACGCGCAACAAATGTTTTCTTCACGTCTTCATTCATAATCAGATCGGTGTATCTCTGACGGTAACGGATATCCGTATTTACCAGTCCGTGATATTTCTCCGGAAGGATCTGAAGGCTTTTTGACAGAAGTGTCACTTTAGCGGCATGGATGGACATCTCGCCTGTTTTCGTCCTGAAAACTTCCCCTTCGACGCCCACAATATCGCCCACGTCATATTTCTTGAAATCGGCATAAGATTCCTCACCGATATTATCCCGGGCTACATAAACCTGAATATCACCCTGCAGATCCTGTACATTGCAGAAGGAAGCCTTACCCATGATACGTTTGGACATAATACGTCCGGCTATGGATACCTTCTTGCCTTCCAACGCGTCAAAATTATCTTTGATCTCCTGGCTGTGATGAGTCACGTCGTATTTCGTGATCTGAAAAGGATCTTTTCCGTTTTCCTGCAGTGTAGCCAGCTTCTCTCTTCTTACTTTTAAAAGCTGGTTAACGTCCTCTGCCTTAAGTCCATTTCCCTGATTCTGTACTTCTGCCATACTAACCTCCATGCTTCCGCTTAAGCATAAGCCCGTTCTTCTTACTCTTATTGCTTGAAGCTTGCCCATCTAAATAGCAATTATATTTAATTCGACCTCTGTATCTCCAACACCTTATACTGAACAATACCTACCTGCGTCTCAACTTCCACCAGATCGCCGACCTTACATCCGATCAGTGCCTTGCCTACCGGAGATTCATTGGAAATCTTACCTTTCAGGCTATTGGCTTCCGTGGAACCTACGATCTTATATTCCAGCTCCTCGCTGTATTCCATATCCAGAATTCTTACCACGCATCCGATATTGATCTTGTCCAGATCTACTTCGTCTTCAACGACCACTTCCGCATTCTTCAAAATCTTCTCTAATTCTTCGATTCTGGCCTCGATATCACGCTGTTCGTCTTTCGCTGCGTCGTACTCGGCATTCTCGGACAAATCGCCCTGTTCTCTGGCTTCCTTGATCTTCTGCGCAACCTCCTGACGTTTGACTACTTTCAGATTGTGCAGCTCGTCCTCATATTTTTTCAGTCCTTCATAAGTTAAGATGTTTTTCTTCTCCTGCATAATAATTCTCCTTTTCTACTATAAATAAATATTTAAAAATATGATTATGCGTTTGTCACATCGCGTCCATTTATAATTCATTCCCAAAATATCACGACTCGCGTCTTCGAATTCTTCAAATATTCTGCTTTTTATGTCATTTTAACTTTTCTATCATAACTATTTTTAACCATAGTGTCAAGATATTTCAGCGGTGATACGTACGGAACCGTCAGACTTTTCTGACGAACTCTCCGCTCCTTTTCCTCCGAAGACACAATATCAATATAAACACTGTCTTCCGTAAGTATCCTGGGATACCGGAACTGGTCACAGAAGTCCAGAATAACGCCCCTACATTTTTCTTTCCCACAGCGCAATTTTGCTCTTTCCTCCGTCGAATCATCCATGCTGTCACTGCCGCCCTGCTCCGAAGTCATCCGTTCTTCCCCATATTCCCTGTCCTGTGTTGTTCGTGCCGTCAAAATATTCTCTTCTCTTTCTCTGCCTCTCCCCGCTATCCGTGGAGCCCGATATGGTTCCAACTGTGGAACCAGCCCATACTCGTAATAATACGCTTCCAGATACTCCTGCAATTCTTCCCCCGGATTTTCCTGCAATTCTCTCTTCAAATTTCCCTCAAGACTCCTCTCAGAGCTTCCCTCAAACTTCTCTTTAAGTCTCTCTCCAAATCTCCCTCTAAAGTTCTCCCCGGACTTTTCCTCCTTTTCAAACTTTCCATTATTCCATGCATCCTGCCGTTCTTCCCTTTTTTCATAATAGATCAGCATTCTGTTGACTTTGGGCAGATAGGGCTGTAGCAATTCCCATGTTATCTTCATCTGCCGGTCCGTATCGGCGGGCGCTCCCAGAAGCAGCGCCACACTGCCGCACCTGTCAAGTGCATTTCCGGCATACTGTTCCAGCAGATATTTGACCAACATCAGCGTTGTGCTCTCACGCGGCATCCATTTCGCGCAATATTCCTCTGTCAGAAATTCCCGGATCTGCGGGTGCACATAAGTATCAGTCATACCGTCTGCATCTCCCAGAACTGTCTCCATTGTCTCCGAAAGAACCTGGCATTTCCACGGCTTGTGTCTGTAATAAAAAGGCGGAACAGCGCACCCCAGGACACGGAATTTCTCCTGTTCCGCCACCATTTCCGTCTTCAACACAGCTTCCTGAAACCAGTGTTTTTTAGCCGCATATCCGTTATTCATTTTCGCCGCCTGCTGCGGCATAGGGTAATAATATAGAATCGTCTCCTGTTCCATACCACAGTATATGCACAATACTCATTACCCATGCAGTAAAAATTACAACCAAATGCTCTCCAAAAACCGTAACCGTTAAAGCTTCAATATCTCTATCTTTAATTAAGCCAATACACAGCGTTTGACATTATGTAGTAGTTCTAAGGACCGCCCCCAAACGCCGGCACTTAGCGAAGTAAAAATTTACAATGCAACTACATTGCTTTGTAAATTTCGAGCTTAGTACCGCTGCGTTTGGAATCGAGCGAAAGCGCGTCCTTAGAACTACTACATAATGTCAGACGCGTCCGGCTTAACCAAATAACATTCTCTCAATCC
>CAYXKS010000324.1:2654-4073 GCA_964465725.1 uncultured Bacteroides sp. | reverse complement strand
TCTTCACAGACATCTACAAAAAATTTTACGGATGCATCCCCGTAATGGAGTAGATCACCCATTCGGCAATATTCTCCGCATGATCTCCGATACGCTCAAAATACTTTGCGATCATCAAAAGATCGATAAGCGCCTCGGCATTATCGTTTCTTCCTGTAATCGAGTTTATCAATTCTTCTTTCACCCTGTCAAATAAATCATCAACCCGGTTGTCATGCTCAATCACCAACCGGGCAATTTCCACGTCTGTCTTCACGAAGGACTCCACGCTCTCCGAGACCATCCGGATGGTTGCATCTGCCATATCCCTTATGTGGGTTGCGCTCTCAATTCCACTTCCAAATACGTAAGGCGCTATTTCCACGATGTCGGAAGCCTGGTCCCCGATCCGCTCCATATCCGAGATCATTTTCATCGCAGCGGACACTGCTCTCAGGTCGCCTGCCACTGGCTGCTGTTGCAGGATCAGCTTGATACAAAGCGACTCGATATCCCGCTCCTTCTCGTCAATCTGAGCGTCAGCGTTCAGACAGGCTTCTCTGTCCGCCTCATCGCTCCCGGTAAGGTATTTTACCGCATTAGTGATAGCCTCCTCACACAAAGCCCCCATCGTGATGAGTTCTCCCTTCAGCTGCGCCAATTGTCTCTCATACTCGTTTCGCATTATCCAAACCTCCCCGTAATATAATCCTCCGTCCTCCTGTCTGCCGGTGATGAGAACATTTTCTCCGTATCGTCGTATTCAACTACCTCACCCAGCAGGAAAAATGCCGTTCTGTCGGCGATTCTCACTGCCTGCTGCATATTGTGAGTAACAATAATGATCGTATAATTTTTCTTAAGCTCCATGGTCAGATCCTCAACTCTGGAAGTGGATATAGGGTCCAGCGCAGAGGTCGGTTCATCCATGAGAAGCACTTCCGGCTCAACTGCCAGCGCCCGGGCAATACAGAGCCTCTGCTGCTGCCCGCCGCTGAGCCCCAGCGCGCTTTTTTTCAATCTGTCCCTGCACTCATCCCAGATCGCCGCCTGGGTCAGTGACCGCTCCACGATTTCATCCAGTCTCACTTTCGAGCGGATGCCATGAATCCGCGGTCCATATGCGATATTGTCATAAATACTCATGGGAAAAGGATTCGGCTTCTGAAAAACCATTCCCACGCGCTTCCGAAGAAGATTGACATCTATGTCCTTATATATATCAATACCCGAAAACAAGACCTTTCCCTCGATGCGGCAGCCTTCTACCAGATCATTCATTCGATTTAATGTCTTTAAATAGGTAGACTTTCCACATCCTGACGGCCCGATCAGGGCGCTGATATTTTTCTCCGGAAACGAGAGACTGACATTCTTCAGGGCATGGCTTGTTCCATACCATAAATTTAAATTTTCCGTAACTATCTTATCACCCATATT
>CAYXKS010000324.1:0-2554 GCA_964465725.1 uncultured Bacteroides sp. | reverse complement strand
TCGTTTTCTTCAACTTCCCGGCTGTAATTTTGGCCGCCATATTGATCAGGAAGGTCAGTACAAGTAAAATGGCGGCGATGGCAAATGCAATGTCAAACTCTCCTCGCTCTTTCGCATACATATAAAGTGCAACCGTGAGAGATGAACCCGCATTTCCTGGCTGTACGGCTTCCCATACGCGTAACATCTCATTCGCCATCCCGGCCGTAAAAAGAAGCGCTGCGCTCTCTCCGACCACCCTTCCCACAGACAGAATACAACCCGTTACGATACCGTCGATCACACAGGGCAGTACCACCGTGCGGATCATATACCATTTACCGGCTCCCAACCCCAGGGCGCCTTCCCTGTATGCGGCGGGCACGGTTTTCAGACTCTCCTGCGTCGTCCGTATGATCGTCGGAAGCGTCATAATCACAAGAGTGAGCGATCCTGCCAGCAGGCTCGTTCCCAGCGAAAAGAATTGTACGAACACCAGCATTCCCACCAGACCGTATATGATCGAAGGTATTCCCGCCAGTGTCTCTGTCGCCAGTTCAATGATCCTTACAAGCTTCCTGTCAGATGCATACTCATTCAGGTAGATCGCCGCGCCCACGCCCAGAGGCAGAACAATGGCCAATGTTATGACTATAATATATAATGTGTTTAATATATTGGGCAGTATACCTATCGTTCCCCGAAGCAGGCTTGGCTTCGTAGACACCAGTTCCCATGAAATATGTTTCACGCCCCGAAACAGGATATAGCCTATCACACCCATCAAAAGCATACATATAATCCCTGCGGACAGAATCATCAACGAATTCAAAACCATACCCGTTATCTTTCTCTTCGCCGATATCGTCTCAGCCATTCCGCTCACCTCTTTTCACCACCAGATTCAAAATAAGGTTGATTGCCATAATAAACAGGAAAAGTACAAGGGCTATGGAAAACAGCGCCTGCCTCTGCAGTCCTGACGAGTACGACATCTCGCTGGCCACCGCAGTTGTCAGAAAACGGACGCTTCCAAAAAGCTTCGGCATATTGGCCACATTTCCTGATACCATCATGACAGCCATGGCCTCGCCGACTGCCCTTCCTATCCCCAGCACAATGGCTGTGACAATACCGCTTTTCGCCGCCGGCACTATGACCTTGAACACAGTTTCCGTCCTGGTCGCCCCCAGGGCAAGAGACCCCTCCTCATACTCACGGGGCACTGCCTTAATCGCCGACTCAGAGACAGAGATCACAGAGGGCAGAATCATCACGGCAAGCACGATGATTGCAGAGAAAAGATTCGCCCCGTCCGGGAGATGAAAGGTTTCCCGGACCCACGGAACAATGATAATCATACCTACAAGGCCATAAACTACCGACGGAATTCCCGCGAGCAGATCCACCACATTTCTCACCACGCTCCCAATCTTCTCCGGCGCTGTTTTCGCCAGAAATATGGCACAGAAAAGCCCCACAGGAACGCCGAGCCCGACGGCTCCCAAAGTCCCGTACACCGATGCTGCAATAAAC
Source organism: uncultured Bacteroides sp. (assembly GCA_964465725.1). Taxonomy (GTDB): domain Bacteria; phylum Bacillota; class Clostridia; order Lachnospirales; family Lachnospiraceae; genus UBA3282. The sequence continues at coordinate 1,039 of CAYXKS010000324.1, read as the reverse complement.
GGCAGTATGCCATAGAGAGGCTCGGCTGCCGTCGACGCCCATTTGGCGCCAAACAGGAAATCCCACAATCCGATCTCCCGTATTGCCGGGAGGCCACTGACCACGAGAAATGCCGTGATCAATATCACAAAAAATATCGTTAGCAGACCACAGACCAAAAAGAGCAGGTTCATTGCTTTCTCCGTCAGTTTTGTAATCTTTTTTATTTTGTCCATACCTGACCTCCAATTTAAGCTACGGACTTTGCGACACACGCAAAGCCCGCAAACAGCAATTTCACCTTATCTCTTAACCGGAACCGCACCGGCCTGTGTGATCAGCTCATCCGCCTGTTCACTGACTGCAAAGTCAAAGAAGTCCTGTGCAGCCTGGGAGAGAGGTGTATCCTTCTTTGTCACCAGTACAAAATTTCTCTGAATCCTGTACTCTCCATTCTGTATCGCTTCCGTCGTGGGCGCAACACCCTCGACACTGACCGCCTTTACACTGTCGTTCACCGAAGCTACGGATGCATAACCGATGGCATTGGGATTGCCCGATACCGTCTGTACCACATCGCCTGTAGATGTCAGTTCCTGAGAATACTTACACTGATCCTTCGTTCCGGTCACTTCCTCGAAACCGTCTCTCGTTCCGGAAGCCGCTTCACGTCCGATGCATACGATCGGTGCATCATTTCCGCCCACTTCACTCCAGTTGGTAATCTGACCGGTATAGATCTGGCCGATCTGTTCTACTGTCAGATCTTCAACCCCGTTTTCCGGATTAACAATAATACCGATTCCGTCGATCGCTACCACCGTGCCTTCCAGCCCCGCCTTTTCTTCCTCCTTCAGATCACGGCTCGAAAGACCGATATCGCATCTTCCCTCGGATACTGCCTGGATTCCGGAGCCGGAACCGGTGGGATTGTATGTAATCTTGATGTCATCATGCTCTTCCATATATGCTTCGCTTAAGAAACCAATTACCTTTTCCATGGAGGTAGAGCCGTCTGTGGAAACCGTTCCGGAACCGGAACCTGAAGACGCGGCATTCT
>CAYXKS010000323.1:0-4097 GCA_964465725.1 uncultured Bacteroides sp. | reverse complement strand
TTTTTCAAAAATAGGATAAAAAGTTGTAGCAAAAATTGTAACAATGCTATAGCAATCAAGTTGTTATAGATTGTTATAAAATCTGAAGGAGTCGGGAAAAAGTTCTTGAAGTTTCATGGGAGAAGTATATAATCAAAATGTGATTAAGCAAGTAGTGGGAACTAATTGAATGAAATGTGGGTATATTCCCCGCCCTTGGGGCGCAAGCAAACTTTAACAGAATAGAAAAGTATGATGCAATGTAGAGAAAAAGTCCGGGTATTATGTATCAACAGTAAGTGAGCATGGAAATGAGAAGTGATAGCAAATTATGTAAAAAACTAAGGGATGATATAGGAAGCTATATCAGAGTAATGAGATAGAGGGACAGATGAACCTATATGATTATGAGTAGAGGTAGAGACAAGGAAACTCGCATACCCCGCTTTTGAGGGAGCAGTGCTTGCACCGGGGTAGTTGATTGGGGACTTTAGTACTTTCAGTATGGAAGAGAGCTAATACAGTATTTGTGATTATTACTAATGAAAAGGATGATATAATGAAAGAATCGGAAAAAATTTCGGAAAGGTGGTACGAAAGAAGATGGGAAATTTAACGAAAGCAGTAAAATGTATATTGTTTCCGGGCGCATTATATTTGCTAGCGGTTACACCACGTGTGTTAAACCGGCCGGATACAGGATTGTTTCGTAAGAAATACTTTGCACACAGAGGGTTGCACGATAATGCCGGAGAAGCACCGGAAAACTCTATGGCAGCTTTTTGTAAGGCCGTGGAAGTCGGGTATGGCATCGAACTGGATGTACAATTAACAAAAGATGGTATTCCAGTTATCTTCCATGATGCTACATTGGAGCGCATGTGCGGAGCAAAAGCGGCGATAGAAGATTATACATATGAAGAATTGCAGCAGTTTACACTGGGAATCTCAGGAGAGCACATCCCGAAATTCGAAGACTTGCTTGCTATGGTAAACGGACAGGTCCCTTTGATCGTTGAAATCAAATCTGAGAAGAGAGACGTATCATTTTGTGTAGTTATCGATCGTATGCTTCGGGCGTATCAGGGTGAATACTGCATAGAGTCATTTAATCCTTTAGTGCTTCTGTGGTTCCGTCTACATCATAATGGTATAGTCAGAGGACAACTTGCGTCTAATTTTCGCATAGATGGTGGCAGTAAGAATCTGCTTTATTTCTTTATGACTCATTTGCTGCTGAATATATTTACAGCGCCAGACTTTATAGCTTATAATCATCAGTTTGAGGAAGAACCGGGGCGGAGACTTTGCAGGTGGCTTTACAGAAATCCTGCGGTTGCGTGGACGATTCGAAGCCGCGAAGAGTTGGAAAAAATGCGTGGAAAATTTGATGTTTTTATCTTTGAGGGCTTTTTGCCATAAATTTTGTGCAAAACTACAAAAAACGAGTGCTAAATTTCCAGTTATATGGTAAAATAATGTGAGGCACAGAATAAGGTGCATTTCTGTTAGTCAGAATAGTAGTTTTAAGAAAAGAGAGGGAAAAAAGTTATGGCAAAATGGGTGTACTTATTTGAAGAAGGCAATGCCGACATGCGTAATCTCCTCGGAGGAAAAGGTGCGAACCTCGCCGAGATGACGAATTTAGGGTTGCCGATCCCCCAGGGATTTACAGTTACGACAGAAGCTTGTACTGACTATTACAACAGCGGCAGGCAGATTACAGATGAAATTAAAGGACAGATTTTTGAAGCGCTTGCGATTCTGGAAGAGAAACAGGGCAAGAAATTCGGCGATATCGAGAATCCACTTCTTGTATCGGTTCGTTCCGGTGCGAGGGCTTCTATGCCTGGTATGATGGATACCATTTTAAATCTTGGCCTGACGGATGTGGCAGTAGAGGGATTTGCGAAGAAGACTGGTAATCCCAGATTTGCCTATGACTCCTATAGAAGGTTTATCCAGATGTTTTCTGATGTCGTTATGGAAATTCCGAAATCTTATTTTGAAAGAATTCTGGACGAGATCAAGGAAGCTAAGGGAATCAAGTATGATACTGAACTGACGGCAGAAGATCTGAAAGAAATTATAGTCAGATTCAAGAAAATTTATAAAGAGAATAAGGGAGAAGATTTCCCGCAGGAGCCGAAGGTACAGTTGATGGAAGCTGTCAAGGCTGTGTTCCGTTCCTGGGATAATGAGAGAGCGATTGTATATCGCCGAATGAATGATATTCCAGGTGATTGGGGAACAGCAGTCAATGTGCAAGCTATGGTATTTGGAAATATGGGCGATACTTCAGGCACTGGCGTTGCCTTTACCAGGAATCCTTCCACTGGCGCGAAGGGCATTTATGGTGAGTATCTGATTAATGCGCAGGGTGAAGATGTGGTAGCAGGTATCCGTACACCTCAGCCTATTACCAAACTGGAAGAGGATCTGCCGGAATGCTTTAAGCAGTTCATGGAAATTGCAAATAGATTGGAAAATCATTACCGCGATATGCAGGATATGGAGTTTACCATTGAGGAAGGTAAGTTATTCTTCTTGCAGACACGTAATGGCAAGAGAACCGCACCTGCGGCGATTCAGATCGCCTGTGATTTGGTAGACGAAGGAATGATTACACCGGAAGAAGCAGTTCTGCGTATTGAAGCAAAATCTCTGGATCAGTTACTGCATCCTACTTTTGATGATGCGGCTCTGAAAGCAGGACAGGTGATCGGACAGGCTCTGCCGGCATCTCCGGGTGCGGCAGCAGGTAAAGTATACTTTACCGCGGAGGAAGCGAAAGCGGCTCACGAAAAGGGGGAAAGAGTCGTTCTGGTTCGTTTGGAGACATCTCCGGAAGATATCGAGGGTATGCATGCCGCGGAAGGTATCCTTACTGTTCGGGGTGGTATGACATCTCACGCAGCAGTAGTAGCTCGTGGTATGGGTACGGCTTGTGTATCCGGCTGTGGTGATATTGCCATTAATGAAGCAGATAAGGTATTTGTACTTGGCGGAGAAGAATTCCATGAAGGGGATTACATTTCTCTGGATGGTTCGACTGGCAAGATCTATAAAGGAGACATTAAGACAGTGGAAGCGTCTGTGAGTGGTAACTTTGGGCGGATTATGGCTTGGGCAGACCAGTACCGTAAATTACAGGTCCGCACAAATGCAGATACGCCGGCTGACGCTGCCAATGCGGTGAAGTATGGAGCAGAGGGTATCGGCTTGTGCCGTACAGAGCACATGTTCTTCGATCCGGACAGAATTCCGAAGATCCGCCAGATGATTCTGGCAAGGACAGTGGAGCAGAGGGAGAAGGCGCTGAATGCGTTGATTCCTTTCCAGAAAGGCGACTTTAAGGCATTATATGAGGTTATGGAGGGACGTCCGGTTACGATTCGTTTCCTGGATCCGCCACTTCACGAGTTTGTTCCTACAGAGAAGGATGATATTGATGATCTGGCGGTGGAGATGATGATGACCGCTGAGGAGGTACAGGAGATTTGCGATTCTCTGCATGAGTTTAATCCGATGATGGGTCATCGTGGGTGTCGTTTGGCAGTAACCTATCCGGAGATCGCTAAGATGCAGACAAGGGCTGTTATGGAGGCTGCTATCGAAGTGAAGAATGAGAAGGGTTATGATATCGTACCTGAGATCATGATTCCACTTGTAGGCGAGAAGAAGGAACTTAAGTTTGTCAAAGATGTTGTGGTGGAAGTTGCTGAGCAGGTAAAGAAAGAGAAGAATTCCGACATTAAGTATCATGTTGGAACCATGATCGAGATCCCCAGGGCAGCGCTTCTGGCTAATGAGATTGCAGAGGAGGCAGAGTTCTTCTCCTTTGGTACGAATGATCTGACACAGATGACTTTTGGCTTCTCCAGAGACGATGCAGGCAAGTTCCTGGGTGATTACTATAAGAATAAGATTTATGAATCGGATCCGTTTGCAAGACTGGATCAGAACGGCGTAGGCCAGTTGATACAGATGGCAGCAGAGAAAGGCCGGGCAACCAGACCGGATATTAAGCTGGGTATTTGTGGTGAGCATGGTGGCGATCCTTCGTCTGTGGAGTTTTGCCATAAGGTTGGATTGACGTATGTGTCCTGTTCACCGTT
>CAYXKS010000322.1:0-4103 GCA_964465725.1 uncultured Bacteroides sp. | reverse complement strand
AAGCGCGTCCTTAGAACTACTACATAATGTCAGGCGCGTCCGGCTTAACTTAATGGGACTCATCCTTCCTGCTTCATGTGCGGCAGATTCCAATGATAATACGCCGCCAGAAATCTGATCAGAATCACGAGCACTGACGATACCAGCATTGCCGGAATCTGTCCGAAATTCCGATATATCCATACGCAGCTCAGAGCGCCGACCACCGATGCACAGGCATAGATATGTTTTACAAAAATGTATGGTGCGATTCCTGCCATCATATCCCGAAGAAGCCCGCCTCCTACACCGGTCAATGTTCCCAGAAAGGCTAACAGAAATGTATTCTCCAGATATCCGTTCCTGATGCCTGTCATAACACCCATCGCAGTGAAAATGCCAAGCCCTACCGAATCCATAACCAACATCGCTCTGTCATATACAATACCCCTTTTTCCCTGCAGCAATTCCCTTTTTAAATATAAAATCAGGAAAACCAGAAGAGCTGTTGCGACCGCGACCGCCACATAAACCGGTCTTATCAGTGCACCCGGTATATTACCCAAAATTACGTCTCTGGTCATACCGCCGCCCACCGCAGTAACGACTCCCAGCACACAAACACCGAAAATATCCATTCTGCAGTTAATGCCTACCATTGCTCCGGACGCTGCAAAAGCGATCGTCCCAATGAGCTCCATGCAGAACACTATATAATCCTGAATATCCATATCTGCTCTCCTGATATTTTATCATAAATGAGATACCGTCACAGACTCCCTATATCCTATTTTTCCTCCGCCATCTTGCTTTTCTGTTTTCTGTCTTCCCGGCTCTTCTCACTTCCCCGCATGCCATCTATCATTTTCTCAATCAGCAGTTTCTTGACATAGACGTCAAAACTCAACATGCAGATAAAAGCAAATGTCTGCAGAAAATCCCTGCTGTCCTCCGGGGCATCCTGAAAGGTCTGCTCTGACTTTCTGAATCTCTCCATAATGTCGGCTTTCAAAATATCAATCTGCTCTTGCTCCAGGCCGAAAGCTTCTTCATAGATATTCTCCAGACTGTAATCGCCTGTTAAGCCAAAGAACTTGCTTGTAATCGGCCTCATAAGCTGCTGAATATCGCTGATCGAAAGAATCCCTTTATAATAGTAAATAAAGATAAGCAGCATCACATGCTCTTTCGAATATTTCTTCCGGACCGGTGGAGGAAGCAGGTCATTCTTCGCGTAATTATTGATCATAGTCTTGGTCAGTATCTTATCTTCCTCCGGATTTCTCGTTGAATGTTTCAAATGCGACTCCATAAAAGTTGTGACCTGATCCATATAAAGTTCAATGTCTGGAATATCCATCGCTCTGATGTACTCAATTCTGTCCAGGCTCTCTAATATGCTATTCAGCAAATCTTCCGTATTAATCGTCATGTTTGTGCCTTTCTTTTCCTCTCTGCTATGAAATAACGTTATACATCTCATTATATAGTTTTTATTACTACATGACAAGCATTATAGTCAACGACATAACAAATTTCTGTTTCTGGATCTTGCAAAAGCCATATACGAAAGCTGCTGCAAGGCATCCGGCCGATAAAGTTACGGCTTTAGGCATCCAGTCCCTCGCCGAAGGCGACTTTTCATGGGCTGGATGCGTTACAGTTCGCGGACGGTTAGGCCGTGAACTGTAACGACTTATGAAATCTGAATAGTTACTTTTCAGATTTACAAATAAACCGCATTATGTTATATTCATACTTAACAGCAATGCAGTTTTAACGTGTAAAAGCAGACGCTGCCCACATACATATAATAACAGGAGGCTTTCTTTTATGAATAAAAAATTAAAAACCGATGCTGTAAACCAATTATTCGACGCAATACTATGCCTGAAGACAAATGAAGAATGCTATGCCTTCTTTGAAGATCTCTGCACGGTCAATGAACTGCTCTCTCTGTCTCAGCGTTTTGAAGTGGCCTCCATGCTCAGAAGCCACAAAACCTATCTTGAGATCGCTGAAAAAACCGGCGCATCCACCGCGACAATCAGCCGTGTCAACCGTTCCCTGAATTATGGAAACGACGGCTATGACATGATATTTGACAGATTGACATAATACGGCCTGCTGCCGGGCAGCAAGCCGCATTGTCAATTAACCGTCAATATTAATCAAATCCATCGGGTCAACATATCTCTCACCATACATGATCTGATATCCAAGTTCCGTATTATCTTCTCCGATCACATACAGGATCGCTCCCCGGACCACTTCATCGCCCTCTTTCACCATAACATCACCATCATTACGGTAGATACTGGTATATCCATTCCCATGGTCTATTTTGATACAATGACGGTATCCGCTGTCTGTCGTAATGGAATTGACCGTTCCGTCTGCGGCGGCTATTACGCTGCTTCCTTCACTTCCATCCAGCTTAACCATCGGATCATCCCCTTCTGCCTCCTCCAGGGAAGCCGATGCAGACATCGGGAACCCTACCGGCATATGAGCCTCCGCTCTCTCCTGCTCTAACGCCTCCTCTTCCTCAACCTTCTGGTTGATCGTATCGCTGAGTATCGTCACCTTATTTGACAACTCTTCTCTGAGTGAAACCAAGTCCGCCTTCTCCGATGTCAATTCTTCTATGTTTTTCTTCTGTTGTTCCGTCTGCTCCGTCAAAGCCTCTATCGTCTTGTCGCTCCTGTAGCAGATCACCGCAAGAACTATTGCAGCTATAACGACCGTAAATCCAACCGCCGCCACCGATTCCACCAGTACAGGTCCAAATCCCATCTGGCGAATTCGTCCTTCCTTAGAGTCCATGAAAAGCATTAACATGTAATTTGTCTTTCTTTTTTTCTTTTTGCCTTCTGCTTCTTCCAACAAAAATCACCTCCGGCACGGCCAAGACCATATGCTGTATAGTCTGAGCACAATTTTATATTTTATCTTATCACAAATACCATATATATGACAATCTTTGTTTACATAAAACATTCACAATAATGTAACAGTTCGTTACTATTTACAGTCGAAATGCGCATTAACTGCGCATTTACGACCTAATGAAGTAAATTTTTTGAGCATTTGCGCCTCGCCGAAGGCGACCCTAAATGCGCAAATGCTGTTACTATGAGCAGCGTAAGCTGTGAATAGTAACAACAGTTCGGCTTTCGTCTTCACTGTTATGGAATCCGCCCAATCCAAATCCATTCTCCAACACTGCCTGCACGGTCAAAAAAACCGCCGTAAGCAACGAGGCATCCAGCTACCACAACTTATAAGAATTGACTAAATAAATTCACTAAATATTAAAAAACAATGCTTTACATTTGGCGAAACATGTGCTATCCTATGAATGTTGACAAAATCAGCTTACTTATAATTTTTTGGAGGTATGTACGATGAACAAAGGTACAGTAAAATGGTTCAACAACCAAAAGGGCTACGGATTTATTTCCGATGAGCAGGGTAACGATGTTTTCGTTCATTACTCAGGACTTAACATGGAAGGCTTTAAATCTCTCGAAGAAGGCGCTGCTGTTGAGTACGAAGTGGTTAATGGCGAAAAAGGACCTCAAGCCGTAAACGTAACAAAATTATAAGAAACATCGTTCTTATAATCCCATAATCGCTATTACGATGTGCCTGTTCTTAAATATAAATGATGAATTTTATTTAGAATTTGCAATATTGTCATAATGGATTAGAGAAAGCCTGTCGAAATGACAGGCTTTTTTTATGCTCAAAATACTTTTATCTTACAGCAATATTTTGTTATTTTTAGTAGTCGCTCTCCAACTTCCGCTAATATAGTGTTATTTTTTTGTAATATAATTATAGATTTTGTCGGTAAAGAATATTATAGTATATACAGACTTGATTACGGAAGTCAAGTCGGTTATAGCAATTCCGGAAGAATTCCCCTTTTACACAAGCGAAAACCTCGAAGGTCCGAAACCTTCGAGGTTTTCGTTTTGCAAAATATAAAAATACAAGTAGCTTGTCACATTACGCAGAATTTTGTATGATATGGTTACATAAACGCAATTCTATCTGTATTGCATATGTGCAGATATAATAAACGACATAACAAATTTCTGTTTCCGGCTCTTGCAGAA
>CAYXKS010000321.1:0-4128 GCA_964465725.1 uncultured Bacteroides sp. | reverse complement strand
CCCTTGATGCTTTAGGAAAAACGACATATACTATAACAAAAGCGACAGAAACAGGGCATGTGCGCACTGATACCCGCACCGGAATTTTCATGGAAATTTGTATCAGGAAGGCCATGGAGCCGCAGATATAAGGCATGGAGGTTTTTATGATAAGAAAACCAAATTTTATTATCGTAGATAATCATGGAGAAGAGATCCAGGAAAAAGATGCGCATTTACTTGATCTGACAGTCAATGACGGTGATATCCAACAGTTTGCCGCAGGGCATATTCCCCCACATTGGCATAAGGATCTGGAGGCTTTCATTTTATTGGAGGGCACTGTCAAAATTGGTATCGGAGATACTGTATATCAGCTATGCAAGGGCGACGGGTGTTTTATCAACTCAGAAGTTCTTCATTCCTTTACTGCAGACACTTCCGCTCCATGCCGATACCGCTCTTTCGTGTTCAATCCGGATATCATCGGAGGTACGCCGGGCAGTGTGTTTGACGCCGTATATGTACGCCCTTTGCTTGAAAACGGCGCTGCCTTTCTGAAATTTCAGAATAAAAACGGTGACGGGGTTTTCTTTGAACAGTTTGAACATGCCTTTGCAGCCTGCACATCAGAGGAATACGGATATGAATTTCAGCTCAGAAATGCTTTATCGAATATATTGTTATACGCAAAATCCAAAAGTACAGGCGCTGCAAAGCGCCCCATTCCATCCATTCAGGAAATCCGTTTAAAAGAAATGCTTCTATGGATCGATCAGCATATAGGAACTGCCATCACTGTTTCTGATATTGCAGATACAGTAAATATCTGTACCAGGGAATGTCAGCGTATCTTTCATCAATACCTGTTTTACAGCCCAATTGAATATGTCCATAGAAAGAGAATTTATAATGCCGCGCGCCTGTTGTCGGATACAAATCTGCCTGTCACTGATATTGCGCTTAGCTGCGGTTTCTCCAATCCAAGTTATTTTTCAAAAAAATTCCGCGAGCTTATGAAAAGCACGCCTGGGGAATATAGGGCTGGGGTCAGAAAAACTCTGTAATGATCTTTGATGAACTCCGGGAGCCAATTTCCATATTACCTATATTTTCGCAAGTATCTATAGATATCGGTAGCTTTTTGAAATTGGTCCAGGTTTGGTTCAGAATTATCTTTACCACGTCCTCACCATTCTCCACATTTTACTACAACCTGGCTGAATATTTCGATTTATCTGCTTCTGGAATCTTCATCGCCGTCATTGCCTGTTCTGCAGACCATTTCATTGTCTCCATCAAATTTCTGATTGTTTGAATTAATACCCTCTCTGCTGTTTCATTTCTCATATCTTCCATTGCCTTACACATTTCACTCACTCCCTTCGGATTTTCTTTCAAGTATCTTGTTCGCTCTGCCATCAGTTCGAAGTTCATATCATCCGCTTCCATGCAGTTAAAATCATGCATCAGCTTCCCCAGTTCAGATTCGCCCCGGTACTCTCCATTCACATACAGAATATGCTCCCCATCTTCAAAATTCTTTCCTGTCGTCAGATTTATACGTTCCACAGTATAGATCGACTCACCTTTTCCATAAAAATCTTTTTCTGTAATAAATATTGTATAGGTATCCGGTAAGTCCGCGAACTCCTGCCCAGCATCTAGATTCTCTATATCCATTACGCTGGAATGATACCGCGCCCTGTGCGGGTCTGCTCCTTTATCTTCTCTTTGAATCTCCAAATCATATTTTCTATTTTCAGAATCTACTCCATATGCATCAAGGCAAATAGACCGTGCCCCTGCCAGTCGTTTCATATCCTTTTGCGTCTGGCAGTCTGTAATCACCAAATCCTGCTTTCCTGTAATAATCCGTAATACTAATTCTGCTAATGGAATATTATCTTTAAAAAGACAACGCATGAAATCGTCATCTATCGGCCGAAACCCCCGCAAACGTTGTAAATCCTCCTGTCGTTCACGTTCCTTTCTCTGCTGCTCTGTTTCATACATTATATACATCTCTTCCTTATTGTTATCATTGTTATCAGCGTTTTCCTATATTATAATCTGAAGATACCAAAAACACAACAAGCGAGAACGTTTTCTCACGGAAATCAATTTTCAAGAGTTACTTATGTTTATGAGTCAGAATCCTACTGGGATAAAGAAAAGAAACAGCCACGCTCGAAAAGGACGCTGATCGGTAAGATTGACAGGCAGACAGTGAAATTGTTCTAACAGGCGCACAGGCAAGACATCCCCACCATCCACGCAGGCCCATGGAGCCGGACCAGGTTGTGGAGATAGAGGCGGAAGAAAAATTTAAAGACAGTTCAAGATATGTCCCCACCGGGAATATCATATCCATTCCCTTATTATCGTGTCCTATTTCCCCACCCCGTGAAAAGTAACCTGTTCTAGTTATTTTCACGGCAAGGAAATAAAATACGATAATCTATCCATGATCTTTGATCTTAATATTCAGAACTCAGCAGAAAATCCGCAACGTGCATTGTTTTAATGCCTTCATAATTTCCTCCCGCAAATTCATCTGTCGTAAGAACATATTTGGGATAATTATCATGTATTTCAAGCAGTCTGTCATACTCCCGTTTTTCCGTCTTTTCAGAACGAACTTTCTGCGTGACCTGAACATAAACCTTTTCGTTTTGCCTTGTTGCCACAAAATCAATCTCTCTGTCGCTGGTTTTCCCCACATTAACAGTATATCCCCGTCGGAAAAGCTCCAGATACACGATATTTTCAAGACTGGAAGCCACGCTGTCGGCATTGTAGCCGAGAACGCTGTACCGCAGGGAAACATCCGCAAGATAGAATTTTTCCTGTGTTTTCAATATTTCTTTCCCCTGCAGATCATATCGGGAGCAGCGGTGAAGCAAATATGCTTTTTCAAGCTTTTCCAAATAACTATACACCGTTTCGTTGTCAAGTGATCTGCGTTCTGATTTCAGGTAATCCGAAATCGACTTTGCAGAAAAGGTATTACTGACATTGTTGAAAGTGTATTTGACTACTCGCTCCAACTGGTCAATTTTTCTGATCTGATTCCGCTTTACAATATCCGAAAAAATCGTTGAATTGTATATATCTCTGACAATCGTATAAATTTCATCCTGAGAATATGCCTGTAAATGGGCTGCGGGAAAACCTCCCAAACGAACATAGCTTGTAAGTTCGGTTTTGGGATCGCTGACAGCGGCATACTTTTCCTTAAACATCAAGTATTCACTAAAGGACAGGGTGAAAATTCGGAAAGAAATATATCTCCCTGTAAGATAGGTCGATATTTCGGAGGACATCATTCGAGAGTTGGAACCCGTTATATACAAATCAACATCAAAATCAGATGAGAGTGAATTGACCACCTTTTCCCAACCTTCGATTTCCTGAACTTCATCAAGAAACAAATAGGTTTTGCCATCAGGAGAAAGCTGTTCCTTTAACTGCACATACATCTGTTTCGCTGTCATATCCTCATATTCCATTGAATCGTAACGGCAGCTTATGATCCGATCTTCGGGAACGCAACGCTGCATTTTCAGTTTTTCCATGATCATTTTAAGTATTGTAGACTTTCCACAGCGTCGAACTCCCGTCAGTATCTTTACAAAGGGAGTATCCACATAAGCCATTATTTTATCTACATACATCGGTCTGTAAATCACGATAACCACCTCCGATTACAAAACAGTATACCGCAATTCTTCCAAAAGTCAATATATTTTGCGGTTTATAATCGCAAAACTTTTCTTCGTATAAATCCCATACCTAAAATCTACGCCCAACCTAAAAAATGCCCTGTGCAGTCTCCCGCACAGAGCATGATCAAAATCACCTGACTTTTACTTATTCACTCTTCTCCATCGCCTCAGCCACAGCCGCCTCACAGCTTCTCATCGCCAGGATCGTCTTGTCAAACAGCTCGTCCAACTCCCAGCCCAGCCTCTCGGCTCCTTCGGCAATGACCTCTCTGGAACAGCCCGCCGCGAATTTTTTATCCTTGAATTTCTTCTTCAGGCTCTTGACTTCCATATCCATAGTGCTCCTGGACGGACGCATCAGGGCGCAGGACCAGATCAGACCGGTCAGTTCATCGGCCGCGAAAAGTACTTTCTCCATCTC
>CAYXKS010000320.1:0-4131 GCA_964465725.1 uncultured Bacteroides sp. | reverse complement strand
GCCAGCTCACTGTGGAAAGGGTTATTAAAATATGGAAGCATAACTCCCAGCACATTGTCTTTTCTTCCCACCAGTGTTCTGGCATAAGTGTTAGGATAATACCCCAGCTCCTCAATGGCATCATTTACCTTTTTAATGGTCTTCTCTGTCAAAGGTTCCTTTTTATTGATTACCCGTGAAACTGTCGCTACGGAAACTCCAGCTTGTCTTGCTACATCTTTAATTGTTACCATCCAGATACCTTCCTTTTATGATATTGTCAGTCTGCCTTTATTCCCGCAAACAACGAGCCAGGTAGTTGCTTTCGGCGGGTCATTTGACCTTCTGGCTGTAAATTGCCAGAAACCAGGATTATTTTACCATAAAAGAAAAGTTTAGGCTACACTCTGTCCCTTTCCTTGTGCCTGCTTTGTAACAGTTCAGCCTTCGACTGAACTGTTACCACTTTTCTCAGGCTTTCACCGCACCTGACACGATGCCTCCCACAATATATTTCTGCAGGAAGATAAACAGGATGATAATAGGCGCAACACACATAACCAAAGCGGCCATCATCAAACCGAAATCACTGGTAAAAGTGCCCACAAAAGTACGAATAGCGATCGGCAGCGTGTAAAGCTTCTCTCTGGTCAGCACCAGACTAGGAAGCAGATAATCATTCCAAAGTCCCAGAGTCTGCAGGATCATATTGGTAGCCAAAATGGGCTTCAGCAGAGGAAAGACGACCTTCCAGAAGGTATACATAGGGCCTGCACCGTCGATGTAAGCCGCTTCCTCCAGGGAAACAGGAATCCCCGTTTTGATGAAACCGTGGCAGAGAAAAGTCGCAAATCCGGTACCATAGGCGAAGTTCATCACCACTAATACCAACCTGGAATTCAACAGCCCCAATCCGCCACCATAGATGGCCAACACAGGCAGCATGATAACCTGAAAGGGAACCACCATATAGGAAATCAGCAACAGATAGCTGATCTTACAAGCCAAATAGTCTCTTCTCACCAGGATGTACGCGCACATGGACGAGAAAAAAATCAGTGCGATGATGGAGAGAGCCGTCACAAAAAGCGAGTTAAAAAACGCCCTGAAAAAGTTCATCTCAATAAATGCATTCTTATAGTTGATAAACTGAGGCCCCATGTCATCCATCAATTTCAGGGGGAATTTTATGATATTGACCTTTCTCTTGAAAGAGTTGATCAATACCAATACAAAAGGAACCATGTAAAGCACAAAGAGCACAAAAGCACCTATTGTCAGAATCATCCGTATAACTTTCTTTCTTGTTCCGCCAACTGTAGCTGCTGTATTCATTTTGTCCATCATGCCTCAACCTCCTTCTTACTGGTGACTTTCAGCTGTATTAAAGCTACAATCAACATGATAATAAAGAATGCAAAAGCCTCCGCCTGGCCTTCCCCATATTCATGGTAAGTAAAAGCTTTGTCAATAATGGTCATAACCGCCATCTTCGTAGAATTGTAAGGACCTCCTTCCGTCAGGGAAAGGTTCAGGTCATACACCTTGAAGGTAGTGGAGAGTGTCAGGAAGAAACAGATCGTGAATGATTGCATCATCAAAGGTAGACGAATCCGAGTTAGAATCTGGCTGCTGGTAGCACCATCGATTTTTGCAGCTTCTATGTAATCCTGTGACACTCCTACCAATCCCGCAATATAAATCAAAAGCATATATCCGGATTCTTTCCAGACCTGAACGATGACCATTGCCCAAAACGCGGAAACCTCGCCCCCAAGCATGGACTTTTCCGGAAAGATCGGCAACGTGGTCAGCACACGGTTGAAAATAAATTGCCAGATAAAACCCAAAACGATACCGCCGATCAGGTTTGGTGTAAAGAAACCAGCTCTTAAGAAGCTTTCTCCACGAATTCCACTTGTCAGCAAAACAGCCAGAAGAAAAGCGATCACATTAGTCAGAACCACCACTGCAATCACATATTTAAAGGTCAATAGAATAGACCCCCAGAACTCAGTATCGTGGAACAGCGCAATATAATTCTGTACACCGACAAATACCTTTGTCGTACTTATCCCATCCCAGTCTGTCATGGTCAAATAAATACCATAAAAAAAGGGAATAATAACAAAAAGCAGAAATGCAATCATAGACGGTCCGGCGAACATGGCAAACAGCCCGACCTTTCTTGAGAATTTTTCATGTCTATTCATAGTTTTTACCCCATTTTTATAGAATGAGGCTGTAACAACAGCCTCATTCGTCATTCTATGCATGTTTCAGGACTCAGGGACTGTCCAATAATAACTTGTACTAATTCATCCTGCGTCATCTGCACAAGTTATTTCCGGGCAGTTCCTTATCTGCCATTAGGATCATTATTTCTCCAATAGTCGTTAAGCACATCCGCTACGGCACGGATATCGCCCTCGCCAGTCATAAGCTTCTGAACCGAAGGAGTAATCGTGTCTCTGTAATCGCTGGGGAAAGAAAGCGGCAGGTAGGTCACCGTATCCCCACTGGAAATGTACTCCATCAAGGCTTTATTCACAGGGTCCGAAGGAACGTTCGGGTTGTTGGTAAAAGCACAGACAATGCCGAGATCCTCGATCAGAGCCTTCTGTCCAGCCTCATCCGTAACCAGATAGTTCAAAAATTCCTTTGCCGCTGCCTGTTGCTCCTCGGTAGCGTTGGAATTGTCAACAACGATATACTTTGTAGGAGCAGCCATTACCTTACCTGCACTATCAGATCCGTTAGGATATGCCATAATGGTATAATCATCGGATTTGGAAGCGCCCATGGATTCCAGCTCAGGCCATGTCCATGTTCCGTTCAACAAAAATCCCACATCTCCGTCAGCCAGGGCAAGGACAGTCATGTCGTGATCGGCATTCAAAGGATCAGCCTTGTTGATATTGTACTCAGCCATTACCCGGCTCATAAGATCCGCATGATTGTAGAATAATTCGTCTTCATAAATATCCTTACCATCTTTTACAGCGTCAATCAGGGCAAAAGCGCCATCACCGGTACCATCCTGGTAAGCATAGAAAGGATAGAAGTCATGGCCAACCATAGACCAGATGTCAGGAAGGATAGCTACGGGCGTCTCCATACCGTTGCCCCGCATCTCCTCAAGAAGCGCTTCAAATTCTTCGATGGACTTATAATCACTGGCCACGAATTCACGACCGATATTCTCTTCTACTACAGCTTTATTCACAACGATGCAGTGGCTCTCCACAGTGAGGGGAAAACCATAAAGTTTACCATCCACATACTGGCCCATCTCTGTGTACTCTGTCCACGGCTCGCCATCTAAAGGAAGGAGATGCTCCTCCGCAAAGTCCAATACGTTGGCGCCATCCACAACTGCCAGAATCGGAGCGTCGCCAGACTGATAATTTGCCATCAGGGTATCATTAGGGTTGGATGTTTCTGTAACTTCGAAAGTAACACCGTGCGCGTCACCCCACTCGCTGGTAACCTTCTTAAACGCATCTGTAATTTCCGGCTTGGAATTCAGGAAAGTCAATGTAATTCCGCCATAATCGGAACCTCCGTCATCCGCCGCGGGTGTTTCCGCCTCTTCACTCTGTTCATCCTGTTCACTCTCAACAGTCTCATTACTGTCAGTCTCTTCAGATGATGTGTCCGCTTCACTGTCGGCTGCCGGCGCTGAGGAAGTCTCCCCTCCACCGCCACAGGCCATCAATGATGCTGCCATCGCTGCTGTCAGTAATATAGCAAGTACTTTTCGTTTCATAAATTATCCTCCTTTTTATAGTTCGCTCTTGCAGCGTGTTGTATGGTTCATTAGATTTAATGTTTTCGTCTATGTCAATCGTTTACATACGAAAAATATTAACAAAGTGCATATTTTGTTTTTGGTCACAATAGACAATTTTATTGTTTATTTGTATATTTTTCATATTAATATCGGTTAATTATAAAATATAATTGTATATTTTATTATATATTTATTTCCTTTTTTCATTGACATTACAATACAAAATTTTTATAATGTAAACGTATTTAATATTTTGATTATATATTTGAAAATTTTACTGTTTTATTTTTCACATTCCCCTAAAATATCATCATTTTATTAAATTCTAAAAATAATAACGATTACATATTAAGTATGAA
>CAYXKS010000319.1:1279-4157 GCA_964465725.1 uncultured Bacteroides sp. | reverse complement strand
CTGTTGGAAAAAACCAAGATGCTGCCGGGGCGGGTGATGGTGTTGCTTGTGTGTCTGGGCGCAGTGATCAGCTTTTTCGGATGGTATGAGCCTTTTATGGAATATGCGGGCGCGGGTGCAAGTGTTCCCCTGCTTGGTTATGGCAATATTCTGATGAAGGGTGTAAAGGAGGCAGTTACCGAGAAAGGTTTTATCGGACTTTTTCAGGGCGGCTTTAAGACCGGTGCAGTGGGATGCTGTGCAGCGCTGGTATTCGGCTATCTGGCCAGTCTGGTGTTTAAACCTAAGATGAAAGGCTGACCGTTTGGATTATACGGGCAGATTGGCGAAATTATTGATTAAGGAACAGTAAATAAGGGGCGGCCACCATGGCAGGCGGACGCCCTCAGTAAAATTTTTTAAATTTTTTAAAATTCCAAAAAAATATTGACAAATAATCAATCATTTGTTATAGTAAATTTATCAGAGAAATTCTAAATAGTGTGCATTTCGCACATTCGGGCAGTTTCTGTCAGATTTTTCTAATTATAACCGAATAGGACAGGAGCAGACGGGCGTGCGGTCGTAAAGGTGTTCTTGATCTCCTGTCAAAGCTCGAAAGGAGATCTGTTGAATGCAGAGAAAGAACAATTTCAGGACAAATTATGGATTTAAAGCAAATTTGCAGAGAGGTAAAAGGTATAGGCATGGGATATCAGGTTTCAGGAGATTCTCTGGAAGGTATACCGGACGGACTAAACGCGGAATAGTTCAACGCAATGTGAAGGACAGGCTTTTTCGGTTTCTGTTTGATAAGGACCGGGAAGCTCTTCTGCAGTTATACAATGCATTGAACGGTACGGACTATCAGGATGCGTCTCAATTACAGGTTGTGACGATTGAGAGCGCTGTCTATGTGGTCATGAAAAATGATCTTGCATTTATTTTGGCAGGGACTTTGAGTTTGTATGAACACCAGAGTACCTACAACGCAAACATGCCTGTGCGTTTTTTGATTTATCTGGCGGAAGAGTATCAGAAATTGGTTGAACAGGCGGAAATCAGTCTGTATGGCACCAGGAGGATTTTGTTGCCTACGCCGCAGTGCGTGGTGTTCTATAACGGAGAACGTGAAGCACCGGAGGAACAGACGCTAAAATTGTCAGATGCGTTTGTTAATAAGACGCAGGAGGCGGATGTTGAATTGAAGGTACGGATGCTCAATGTCAATTATGGGCATAACCGTGAGTTGATGGACAAGTGTCATGTATTGGAGGAGTATTCGGAGTTTGTGGAGACATCCAGACAGTACATAAGTGGCGGAATGCCGGTAAGAGATGCGCTGGAAAGCGCGATACAGTATTGTATGGAACATGGAATCCTTTATGATATGTTGAGAGAATACAGGGCGGAGGTGCTGGGAATGCTGCTGGAAGAGTTTGATGTGGATAAGTATGAGCGAACCATTCGGATGGAGAGCCTTGAGGAAGGCAGAGAAGAGGGAATTAAGGAGGGCAGAAAGCAGGGAATAGAGATAGGCGTCGAGCGTTCTAACCGATTGATCAGGATTTTGATGGAACAAAACCGCATGGCCGAGATAGAGTGCGCTGTGTGGGACCCTGAATATCAGGAGGAACTATTTCGGGAATTTAATTTGTAGAATGTTGCAGTAATTTCTGCGGGCAATAAACCAGGCAACGAAGAGATAGCCGCCGTTCACAGCTTTCGTATTTCACTTATCAGGCAGGTGAAATACTAGCTGATGAGCGGGCGGCTTTTTTTCGTTTATTCAGAAAAAATAGCTAAAATCTGAAAATTAAATATAGAAAAAAAGTTTTCAATATTTAAGGATTTTTTAATATTTTTTCCTGTAGACTTTCAGCAGAGTCTGAATCAAAAAGGGAGGAATTCACCAAATGTTTTTTCATATTTTGAGGAAGGATTTGAAGCGAAAAAGAACAATGAATTTCATCTTGCTGCTGTTTATCATATTGGCGACGCTGTTTCTCGCGAGTAGTGTAGACAACCTGATTGTTGTAAACGGGGCGCTCGACCATTTCCTGGAGATCTCTAAAGTGCCGGATTTCTTTAATCTCGCACTGACGGACGGGGTGACGGATGAGATTGCCGATTTCATAGCAGACAGTGAATTTGTGTCGGAATACGAGATTATCGATAATTTTAGCTTGCAGAATGAGGATATTACGATTCTTGCATGCCGGGAGGAACCGTCCAAGACTCATTATGAGAGAAGCAATACGCTGTGCCTTGAGAAGATTCCCGAGAATTTCACAAAGATCTTTCATGAGGACGGCAGCGAGGTTCACTTAGAATCCGGAGAAATCGCATTTCCGCGATATGAGGCGCAGAAGAACCATCTGCAGACGGGGGACCGGGTCAGAATCAGGATAGGAGAAGTGGAGCAGACATTTGAGATCCGGGCAATCGTGAAGGATGCGGCATTTGGGAGTTCCATGATGGGATTTAAGCGGCTGTTTGTCTCTCAGGAAGATTTCGAGAAATACAACAGACAGGACGGCCTGACACATGTCAGGATATACAATGTAAATTATGCGGACAGAGAAGCGTTCAAGCGTTCATGGAAAGAGCAGAACTTTACATTGATCAGCAATATTGAGGACGGGGATGTGATACGTATGTGCTACATTATGGATATGCTGATTGCGGTGATTCTGATTGTAGTGAGTGTATGTCTGATTCTGATCGCGTTTCTGGTGCTGCGCTTTACGATTGTTTTTACCTTGCAGGAAGATTACAGGGAGATCGGTATTATGAAAGCAATCGGTATCAGGGACAGAGGGATTAAAGAACTGTATCTGGTGAAATACCTGGCGATTTCCGTTATAGGGGCGATGATCGGCTTAGTATTCAGTTTTCC
>CAYXKS010000319.1:0-1179 GCA_964465725.1 uncultured Bacteroides sp. | reverse complement strand
GGAAAAGAACCTGCATGAGTCCTTTTTTCTATATGGCGGTTAATGATATTTTGAGCAGTCTGAAACGGTTTGGTATCCTGTTTGCCGTCTTTTGTCTGGGAACCATGTTGGTTTTACTGCCGTTGAGTGCATCCAACACGTTGAAAAGTGACAGTATCATCAATACATTCAGTATCTGCCCTTCTGATGTTTACCTGGATACCGGAAAAGGGGATCTCTATATCACCGATATGGATCTCATGATACAGGATATGGAGGAGATTGAGGATAAACTGGCTGAGAGAGGAATTTTAGCGAAGACAGGAGTCGATATGGGTTATATGATTCCGAGCCATGCCGGAGATCCGGAGAATATGGTGACTTATTACACGCTTCAGGAAATGGGCAGCTGGGAGAGAAATTATACGGTGCTTTCCGGAAGGGAGCCCGTGCTTGACAATGAGATTCTGATTACGGAGATGACGGCAGAAGAATTCGGTGTCGGAATCGGAGATACGATATATTTTAATACGGCGGAAGGGACGCAGGAGTTTATCATTACCGGAACCTATCAGTCTATGATGAACATGGGAAAGGGATACCGGGTGAGCAGAAGCGCCAGACTGGATCCGGCGTATGCAGCGGGTATTTTTTGCCTCCAGGTAGAGGTAGAGGGGATGGATAGTGAAGAAGCGTGTGAAAGGCTTAAGGATATTTTCCCGGAATATAAAGTGATGAATGCGGAGGGATTACTGGATGACATGATCGGCGGTGTTGTTGAACAGATTGATGCGCTGACTTATGCCATTGTGGGGATCGTGCTGGTGATTAACAGTCTGATTACAATACTGATGATGAAGACGATCATGACAAGGGAGCATGGCAGCATTGCGCTTCTGAAAAGTATTGGCTTTACGGATGGCTCTCTGCAGGCGTGGCAGACAACAAGGATTCTTCTTGTACTTGTCGCGGCGGTGGTGTCGGGTACGATGCTTTCCAATTTTCTGGGGCCATTTGTGATCGGTCCGGTTTTTGCGATGATGGGAGGAACTTCGATGGAGCTTGTTACCGATACGGTGGAAGCATATGTTTTTTATCCGCTGCTGATGCTTGGAGTGACAGGAATTTCAGCGGTGGAATGCTCCAGGGGAGTGAGGAAAGTGGAGATGAGGGAAATAAATAATGGGGAGTGAGAATATG
>CAYXKS010000318.1:0-4159 GCA_964465725.1 uncultured Bacteroides sp. | reverse complement strand
ATTTTACCTTAATCTCTTTATATAAACAACGACTACTCTATAGAAAGGAAGGAAACAAACCATGAACAGAAAACTGAAAGAAACCAAACTGACCGGAACTGTCTCGCAGGCTGTTGCGCCCTACGAAACCGAACACCGCAAAGTTGCGAAGAAAGCTGCCGAAGAAGGCTTCGTCCTTCTGAAAAATGATCATCACGTACTGCCCGTAGCAAAGGGCACAAAACTTGCACTCTACGGCTCCGGCGCCTCCAATCCCATCAAGGGCGGAACCGGGTCGGGAGACGTGAACGAGCGCGAAGTTGTCAGCATCTACGACGGCTTAAAACAGGCAGGCTACGAAATCACCACGGAAAGCTGGATCGAAAGCTTCCGGAAACAGTATGAACAATCCCGTCTGGAGTGGCGACAGAAGATCTGGGATGCGGTGGACAAATCGACCGATGATTCCATGGCTTTCTTCAACGCATACGCATCCATGCAGTACGTTATGCCGGCCGGAGACACCCCTGAAAAGACCGACGCCGAGACGGCTGTGTATGTAATCAGCCGTATTGCCGGGGAAGCTGCCGACCGCTATGAGCAGGAGAGCGATTACTACTTAAACGAAAAAGAGGCGGAGATCTTAAAGACCATCTGCACACTCTACAAGAATGTGATCCTCCTGATCAACTCCGGCGGTATCATCGACCTCTCATTCCTGGATGCTTATGAAAATATCTTCGGCGTGATTCTGATCTCCCAGCCGGGCATGGAAACCGGAAACGCAGTGGCCTCTGTCCTGTCAGGAGAAGTGACACCCAGCGGAAAACTCACTGATACTTGGGCATATAAATATGAAGACTATCCTAACTCAAAGACCTTTTCCCACAACAACGGCAATGTGCAGACCGAAAAGTACGAGGAGGGAATCTATGTGGGTTATCGTTACTTCGATACCTTCCAGGTACCTGTCCGGTATCCTTTCGGCTACGGACTGTCTTACACAGATTTCTCCATCACAGTAAAAGGCATTACCAGGACAGCGGCTGATTCTTTCTCCATAACCGTATCCGTGAAGAACACAGGCGATACCTACAGCGGCAAAGAGGTAGTACAGATCTATGCATCCTGCCCTCAGGACAAGATGGAAAAAGAATACCGCCGTCTGGCCGGTTTTGCCAAGACCGCACTGCTTGCACCAGGACAGTCCGAGGAACTGACAATAGAAATTCCGCTCTATGCACTGGCGTCCTTCTGCACGCAGACACCTGGATGGATACTGGAAAAAGGTACTTACGGCCTGTTTGCGGGCAACAGCATCGCTTCCGCTTCCCTTGCAGGTGCCATCAATCTGGATGCCGACGCACTGCTTGTGAAGACAGAGCATATCTGCCCGCTTCAGGAAGAACTGCAGGAACTGTCCGCATCCAGGGAGGCCGTCCAGGCACTGAGAAATTCCTGGCTCGCAGATGCAGACAAAGTACCTTCACTGAGTGTAAAGGCCTCCGACCTGCAGACAACGACTATTGTGTACGGCAAAGAGCATGACAGAATTGCACCCGAAGTGCACCAGTTCGTAGATTCCCTGAGTGTTGACCAGTTGACTCTTCTGGCTACCGGTGATCCCGGCAAGAGCCAGAATGCTTCTGACGACCAGAAAGACAGCGCTCTTGGTTCCGCAGGAATTTCCGTGCCGGGATCAGCGGCACAGACAAGCAGCTGTGCCCTGGATGACAAGAATCTGGCGCCTATCGTTCTGGCGGACGGACCGGCGGGCCTGCGCCTGCTCCAGAGTTATCCGGTAGTGAACGGAGAGATCCAGCCGGTTCCTTTTGAGATGAGCATTGAACACGGCTTCCTCACCAGAAATGTCAATTTTGAGAACACCGAGCTTTATTATCAATACTGCACCGCTTTCCCGATCGGAACCCTTCTGGCTCAGACCTGGGACAAAGAGCTGCTGCAGGAAGTAGGTAAGGCAGTATCGGAGGAGATGAATCTGTTCTGCGTAACCCTCTGGCTTGCGCCGGGTATGAACATCCACCGCAATCCTCTGTGTGGGCGCAATTTCGAATACTATTCCGAAGATCCGCTTCTCTCCGGCAAGATGGCTGCTGCCATGACTGACGGGGTACAATCCGTATACGGATGTGGAACCACAATCAAACACTTCGCGTGCAACAACCAGGAAGATAACCGTATGGGTTCCAACTCAGTCATCTCCGAGCGTACTTTGCGCGAGATCTATCTGAAAGGCTTCGAGATCGCCGTAAAGGAGAGCCAGCCTCTCTCCATCATGACCAGCTACAATCTGGTTAACGGCATCCATGCCGCCAACAATTATGATCTGTGCACCAAGGCAGCCCGTGACGAATGGGGATTCTCCGGTGTCATCATGACTGACTGGACTACCACCCAGAAAGGGCCTGACTGTACCGCGTCCGGATGTATGCGCGCCGGAAACGATCTGGTTATGCCGGGTGTTCCGAATGACCACAAGGATATCAAAGCTGCCCTGGCGGACGGAAGTCTTTCTGTGGAGCAGTTGAAACTCAGCATTGAGCATCTGGTGGATATTGTGTGGAAGTCCAACCGGTATGAGTAGAATAAGCGAAAGAATCTCCTTATACCGTGAAAAATGAAAAAATCATCCACAATGGCACATAAAGCCACTGTGGATGATTTTTTACCTCATCACCGATATCGTTAAACCAAACAGGGCACCTCTGACATTGTCTCCTTCTCAAACTCAACCGTCACACCCTCAAATCCTTCACGAATATTCAGACACCCTCTGACCGATAAAAAAGATTCCTACCATGTTTATTCGTAATATTTGGAGACTTCCTGCAGATGCTTTATAATAGGAAGCTTCTGAGGACACATCTTCTCACACTGCCCGCAGCCAATACACTCACTCGCCTTGCCGTGTTCTTCCGCCAGCATCCCGTAAAAAGCATGGTTAGCGGTCCAGCCTTTTTCTTTCGCTTCCCGCATATCCTCATTATACAGAGAAAAATACTGTGGTATGGCAATCTTCTTGGGACATCCTTCCGTACAATATGAGCAACCCGTACATGGAATCGCTGTAACCGATTGGATAATTTCCGCCACTTTTCCCACAAGTTCCATCTCCTCTTGCTTCAAAGGTCTAAAATCTTCCATATAGCTTACATTATCCAACATCTGCTCCACGCTGCTCATACCTGACAATACCATCATCACATTATCCAAAGAAGCCGCAAAGCGAATCGCCCACGAAGGAACCGACATACCCGAATCATATTCCTTCAACAGTTTTTCTGCCTCCTCGGGCATTTTGGCCAGAGTGCCGCCCTTCACCGGCTCCATAACGATCACCGGTATGTTGTGCTTCACTGCCACCTCATAGCACTTTCTGGACTGTATCCAATCGCTCTCCCAATCCAGGTAATTCACCTGGAGCTGCACAAACTCCATCTCTGGATGTCTGTCCAGTATCTGATCCAGAAGCTCTGCGGTATCATGGAATGAAAAGCCAATCTTCTTGACCAACCCTTCCTCCTTCTTCTGCTGCAGCCACCGAAAACAATCGAATTCCTCAAATTTTCCATAGTCGCTCCTGGAAAGCCCATGGAGCAGGTAATAATCAAAAAACTCTATTCCTGTCTTTGCCCGCTGCTCATTAAAAACTTTATCGCGGTCCTCAAAGCTCTGGAAAAATCCTGCGTGAAGTTTTGTCGCCAGAGTATACGCTTCTCTGGGATAACGGTCTACCAGAGCTTCTTTAGCCACATTTTCACTGTTAAAACCACAGTACATCCACGCCGTATCAAAATAGGTAAAACCTTTTTCAATAAAAATATCCACCATCTTCTTAACCTGCTCTACATCTACAGAAGCAGGGTCTGTCCCATCTAAAAGCGGCAGTCTCATCAATCCGAACCCTAACTTTTTCGCCATTCTCGTCTCCTTTCCAATCGTTTACAAAATTTCATGATAATCCTACTACCAAAATTTGTCATTGCTCATAAGATTATTATTCCTATCATTAGTTCGCATTCGTTCTATTTGCCAAAGTGTTCCACTATCTGCTTCATTCTCTCCGACTGCTTTACCCGGAAAGGGCAGCGATTGTCACAATGGCCGCAGTCCATACAATCCGAAGCGTGTTTTTCCAGCTTGGCATAGTGGTCTGCCG
>CAYXKS010000317.1:0-4230 GCA_964465725.1 uncultured Bacteroides sp. | reverse complement strand
GTAACCGTTGTACTTATGCCGGCAGAAGATTTGAAAATGTAGTGTTGAACGTTACAGAAAATCGGGATATACTGAAAATAGTAAGAATCTGTTGCGCCGATAACGAACAAACTGTGCAAGGAGAAAAGCATATGGGTCTTTACTTAAATCCCGGGAATCTGGAATTTTGCCGTGCACTGGCAGAGAATATCTATGTAGATAAGTCTGAACTGATTCATTATACAAATGACAGGATCAATAAAGAAATGCGTTTTATGTGTGTCAGCCGCCCACGGCGTTTCGGAAAGTCCATGGCAGCCAATATGCTTACGGCGTATTACAGCAGAGGTTGTGATTCCGGAGAGCTTTTTGCGGGTTTGAAGATTGAAAAAGATGCGTCGTTTAAAATGCATCTGAATAAGCATGATGTAATCCGGCTGGATGTGCAGAGATTTTTGTATAGAGAGTCCGATCTGGACTTGTTTATAGATAAGATACAGGAATCTGTTTTAGAAGAGCTCAGGGCAGAGTATGGAACTTATTTTGAACAGCAGCTACATGAATTACCCGAAGCGTTAAGCAGAATTTATGCTCGTACAGGTACAAGGTTTATTTTTATCATCGATGAATGGGACTGTGTTTTCAGACTGGCAAAAGGCAGAGCAGAGATTCAAAAGCAGTATCTTGACTTCCTGCGATGGATGTTCAAGGGGGCGGAATATACAGAGCTGGTGTATATGACAGGAATTCTTCCGATCAGGAAATATGGGGATCATTCTGCCATTAACATTTTCAGAGAATATTCCATGCTGAATCCGGGGCAGATGGCACCGTATTATGGTTTCACACAGGAAGAAGTGCAGACTCTTTGTGAAGAGAACAGTATAGATTATTCGGAGACAGAGAAATGGTATGACGGATATTTGCTGGGCGGTATACACATCTATAATCCGCTGTCAGTGGTTGAACTTATAGACAATGAGGAGTTTCAGAGTTACTGGACTGGTACAGAGACCTATGAAGCGTTGAAGATATATATTGATCTGGATTTCGACGGGTTAAAAGAATCGGTCATCGATATGATCAGTAACGGCAGATGTCAGATTGATACTTCCACTGCCCAGAATGATATGACAACATTCAGGACTAAGGATGATGTGCTTACGCTTCTGATACATCTGGGTTATTTGACTTATGACAGGAAGAAAAAGGAGGTCTTCATTCCTAACCAGGAGATAGCGCAGGAATTTATGCGGGCAGTAAAGACCGGTGGCTGGGATGGAGTAATGCAGGCATTGGCAGAATCAGAAGAACTGCTTCGTAATACCTGGGAGATGAATGGCGATGCCGTTGCTGCAGGTATTTCCAGGATTCATGATAAGACCGCGTCGATTCTTAAATACCATGATGAGAATTCCTTAAAATGTACGGTTCTTATGGCTTATTACAGTGCACAGGCTTACTATATGCATCCGATTCTGGAAATGCCGTCAGGGAAGGGTTTTGCTGATGTGGTATACCTTCCAAGACGTGATGTGGCAAGACCGGCTATCGTGGTGGAGATTAAGTGGAAAGGGACAGTTGAGGGAGCAGTTTCGCAGATCAGGAGGAGAGAGTACGCTTCGTGGATTGAAGATTATACAGGAGATATTCTGTTGGTGGGAATCAATTATGACGGGGAGAAAGAGCATAGCTGTATGATTGAAAAACATCATAAAACATCTCATGATCTGGAATTGTGATTGAAGTTCCGATAAGCGTTTCTGTCAGTAACGCAGTATAAAACATTTTATCAAAATGGAGGTAACTATGAAGATAGCAGTAATAGGAGCAAGCGGTAATCTGGGCGGAAGAGTGGCCAGACAGGCATTGGAATGTGGGTATGAGGTGACAGCTATTCAACGTAGCGAGGCAGTATCTGATGAGCGGACCGGGCTTATGAGGAAGAGTCTGTTTGATCTGACAAGAGATGATCTTATGGACATGGATGTGGTTATCAGCACCTTCGGCAGCGGATTTAAGGCGGATCCTTCCATCAACAAGGACGCTTTCATGAAGTACATAGAGCTGCTTGACGGAACAGATAAACATTTGATTGCTATTGCCGGCGCGGGGAGCCTGTATACGGACAAAAGCCATAGTATGTATGAATATGAGACACCGGGGCATCCGGAATTCCTGAAAGGGATTTCGATGAATATTAAACTTGGAATCGATGAACTGCATAAGACGGAGCACATGAACTGGACAGTCGTGTGTCCGTCGAGAAATTTTGATCCGGAGGGACCGTTCACAGGAGATTATCTGGTGGGAACAGACGGGGAAATAATTTATAATGAAGAGAGCAACAGCTATGTGACCTATGACGATCTGGCGAAAGCCATGATAGATATTGCGGAGCAGAACAGCTATCAGCGTATGAAAATTACGGTGGCGACGAGAAGAACGAAGTAGTATCGTCTTTGGTTTACAGTGTATAGGTAGAATGATAAAATAAGAGCGTGTTTGATTTTCACGGAGCGTTTGTATCAAGATCCATAAGGTATAAGTCAATGAGAAAGTATATGATTTAATAGGCAGCGGTATGCTGCCAGAAAGAGGGTTACTATGGAACAGAAGCAATTAAGAGCAGGTGTGATTGGTTGCGGAGCAATCAGCGATATTTATCTGAAAAACATGATTAATGAATTCGGCGATCTGGAGGTTGTCGCCTGCGCGGCCAACCATTTGGAAAATGCTTTGAAGAAAGCAGAACAGTATGGCATCAAAGGCTGTACTGTAGAGGAGCTTCTGGCGGATGATTCCATTGACATGGTAGTTATTCTGACGCCGGCGCCCACTCATTATGAACTGGCTAAGAAAGCACTGGAAGCCGGAAAACATGTATACACAGAGAAGACTATGACAATTACGGTTGAGACTGCCAGGGAGCTTGTGAAGCTGGCAGATGAGAAGGGATTGTATTTCGGTTCTGCTCCGGATACTTTTCTGGGGGCTGCATGGCAGACGGCGAGGAAGATGATTGATGAGGGGAAACTTGGTGAGATCTCGTCTTTCCAGATCAGCGCGAATCGTGACCTGGATTTTCTGGCAGGTCTTTTCGGTTTCCTCCGGATGCCCGGTGGTGGAATATGCTATGACTATGGCGTTTATTACCTGACTATGCTTGTGAGTCTGTTAGGACCGGTTAAAGGAGCTTTTGCGATGGTCAGGAATCTGAAACCTGTCCGCAAGAATGTGATGGAGCAGTCTCCGGAGTACGGCAAAGAGTTCTCCTATCCGAATGAGAGCCAGGTCTGCGCTGTTATGGAGCTGGAGAACGGAGTCAGGGGCAACTTTGCACTGAACGGTGATTCCGTACTTCAGGATCAGGCGGAATTTATCATTTACGGAACCAAAGGTATTCTGAAAATGAACGATCCCAATGGATTCGGCGGGAAAAATATTTTTATGGCAAACAGTTATGACATCTCCAGGCAGCCCGTTTGGGAGGAAATCGACAATGTATGCGGGTATGAAGAAAACAGCCGCGGCATTGGGCCTTCCGAGATGGCGGATGCAATTCTGTCTGGCAGGAGGAACCGGGCCAGTAAAGAGATGGCGTATCATGTGCTGGATGTAATTGATACGATGATGAAGAGCAGCGACAGCGGCAGGTTTGAGGAAGTGGCATCCACCTGTGAAAGACCGGAGCGGCTGACTGAAAGATTATAATAAAGACTATAGTTATGAAAGTTTTTGCAGGAGCGAAAGAGAAATTTTTAGTGTTATTAAGGCACTGTTAAGAGATGACTTTGCATTTGGCGCAGAATGAATTTTCATCTGCAAGGCGGAGGAAGGAGTCGTAGTGGACTACGACGACTGACGACAACGCGGCAGATGGGGAAAGGAAGAAAATTATGGTAAAGCATATTATTTTATGGAAATTGAAAGACGAATTTTCAACGGAGGAGAAAGCGGAGATCAAGGCGGGTATCAAAGCCGGGTTGGAGGGACTGCAGGGAAAAATCCCCGGACTTTTGGATATCAGGGTCCAGGCGGAAGGACTGGCTTCTTCCAATGCGGATTTAATGTTGGATTCGACTTTTGAGAATGAGGAATCCCTGAAAGGTTACAGTGTACATCCGGCGCATGTGGAGGTTGCCGACACGAAGGTCAGGCCCTACACGCAGACCAGATTGTGTTTGGATTTTGAAAAATAATTGTAATAGTTTAGAGTCTATTAAGCCGGACGCGTCTGCCATTATGTAG
>CAYXKS010000316.1:0-4231 GCA_964465725.1 uncultured Bacteroides sp. | reverse complement strand
CAGAGGGAGATTTAGACAAGCAGGATTCACAAGTTATTGATGAACAGTTCCTAATATTGGTCGCTGGATAGCGGTTTAGCTCAGGGCTTTGCGCTTGCTGCATTATAACAGTGAAGCCTGGGTTGAACTGTTACGCTGATTGACATTGTCAGCAGGCAAGATGGAACTTAACTATGGAACAATATAATTATCAAATTGGTTTGGGCGAGGATGACGAGAGGCTAGACAAGTGGATTGCCAGTGCGCTGCCGGACTTGTCGCGTTCTTATATCCAGAAATGTATTAAAGAAAATAGTGTGTTGGTTAATCAGAAGCCTCAGAAGGCGGGTTATCGTCTCAAGGTGGATGATGAGATCAGATTTTATATTCCTGAGGCCGTGGAACCTGCTATAGAGGCGGAGAATATTCCATTGGCCATTCTTTATGAGGACGAGGATGTGCTGGTAGTTGACAAGCCCAAGGGGATGGTGGTACATCCGGCTCCCGGACATTACAGCGGCACGTTGGTCAATGCAGTCGTATTTCATTGCAGGGACAGACTCTCAGGTATCAATGGCATAATGCGTCCGGGCATCGTCCATCGAATCGACCGGAATACGACAGGCTCTCTGATTGTCTGCAAGAATGATCAGTCGCACAGAAAGATTGCAGAGCAGTTGAAAGATCACACGATCACGCGCAAATACAGGGCAATCGTCCATGGCGTCATAAAGCAGGACACCGGTACTATCAATGCGCCTATAGGGCGGGACCCGAAGGAGCGCAAGAAGATGGCCGTCAATGAAATAAACGGGAAACACGCCGTAACTCACTACACTGTGCTGCAGAGATTTAAAGAGTATACTTATATAGAATGTCAGCTTGAGACAGGACGTACTCATCAGATTCGGGTTCATATGTCCTCCATAGGACATCCGCTTCTGGGAGATGAAGTATATTGCCACAGGAAAGAGGAATTTCGTCTGGAAGGGCAGACACTGCATGCAATGACGATCGGCTTTGTACATCCTGCCACAGAACAATATCTGGAGATAACGGCGCCTCTTCCCGAATATTTTGAACATTTGCTTCATATTCTGTAAGAAGCCTTCATTCTGCAAGCTACTTTTTGTGAAGAGGGCAAATTATAGTTGCAGAATAGTGAAAGACTGAATAGTTATGTAGAATATTTGTTAGATTTATACATTTATAATTCCGCTTTTTCCTTTTTTTGCATAAAGTGATTGTATTTTCCGCTTTAATGTGTTAAATTAAATGTTGAGTTATGAAAAAGACGAATAGGTTATCTGTAGGATTTATTTGTGTGGTGAGGCCGAAGGCTGAGCTGTTACATAGATGTAATACAAAGGGGTATTAGAATGAAGACTGCTGATTATTTGGATCAACTGTTACGAAAATACTCGGGTACATTTGATATCTATCAGCCATATGTCATTCATGGTAAAGAGTACCCTGCGTATGGGTACTTTTTTTCGCATATAGAGAAATATGTTCTGGTACGGGAAGCCAATATGTGGTCGTCGGACAGTTACGAACATATTTTGTTTATAGAGACTGACGAGGTTGACCAGGCATTGATCGATGAGGCATACTCCCTGATAAAAGAGTATATGGAACCCATTCTGGTCCGCAAGGGAGAAGAGGTTCCTACTGAGGGGCACATGTACAGTTACCTGACGATCAGTCTGATTGCCAGACGGCCACTCTCCAAAAAAATGCAAAAGGCTGTAAAACATTTCAAATTCGAAAAGGGATACCGTTTCAATATGCGGGGATTCTCTCAGGCGCATATTGCGTGTGCGACGATGGAAGATGAGAAAGTCTATACGAATTATGTAGGCCGGAAATCAAGGAAATTATACAGAGATACATTTCAGGATATCCAAAGCGGCAGACCCGGTTTTAAACAGATTATGGAAGAGCAGAGTAATGAGTAGGCTGTTAATAAGCAGGCTGCCATATTGTATGCTTATTGAATAGAGAAATCTATTTCATATAAGAATTCGATATTGTTCCGTGGGTGATGCAACTCGGAAGATTATATCGAAGCAAATCTATACAAATAGGAGGGAATTAGTGTGAACTCAGTAGTATTAATTTTGCTGGCTATCGTTATCTTCGTAGTAGCTTATCTTACATACGGCAGATATCTGGCCAGGACTTGGGGGATTGACCCCAAACGCAAAACACCGGCGCATGAATTAGAAGACGGTGTTGATTATTGTCCTGCCAAGACTCCGGTTTTGATGGGACATCATTTTTCGTCCATAGCCGGTGCAGGTCCAATCAACGGACCGATTCAGGCGGCATTTTTCGGATGGCTTCCATGTTTCCTGTGGATCGTGATCGGTGGTATTTTCTTCGGAGCCGTACAGGATTTCGGTTCTATCTTCGTGTCAATTCGTCATGAGGGAAAGTCTCTCGGTGAAGTTATCGAAGAGAATATCGGACATAAGAGCAGGGTATTGTTTACTGTATTTGCATGGCTTGTGCTCTTGCTTGTTATTGCGGCATTCGCTGATATTGTAGCGAATTCCTTCACGGGAAGCGATGCAAACGGTTCTGTAGCAACAGCATCTATGCTGTTTATACCTCTTGCGATTGCATTTGGTTTCTTCGTATACAGAAAGAACGCTCCCATGGCGGTTGCATCCGTAATCGGTGTTATTCTTTTGGCAGCTTGTGTTGCGCTTGGCCTTGCATTCCCGATTGTTTTGAGTAAGAACTTCTGGCTTGCATTTGTTTTTATCTATATTATGATTGCATCCGTAACACCTGTATGGATCTTATTGCAGCCGAGAGATTATTTAAGTTCTTTCCTTCTCTATTTCATGATGATTGCAGCGGTAATCGGTATTTTCGCTGCACATCCTGCAGTTGAGATTCCTGCATTTATCGGTTTTCACGTGGGTAACAGTTATTTGTTCCCGACGTTGTTTATCACAATTGCCTGCGGTGCTATTTCAGGTTTCCACTCCCTGATCGGTTCCGGAACAACATCCAAACAGCTTGACAATGAGAAGGATGCATTGCTCGTTGGGTATGGTTCCATGTTGATTGAGTGTGTGCTTGCAGTGATTTCCTTGATCGCGGTTGCCACACTGACGGCAGACGGTCAGTTCGCGGCGGCAGGTTATGCATCTCCGACAGTGGTATTTGCGACAGCAATTTCCGGTTTCTTCGCTACGATTGGATTCCCGGAAGGAGCAGTAAACGCGACTTACACAATTATTTCTCTTGCAGTATCCTGCTTCTGCCTGACTTCCTTAGATACGGGTACAAGACTTGGACGTTTCATGTTCCAGGAATTGTTTGCAGGCACAGAGGCCGGCAAGAAACTGAAACTGGACAATATGTATGTAGCGACAGTAATCACAGCGCTTTGTGGTTTTGCGCTCTGTCTGGCAGGTTATCAGAAGGTATGGCCGCTGTTTGGTGCATGCAACCAGTTAGTTGCTGTACCGGCATTCCTGGCTGTAGGTACTTATCTGAAGAAGCATAAGAGAAACAACAAGATGCTTTATTTCCCGATTATCTTCATGTCTGCTGCTACACTTGTATCTTTGTTCTTCTCCTTTAAGAACAATCTTGTAGCGCTGATGGGCGGCGGATTAGACGGAACGGCGATCTTTACAAACGTTCTGCAGGATATTATCATTGTTCCGATTGTTATTCTGGCTGTTATTCTTTTGATTGATGGCGGTAAGGTATTATGGGGCAGTGAGTCGAAGTAAATAGAATAATGTTGGTAACAGGGAAGCCGAATGCTATATTGTTATCAATATTCGGTTGATCAAAGGCACATCTGTGATTTATTTACAGATGTGCCTTCCTAAATATGTATGTATCCTGAGGGTGCATCTGCGCTTGATTATGTTAGGTCAAAAGTGCAATTTCAGACAAAATTAACAATAGTAATGAGCTATATGGAAAAAGAAGATGGAAGATAAAAAAATAAAACTAAACGATCAGGAAATATTTTACAAAAAAGGATTGAAATGGACTACACTTTCATATGAGAGTATCATACAGGCATACTTGAGAATAGAAGAGGTGAATGGAAGGCTATGCTGTGGGGTGGCAAATTTTGACATGTATTTTCTGGTACTTAAAGTAAAATCCGGTGATTTGATAAAGATAGAGGCCAGTTCCAAGGAAATTGTGAAAGAGATGCTAGAGTTTCTGAAGGTGAAAAATACTGATATAAAGATAGGATACAAGAAAGACTGAA
>CAYXKS010000315.1:0-4255 GCA_964465725.1 uncultured Bacteroides sp. | reverse complement strand
TTCTTAATTAGTTTACCTCTTCCATGTTAAAATTTCAAAAGACAATTTGCACAAATTCTATATGATACTGTTCATAATACATGCACAAATATATACATACAAAATATCCTTGAACTTCGTTTTCGGTCTTGTAAAAGCTTCCGTATACAGGAAATTATCCTATCAGCTTACTCTACATTCTTAAGCGCCTCATCCATCGGAATTTTTCTGATTCTGCGAAAATCAAAGATCATAACGACAAGATATCCGATCAGAACAAACACATACATCTGAACATATCCGGCAGGAGCGATCCTGAATGTAAACCAGCCTGTGTAGCCGGACATGATTATTCTCCACGCCTGGGCCATAATAAGCGCTCCCAGAACAACACTGACAGCGTCTGCAATCAACAGAATTATGGTCGTGGAAAGCAGATACAGCCCCGCTATTTCCCGATTTTCATATCCCAGAATCTTTGTCATGGATATGGCGCTCTCATTCTTCTCGATAATAATCTTGGTCAGAAGATAGATCAACACCGCAGATAAAAGAACGCACAGGATCTGGAAATACTGCATGTAAGCCCCCATCGAGTGATCCAGCTGGTCACACATTTTGGTAATATCCCTCTCGGTGATGACAGTCGCAATATTCTCCTCCGCAATATCCGTGATTTCCGAATCAGACATATAGCCGCCAAACGCTTCGTCTTCCAGATCAAATATACTTCTATAGTTCTGTATGGGCATAAAAACTGCTATGTTCAGACACTTATCATATATTCCGACCACCTCGAACCGATACTGACTGTTCTCATATTTTTCATCCAGAAGGATCTGATCTCCCACCGCCAGGCCGTATTTATCGCCAAAAGATGCCGTAATATAGACTTCCCCTTCTTCCAGTGATTCCAATCCGGGAATCTGTACATACCTGCTGCCATCCGGGATTCCATATACCGAAACCTCTTCATCAAGCTGTCCGCCCTTTTTCTGTAAAGAATACATACTGAATTTCTCGGCGTCATCATTTCCGGTACCGATTACCTCTCCCTCCTCATCCTCGTAGGACTTCAGCACATATTGATACTTTGCGAACATCATGTCCGCCGTATTTTCTTTGTAAAAATCGAGTGTATCCGGCATTACCACAGCCATGGCGAGCATTACCATAATAAAAGAAATCCCGCAAAAGAGTATGGCATAGTTCGGAATGTTCTGAAGTATAATCCTCAGGCGGAATCTGTTCAGGAATCTCCATTCCGGAAGCCGCATGGCCTTCTTACGCTTTGTCTTTTTCAGGTCATGCCTTAGAAACTGCAACGGCGTACACTGCATCATCTTCACTATTACAACAAGATTTACCACGAACAT
Organism: uncultured Bacteroides sp.; assembly: GCA_964465725.1. GTDB lineage: Bacteria > Bacillota > Clostridia > Lachnospirales > Lachnospiraceae > UBA3282. The sequence goes on along the minus strand of CAYXKS010000315.1, from coordinate 2,900 downwards.
CAACAACAGTGGGATCAACGTCGTCTTGAAAAAGGCGTCGGGATTCCATATCGTCTCATAGACCGGCAGGCTGTAGCTGTTATAGTACATGGAGACCACTACATTCTTATACACTGTATAACCAAGCAAATTCCCTGCTCCTGCCGACACCAGCGTCACAATGACAGGCATGGAAAGATAATGCCAGACCAATTCTCCTTTCGTGTATCCGGAAGCGCGGAGCGTACCGATCACCTGGGACTCTTTCACGATTGTATTGCTGATTGTGACTGCAAAGATAAAAGCGATAATAACAATCAGAATATCGAGAAGAACACCGCCCATCGCCTTGTCGGAACCCATATCATCCGTCGCAAAATTGATCGCCTGATTCGCATACCGAGGCATATAGTCCTCGATCTCATTATCTTCCGTAACCGTCTGTGTGAGAAGCACTTTCAGAAAGTCATCCGAAAAAGCCTTCTCTTCCTTCTCGTCCTTTGGCTGCTCTGCATACTGCCATGCATAAGTATAATGAACGGTATTATGCAGACGCCGGAATCCCTCCTGTGTGACCATCGCCACATCAAATTTCAGGGCGTCAAAAATAAGATCCGTATTCCTCTCGTGGAGCGTTGCATAATTGACATATGCAATCAAACCGCTAACCCGGTATTTCTGCCCGCCAATTGTAACGGTATCCCCCGTCTTAATCCCGGCATTATCCGCATGCATGCGGTCAATCGCGATCTCATCTGCCGACGCCGGAAAATCTCCTTCCATCAGACATGCCAGATTTATCTCCTCCGACTTCACATAAACCCGGACCGTGCCATCAGATACGCCATCATTATCGTTATCCTCCGCCTCATTCCTATAGAAATTCTCATAGACATTGACCGGCACCGTCCTGAATACAGGATCATTCAACTCATACTTTTCTTCCGCCTTAGCATATTCTTCATTGACCTCGTCCTGAATCTCCTCCCATGCCTCTTCGTAAGCTTTCGGATATGCCTCATCATAAGCTTCCTCGTAGGCTTCCTCATAGGCTGTCTCATAAGCAATATCATATGCGGTCTGATAATCTCCTGACTCCTTCGCCTGCTCAACCACCGCCGGCAACAACGCCTCCGCTGACGCGGCATCGAGCCCCTGCGCCATCAGGGATTCTCTGACTTGCGATTCAAATACACTGTCAAATTCCTCCGCAAATCCGGAATCGAACTCCTTGATAAACTCCTGTTCAAATTCCTTCTCAAACTCTTCCCCGAACTTCTCATCCAGCTCACCTTGTGCCTTATCCAGATAATACTGTCTGACATCCGCCTTTTCTCCGGACTCGATCGCTGAGATTAAACGATCCTCCGCTCTGCGCTCCAGTTCGAAATGCCCATCCTCCAGCTTATATTTCAAAATACTTTCATCCGCGGATGTCATCATGCTCTCGTTCGCCACATACATTCCAGACACAAAGCCAATGGTAAGAATCAGAAACAGACTGACCACAAGATATTTTCTCCAGTCTCCGATAAGTTCTCTTGAAATTCGCCTGATCAGAGGATTTTTCACTTTCTTTCCACGCCTTTTCATCTCAATATCTCCCCTCTGCCTCTCCCAATTATTCTAACTCACCCTACCATTCCAAATTCGCTGCCGAAATCTTATTCATATTGACATCATTATGCCGCACAATCCCGTCACGAAGCTTGATCACATGATCCGCCATATTTCTGATAGCCTCGTTATGCGTGACCATAATAACAGTATTCCCATATTTCGCATTGACGTCCTCGATCAGCTTCAGGATCTCCTTCGACGTATTATAATCCAGCGCTCCTGTAGGTTCATCGCAGAGAAGAATATCCGGATTCTTGACAATCGCACGGCCAATGGAAACGCGTTGCTGCTGCCCGCCGGATAACTGATTGGGAAGCTTATGCCTGTGCTCATAAAGTCCCAGCGTATTCAGAAGTTCATCGAGATCGAGCGGATCATCCGACAGATAAGCTCCCACCTCAATGTTTTCTTTCACATTCAGATTCCCGATCAGATTATACATCTGAAAAACATATCCCAGATGTCTTCTGCGGTACTGTGTAAGCTTCTTCTCACCCATATCTTTCAGTTTATCGCCATTGATGGATATGTATCCCGAATCAGCACTGTCTATCCCACCGATTATATTAAGCAGTGTAAACTTCCCGGATCCGGAAGGACCAAGAAGCACACAAAACTCCCCCTTCGCCACAGAAAAACTCATTCCGCGCAGCACTTCCTGACGGGTCTCTCCACTGCCAAATCCCTTCTTCAAATCCACGATTTCCAGGAACTTTCTTTCTTCTTCTGACATGACTTCCTCCTTATGTATGTTAGTTATTACTAACTCATACTCAAGTATATTCTGCATGCATTACTTTGTCAAGAATAAATCTGATGTCAATCCTGCATTATAAAAATCTAATACCAATTCCACATTATAATATTTCTCCATCTATCTCATAAATTCTCTCCATCGAAAGAATCGTCCCGTCCACAAACAGAATCTGATGCCTGTATGCATCGACTCTCTTCACCCGTCCGCGAACCGTCACATAAGCTCCGCCATCCTTTCTTTCATCCGGCCGGAAATAAGTAACCTCAACCTCCGGCTTCCGGGCCTGGTTCTCCTCGAGTATCCGAAACTGTTCATTGAGCTGTTCCTTCCTGTCCTCGCCTGGTTCAATAAAATCCTCCGTCAATCTGCCCGCCTCATGAATAGCCTCCTCATGGCCGGTCAGCGCGGCAAAAGGCGAAAACTGCGCTGCCCGGTCCGAAAGCGACATCTGCGGATGCCGAGATGATACATGATGTGGCAAATCCATAATATCATCATAGTTACGTTCCACCCACCGATTCATACTTGCACCTCCATGTCTTCT
>CAYXKS010000314.1:0-4265 GCA_964465725.1 uncultured Bacteroides sp. | reverse complement strand
GTATCCATTGAAATCTATATTTCTGAATTTATTTCATATTTCGGTATGGGTAATTTCCAATACGTATATTATATACTCTTTTGCAGAACATTAAAATAGCCAAGTTGATCAGGCATTTAACAGAAGAATGAAGTTTGCTGAGATCATTGCGAAGACCAGGAAGGAATCTGAGTCACAGATTCGGGAACTGTCTGAATCCGTTGCGCAATTAAATGCATCTAACGAATCGTTGTCTTCTCAGGTAGATTATCTGAAAGACCTTTTAAAGAAGAATAATATTTCATATGAATAATTTTCATGAATTACGTGAGAGTAAAACAGAGCGCATAGATTTGTTTTCTATACGCTCTGAAACTGTGTAGTGATTCTCTCGCTCTTACGCTGTGGAATAATTCTGTTGTGATTGCAGCACCATACTTCGTCTAGTACGGATTATCACTGGCTCCGTATCCGAAATTGATAACGGTACTCTTTCCATAATCTTCCATAACATCCAGGTATTCTTTTTCCGAAATGGCCTTCGCCTCACCATCTTCTGTATACCGATAAGAAGCATTCCTATTTTCATCAAAGCTTTCTTCATACTGCAGGACGGTCCACTGCTTCCTTTTTTGATCAAACCTGTAAACCTCAAGGCTGTGTTCCGATGCAGTATAGATGCACTTTTCCCCATAGCTGACCGGCCAGGCCGTCCCCATACTCTCTATACGCCCAAGCGGATACTCTTTCCCGCTGAGCGCATAATACACATTGCAGTAAACCGCTGCATTATGTCCGTTTCCGTCATCATAGGTCATATCCGTTGTAAAAAGAACATAGTTCTTTTCCCCGATATCGCGCAGGGAATACTGTTCATCATCCCCCAGGCCGGCAATGATATCTCCATACAGATCTTCATTGTCTTCTCCATTTTTCCCGGCCCTGGCAAATAGAACGGCACACACCGCCAATACCAGTACCAACGCTGCCAATCCGGCTAAATATTGTTTTTTCATTTCTCTTTTTCCCCTTTTCCGATTCTTTTCTTTCTGTTTTCCATAAAATAGCACAGGCATAGGACTGCTCCCACGATCCCTGCCAGAATTGCGGGAAACATAAGGCGGGTGTAATTCACCGGTGCAGGATCATACTGCCCTACCGCGATATACCTGTACAAAACATAGGTCAGACTTTCCGTAGTCGTCTCCAGCATCCTTTCAAACGTGGCTATGATAATGCCGATTGCCAGAAACAACAATCCACTGCAAAGCAGCAGGTTCATTTTTCTGTTGTGGGCATTGATCCGCATCATGTCCTCCAATGTGATTTGTGTATTTTCTTCTTTCACACGGTTTTCCTCCTCCAATAATAATTCTTCCAGAGAAGTATGGAACAGAGCCGAAAGCCTGACTACGCTTTCCACATCCGGTATGCTTGTTCCGTTTTCCCATTTTGACAGAGTCTGTCTTGAAATATTCAGCTTTTCTGCCAGCTGTTCCTGTGTCATACCGGCCAGTTTTCTTAACTGATAAATCTTTTTGCTTAATTCCATGTTGTCTCCTTTCGTGCTCTCATTTTAGCCTGTTACCAGAAAAAATGTAAAGCAACGCCGCTTTACATTTCCGCTCCGAACGCTTACAACCGCATTTCAGACTACCCTTTTGGAATCGTTACAGGAAGGATTGCGGGGAAAGTATAAGCTGGTTTTATAACCCTCTTGCGGTTTGCTTTCTATTTCGATTCTTCCCTGGTGCGCTTCAACGATCTGCCGTACCAGAAGAAGTCCCAGGCCATGGCGGAGATCCAGTCGGTTATCGGTACTATCCATATAGTGAGGTCTGCTCTTTAGTTCGTCCAGCTTTTCGGCAGAAATACCGACGCCATTGTCCTGTACGGTTACGAGCAGATTTTCTTCTGTTGTTTGCAGGGACAGAATGACGGCACAGCCTTTGGGATTGCTGTGAATGCTGTTCTGGACCAGATTGTTGACGGCTCGTGTGATCAGTTTGGCGTCGCATTCCAGCGTGCTGTTTTCAGAGTCGGGAGAAAGATCGACCTCCAGGGAACAGGAATCCGGCAGACCGCTGTTGATCAGGTCTGTCGCATAGGAACGCAGCAGTCTGGAAAGCCGTACAGGTTCCTTCGACAGAGGCTGCATGTCGTATTCGAGTCTTGATACGAGATTCAGATCCTGTATCAGATCTTTTATTTTGACGCTTTGCCGGGAGATGACGGCGGCCTGCTCTCTGATCTGGCCGCTGGCGTCTTTATCCTTCACGATCCGTTCCGCATATCCCATGATCATAGATAAGGGAGTACGGATATCATGGGACACACCACTGATCCAGTTCGCCCGCGCAGTGTTCTGGCGGCTGATGATATCGGAGGTCTTATTGATACTCTCAGCGATTTCCGACAGTTCACCTTTTACAGGAAGATGAATATCTTTCCCCTCCGAGAGAGCCATGATCGAGGAGATAAGAGGTTCCGTATGCCTGCTGATTTTTGCTTTGGATTGGGAATAGGCAAGAAACAGGATCAGCAGGTCGAATATAAGGACGGCGGGGAAAAAGAGAAAGATCTTATGAACCATGGTAACGGAATAATAATTGCTGGTTATTTTCATATAGCTGTTTTTGGGATAACCGATGACTAATAAGCCGGTTTCATCACTCCGTACAAATACAGGATAATCCTTCAGATAGCCTCTGGAAAATACGGCGACATCCTGAATGGTATATGTCGTTGGAATTTCCGGCGGCAGATTTACCGTCCAGCTGCAGGAACCCTCTGCATCCAAATACATTGCCCATAAGGAGTTGTCGCTTAGCATTCTTTCCGCTTCTTTTGTTATGCCGTCCGCCGATGAAGCCGCGGATAGCTTTTTTAGCATATTCTGCGGAGAGGAATCCCCGAAATCTTTTACGACTGCATTGTAAAAGGTAAAAGCGAATGCGGCAATATTTACTGCGGCGAGAAGTATGATAAGGCCGATAAAGGATAGTAAGTATTTTGAAAGATATCTGCTGATTATTTTCATGGTGTTCATTCCTTGTGATGTTTATTTCCGCGAGCAACGAGCCAAGTGACCATGTTTATAAGCAACCGAGGTTGGTTTGGACATATTGGCGACTGCCGCGAGGGTGGAATACCCCGCAGCTTGCTGCGTTTTCAAGCTATGATGCCCCGTAACTAGCTGTGGGGTATTCCACTTTTTCCGCTCAGGCACAATATGAAAGTGTAACAGTCCGGATACTCTCAACTACTATATTTTCTTACAATTAATTTATAGCCAAGTCCTTTCACGGTGATCAGGGATACTGGTTTCGAAGGATTGGTTTCGATTTTCTCCCGTATGCGCCGGATATGGGCATTCAGGCTGTTTTCGTACCCGAAAGGATTATCGCCCCACAGGGCCTCGCACAGCGCGTCAATGCTTACGATTCGTCCCCCGTTATGTGACAGTGTTTCCAGCAGCATGTGTTCTTTTGCAGTAAGGGCGATGATCGTTCCATTCTTATGGACTTCGGCACGGCTGAAGTCTATCGTGCATCCTTCCAGTTCCAGCAACGGAGAATCCGCTTTATAACATCGACGAAGTACCGCATAGATACGCAGCAGAAGTTCCTGCGGCAGAAAGGGCTTTACCACATAATCATCGGCTCCAAGCCCGAGGCCGGCAAGCCTGTCGTCGGCCTCTTCTTTTGCCGTCAGGAATATGATCGGGATATCCGTAAATGTCCGCAGCTGTTTCATAAGGGAAAATCCGTCCCCATCCGGCAGCATAACGTCAAGGATTGCAAGATCAGGCCGCTCCTGCATGGCGGAAGAAAGCCCGCTCTGAACGGTATCTGCTTCCACGATATTGACAAATCCGTCATCCGACAGAATATCTACCACCAGCTTACGCAGCTCCGGTTCGTCATCCACCAACAGAATTTTTTTCAAATGTAAATGAGAATGCTCCATGTGCCTGCACCTTTCGGTAAATTATGATTTTCATGTTCTATGATATTGGACTTCTTGCTCAGCCTGGGAAGAATGCAGGCTTTATGCATTCTTCCGAACATGATTTAGTTATACTTAGGCACCGTATTTTGGTGCCATAGTATAACTTCATGTTCTATGATATCACACCGGAACGGTTTTCGGAGCTTTCTTGCAAAAAAGTAAGGTAAAAGTAAGGACGCAGGAATTAGTTTACCTCATTTCTTTTTTACCGAATTCTTTAACAGCCAGCAAAAGAGCTGATATAAAAACCACGATTGCACATGGCAAGAATGGAA
>CAYXKS010000313.1:0-4270 GCA_964465725.1 uncultured Bacteroides sp. | reverse complement strand
GAAACCCGCACCCCCTGTCACCAAATATACTTTATTGATATCCAATGGATTCATATTGACTTACATACCTTTCTAAATACTGCACTCCATACCAGGGTGTCATCCTTGTCTGAACTGTTGTGTTTCATCACGGGCGTCCAATGCTGTAATACTCCACGCCTGCTTCCTTCATTCCTTTCAGGTCATACAGATTACGCCCATCATACACAAGCGGAATCCGCATCTTCTCCTTAAATACAGCAGGCGTTACTGATTTGATCTCTCCCCATTCCGTGAAAATAAAACAGATATTCGCATCCTGAAGTGCCTCCTCCGGCGATGCTACATACTGTATGGTTCCCTTCTCAATACTGCCTTCCGGATATCTCTTCCTGAAATTATCCGCCGCCACAGGATCATAAGCATGGATATCCGCCCCACTCTCTAACAGAAGCTGCACATTGTCCAGCGATGGCGCCTCGCGCAGGTCGTCGGTGCCAGCCTTGAACGCAAGCCCCAGCACAGCCACCTTCAGGTTCTGGAACGTAATCATCCGGTTGCTCGCCTTATGGAACAACTTCGTCTTCTGCTCCGCATTCACATCCACCGCCGCCTCAACTGTGCGCAGCGTATAGCCATTCTGCCTGGCAAGATATTTCAGCGCCTTCGTATCCTTCGGGAAACAGCTTCCGCCGTAACCCACACCGGCATTCAGGAATCTGGACCCGATTCTGGCATCATAACTCATCCCTTCCGCCACGGCGTCAATATCCGCTCCCACCAGTTCACACAGGTTGGCAATATCATTCATATAAGAAATCTTGAGCGCCAGGAAATCATTGCATGCATACTTGATCATCTCCGCCGAGCGTCTGCCCACAGACACAATCGGCAGGCCAAACGGCTCATAGATCTTCTTCAGAACCGCTTCCGCCTCCTTACTCTCCGTACCGATAATGATCCGGGCTGCATGCAGCGTATCGTGCACCGCAGAACCTTGCGCCAGGAATTCAGGATTGGAGGCCACCTCCACCTTCACATCCCTGATCAGGAAGTCCCGGATAAACTGCTCGACTTTATCATTCGTCCCTACCGGCACCGTAGACTTCACCACCACCAGGCAGTCCCGTTCCACCGACTCTGCAATCTGTCTGGACACCGTGGCGATATAACTCAGGTTCGCGGAACCGTCCGGCTGCTCCGGCGTTCCCACACCTATAAAGATGGCATCCACATCCCGGTAGGCATTCCGATAATCCGTCGTATAATGCAGTCTGCCGGTGGCATTGTTCTTGCGCATCAACTCTTCCAGCCCCTCTTCGTAAATGGGCGATACGCCAGATTCCATCAACCTGACCTTCTTCTCATCCACATCCACACACGTGACGTCGTGTCCTTTCTCCGCAAAACACACACCCGCCACGAGTCCTACATATCCTGTTCCTGCAACTGCTATCTTCATCTTTATCCTCCAATCTGGCTCCTATTCACGGCCTAGCCGCTCATAGTAACATGATGCACACAAAATGCATCCACAAAAGTAAATTCCTTCGGAATTAACTTTAGCCGTGAATAGTAACCCAATCTGTAACAGTTCAGTCTTTGGCTTCACTGCTTCATAACTCCATAACAGGCGGCCATCGATTCCCTCTGTTTTCAATTCTCCCTGCCGAATATCCACTCCATCTTCCGCACTGCCCGCTCCCAAACTGTCGGGCCGTGATATCTTCGTGCCGCCGCCTCATCGAAAAGGCCGGTCAGATCCGGCTGGCTCTTGATATAATCCCACCAGAGTTCTCCCCTGTTCGTATCATATCTTTTCCAGGGTTTATCCCCGGCATAGTGGATGATCGCCGGACGGCTCCTGCCCTCCTCACATTCCCTCGCCGAATAAATACCCTCTCTGATACATCTATCATAATCTTCGTCCGTCATATAAGCAAGACTGTTATAACGAAAAGGGAGATAAGCGATAGCACCCTGGCAGGTAATATTCAGGATATCCTGATCCTGATAGTACAGCTTCTCCTTCATCCATTCCCGCCACTGCTGCTCCAGGTTCCTCTCACGGATCAGGGCAAGGTTCATCAAGGTCACGCCGGCATTGATATAATTCCCGCGCACTGCCTCCAAATGATGCCAATAAGGCCGTGCGCTGTTGCGCTCCCACTGATCTGACAGATTCGCGCCGCCCCGCACTGCCGCCAAATATTTATCTGTCAGAGGCGTCTGCCAAAGTTCCACCAAACTGTCCCGGAAGAGAACGTCCACATCCGTATATAGTATTCTGTCCACTTCGGGCAGCAGCCTGTGCAGTTCCAGCCGAAGATAAGTCCCCGTCGAAATTCCTCTGACCTGATAGGCATCCTGATAAGGATTGTCCACTGCCTTTACAGTCAAGACCGTATCCGCATCCCTAGCCGCAATAATCCGGCGAAGATCCGGCTCGACAGCGGCCGCCTCCCCGGTACAGATGCAGTAGATATGATAATGTTCCTCTCCTGTCCTCGTATGGTCTAGCAGAGAAGCTATCGTCACCTGCACCTGACGGGTTAAATTATGGTCAAAACAAAACGCTATATTCAAAGCCATACACCAACCTTTACAGTATACCAAATTTTATCCATGACGGCTATAGGTTCAAAAATTATTCTTCCGTCCCTTGCCATTCGGCATCATAATACAGCCTGCCGATCACTTCCCCCTGCTGTCCCAGAATCAAAAGCTGCACCTCGTCACCGTAATGCTCCTCCATGTCCAGGTAATTATTCTCATAATCTCCACCCACATACACTGCGCCGAAATCCGGCATCCCGATGTACTCGGTCTCTCCCAACAGCGTAGCAAACTTTTCCGTCTGCGTTTCGCCGGCAAACTCATAAGAAACCGGTGTATCACTGATATTTCCAGACGCATCCCGGATCAACAAATATGGGCCGTTTGTGGATACGGCATCGTCAATGACCGGTGAACCCGTCAGTTGTTTCACAAAACGACGAACCGTCGCATCGTGGAGCGCCTTGGAGTCTCCCCTCATATAAAGGACGACGCTGGCATTGATATTTTGAATTGCTCCCAACTCTGCATACAAGTCCTGCTGACTGCAAAGCATATCGATTTCGTCAGCCTGCCACTTCGTCACTCTCGCTTCCCATGCCGCATAAGACGTGTCCGCCCTGTGATCCGGCAACGCGCACGCATCTTTCAGCACTGCGCCGATATAAGAAGTCATCTTACGCATACCATTGGCATTTAAATGCGTGTCGTCACTCATATCCGTATAATAATCTATCAGAGTCTGCGTCTCGTGCGGCAGCATGTTCAGGAACAAGATCCCGCGCTCCTGTGCAATCTGAGTCGCCGTATTGACTGCCTGTCTATCCTGGTCATAAGACCTGGCCATCGGCAGAAAAGTCAACACCACGTCTATGCCGCGCTCCTCACAAACTGCCAATATTTTTTCCAGATATTCCACACAGACTGATTTTCCCGGAAGCACCTGCGCCGTATCATCCGCTTGTCCGATGGACGGATCCAGATACAACTCCGGCCTGCGCTCCGCCCCCAGCAGATAACCGCTCTGAAGCTGCCCGCCAAGAGCCGTGAAATCATCCGATCCAAGAGCCGACCAACGGTCGTGGTACAATGTAAAATCCCACAGGAACTCTTTGCGGATTTGCGGATCTTGTATCAAATCCCTGACTGCCGCAATCTTCGTCCTGCCAAGCGGCCAGATATCCATATTGTTGTGCAAAAGAGAGACCGAATTGCGAAGTTCCTCCTCGGACTCATAGCCGTTCATAACATCCACATATCGATAATCCCTGTCTAACGCCCACAAATCCACCACCACACACTTCGGTGTACAGTAATCCAGCGCATTCATCAGCATCCAGTAGGATTCCGTCACCATACCGCCCGGCTTTCCCATATTATAAGACGTAATGCCCTGTTCTTGGTACAACTGAACCGGATTGATGCCGTTCAGCACATGGGACGATCCCAGAAACAGTACGTCCACCTGATCGGCAAGCGCCATAAAATCCTGATACTTTCTCTGGCTTTCCTTGCGCTGTGTAATACGCGCAGCAGTACCGAGCAATATAAAAACCAATATAAAGAAGAGAAAAATTTTCGTCGCTTTATACAGTTTACTCATCTATGACCTTCCTGTCCTCTCCTGTATCATATAGTAAACGACATGTAACAGTTCAGCCTTTGGCTTCACTGTTACGAAATCTGCCCATTCCAGATCGCCTTCGGCGAGGGGCAGATTCCCTTTTGCCTGAAT
>CAYXKS010000312.1:0-4272 GCA_964465725.1 uncultured Bacteroides sp. | reverse complement strand
GGAAACTGTTTCACTGCCAGAGAAACATATATGATCCGAACAACGCACCAGAACAGCAGCATCGTGATCATTGGTATAAAAGCCTTACCGCACCCGCGCATGACGCCGGCGGCACAGTGAGAGAAGGCCAGCAGGAAAAAGAATGGCGCCACTGTCCGTGCATGAATCGTCCCGTATCCGATTGCTTCCTCCGAATTCACAAAAATACGCAGCGCATACGGAGCTCCCACATAAATAACCGCTCCGACCAGCTCTGCCAGAACCATACCCGACAGGATACCAAGCGATGCTCCTTTTTTGGCCCGATCATACTTCCCGGCACCCAGATTCTGGCTGATAAAAGTTGGCAGAACCATGGACACACTCATAATCGGCAGAAACACAAATCCTTCAATTTTCGCGTAGGCTCCATGCCCTGAGATTGCGTAGGCCCCAAAGGCATTGATATTGCTCTGCACGACAATATTTCCGATACTGATCACAGAATTCTGAATCCCGGTAGGCAGCCCCTGCCCAATGGCCTCCAACATAATATCCTTGTAAAAATGAAGCTTCCTAAAGTCCAGCCGCACGGTTTCATCCGGCTCCCTGCACATCCGCACCAGACACAGCAAAACACTGAGTCCCTGGGCAATCACCGTGGCAATGGCAGCCCCTCCGGCTCCCCAGTGAAATCCCGCCACAAAAATCAAATCCAGAACCACATTGACCAGCGAAGAAAAAATCAGGTAATACAGCGGATGCAGGCTGTCTCCCAGCGCCTGCATGATCGACATACAGATATTGTAGAGGATTACCGTTGACACCGCCGCAAAATAAATCCGGAAATAAATCAGGGAATAAGGCAAAACCTCCTCTGGCGTATTCATCCACTCAAGCAGCTTTGGAATAAAAGCCAGACCCACCGCCGTCGCCAACACAGAAGACAGAATTCCAAACAGAAAATTCGTGTGGATAGCTTTCTGAACGCTTTCCTTATCTCTGGCGCCGAAATACCGTGAAATAATGACACCGCCGCCAATGGCGATTCCGTTAAAGAAACCTATGACCAGAAAAGTCAAACTTCCTCCGGAGCTGACTGCCGCAAAATTATTATTATCCGAAAAATTTCCAACTACCCACGCGTCCGCCATATTGTAAAACTGCTGCAGCAGTTGTCCCAGAAACAACGGTATCGCAAATTGAATGATCTTCCTGACAATCGACCCTTCTGTCAAATCAACCTTCTGTGCGTGGGCGCCATGCCTGCCATGTATATGAAAATGCTTTCTTATTCCTGTTTCATCCTCTCGCATCTGTATATACCTTTTCTTATTTTTTTACCTTCTCGTGCTTTTCATTTTTTATCTTAGCACATCTAAGTGAAATATACCAGTAACGATTCAGCTCAGGACTTGTAACAACCATCCCTCAATGTTATTAGATTAAACCAATACACAGCGCCTGGCATTATTGAATAACATTAGTTTAGCAATTTTCCTGGTACACATATAAAAAGGGCTGCCGTACTGATGATTCAAAAATCACAAGTACGCCAGTCCCTTCATAAGATGACATAAATTTTCTTAAAAAAGATATAATTACCTGCTAACAATTTTTCAAATGCGTATCAAGCGCTTCCATCTGTTCCGGCGTCAGATTCACAAATGGCGTATCATTCAGCATTTCCACCGTCATATCATGCATGCCGGCCGGTATCGCCCTCCATTCCGGTACAAAGCTTTCAACTACCGACTTTGCGGTCTCACTCTCCAGCAGTTCACTGAATGGAGATTTCAATGAATAGACTTTGAGAATAGGCACTTCAGGCACATAAGCATATTCATAAGTACCTGCCGAAACCTCTGCCGGCTCTTTTGTTGTATTCGGCAGGACAACCTTTGCCCCTGCACCAAACGGCACCGTTACCTTTAATCGGAATTCCCCACTTTTTTCCACATTCCAGTCAATCTCATAGGTGCCTGCCGCCGACTGGTACTTCATGGCACAGGACGTAATACGGTAATCCGGCTGCGGTGCGATCGTCACATGGGTGAATCCCGGATGCTCTTCCTCAACATGCAGACCTGCCATATTCCGGTACATCCACTCGACGACGCTTCCGTAAGAATAATGATTCAGGGAGTTCATCTCCGTACCGCTGATTTTTCCGTCCGGCAGGATGGAATTCCAGCGCTCCCATATGGTAGTCGCTCCCATATTGACGGCATACAGCCAGCTGGGACATTCTTCGTTCAGAAGCAGCTTATATGCCAATTCGTTATTACCATAATCCGACAATACCTTATTTAGCAGATAAGTACCCACGAATCCTGTCTTCAGATATCCTTTGTTTACCTTCAGTTTTTCTTTCAGGAATCCGGCGATCCGCTCTTTGCTTCCTTCCGGGGCAAAATCCATGTACAGTGCAACCGCATAAGCAGTCTGCGTCGTCAGCGCAAGGCGTCCGTTTGCAGTAAAATACTCCGCCTGCAGCGCAGCCTTAATCTCCTCCGCCAACGTTCCGTAATAAGCCGCTTCCTCTTCTCTGCTCAAGAGCTTTGCCGCTTTCGCTACGATCTTCGCGGAATTGTAATAATATGCCGTGGCAATATATCCGTCCTCTGTCGCGCCCTTGAAGCCGTCGTCTCCCTCGCCGTCCATAGCAAGCCAGTCGCCGAAATGGAATCCAACATCCCAGAGGCGCCTTCCTCCGGTTGCTTCATCAATCCCTTTGATATAATCCACCCACTGCTTCATGCTCTCGAACTGCTCTTTTAAGATATTGATATCCCCGTAATACAGATACAAATTCCAGGGAACGATCGTCGCCGCGTCACCCCATACGGAGCAAGTAGGCCCGTTCTCATGAAAAGCCGGTACGACAGCGGTTACATGTCCATACTCCTTCTGCGTTTCATACAAGTCATGGCTGAATTTGCGAAGGAAATTATAGCTGTCCATATTGAAACATGCCGTGCCCGAGAACACCTGCGTATCCGCAGTCCACCCCATACGCTCGTCTCTCTGCGGGCAGTCCGTCGGAATATCCACATAATTACATTTCTGTCCCCACATTGCATTCCGGATCAGTTGGTTTACCTTCTCGTTGCTTGTCGTGATCCATCCGGTCTGTTCTAAGTCACTGTAGAGCACGCACCCGGTAAACTGATCTAAGCTGATCTCCTTCGTAAAGCCTTCCACCTTGACGTAGCGGAATCCATAGTAAGTAAAATGCGGCTGTACATATTTCGGGATGCCGTCTGAAATATAGGTGAATTCTGCCTTGGCCGTCCGCAGATTGTCGCGGTAAAAATTACCGTCCTGCAGCACTTCGCCAAACTGCATATAAATCTTTACTCCCTTTGGCTCATCAGCGTAGAACCGCAGAAATCCCGCCATATTCTGTCCCATATCGATCACCGTTTCGCCCGCCGGTGTATGGAGCAGGGCAACCGGTTTTATCTCTTCCTTGACAATGACCGGCTGTCCATATCTGGCAGTCAGGCGGTCGGTAGGTCCTTCCAGAATCTCGGCTTCATAGCGCGCAGGTCGCTCAGACATAGGGACAAAGATTTCCCCATCGTAAATGTTGCTGGATACCACGTCCCCGGCCGCAATCTCCCACGACTCATCAGAGAGGATCTTATCCTCTTCTCCCTTTGTATCCTGCATCACCAGCTCCAGGAGCATCTTGTGCTGGTCGCCATAGTTATTGACGGCATGATCCAGGCCGAATCTGCCCATGTACCATCCGTCTGCAAGAAATACCTCCAGCCTGTGCTGTCCGTTTTTCACCTGCACCTCATAAGTCTGATACTGAATCCACCTGTTATAATCCGTGCAGCCCGGCGTCAGGTATTCATTCCCTACGCGCTCGCCGTCCAGATACAACTCATACAGCCCCAATCCAGTGATATAGATCCGGCTCTTTTTATAAGTCTTATCTGTTGTGAACTCTTTGACCAGTACCGGATTCGTATCCTTCAGTTTACTGCTGCCGATCCATTTTCCTTCCCATGGCTCATCCAT
Organism: uncultured Bacteroides sp.; assembly: GCA_964465725.1. GTDB lineage: Bacteria > Bacillota > Clostridia > Lachnospirales > Lachnospiraceae > UBA3282. The sequence continues at coordinate 261 of CAYXKS010000312.1, read as the reverse complement.
CTTGGCAGTCTCAAACCATGCCGTATCGCTGACGGCATACTCTCCGTTGTCTCCCCACACCTCTGCCTGCCAGTAATATCTGGTACGCGGTTTTAAATGAAGCGCAAGATCTGTACCGATCATCTCGATTTCGGAGGATTTTCCGGTATCATAGATCACTTCATCAAACTCCTCATCCAAAGCTACCCGAATCCGGACAGCTCCGGCATTCTTCGCCTGGGTATCCTCCACACGAAAAGATACCCTCGGCGTCTTTATCTC
>CAYXKS010000311.1:0-4281 GCA_964465725.1 uncultured Bacteroides sp. | reverse complement strand
TTGAATATTGAACTGAAGGGATCTGAGCATGTAAGGGAGATCAATCTGTCCGAGGCGCTTGGAGAGAGCGGTGCAGTGGTGAAGCGGGTAGAGATATCTCCGATTTCCATCGAGGTAGAGTATGCTTTCGAAGCACACGAAATTGCGCTGGAAGGGATTGATGCAGCAACCGGAGAGACGATTCAGACCACAGATTACGAGGAGCCGCCTGTGATAAACGGTGTTCGCTTAAAGGATGGCACAATGCTGACCGGGATTATGAATGGCGGTACAACCTGTTGGAGCGAGTCACTGGATACTTATACGGCAACCTATACAACCAACTGCATTATAGATACAGAGCAGGTTGACGCGATTCTGTTTCTGAAAGCCATACCGGATCAGAATGGGCCGATTGCGGAGGATAATTTGTATATTGTGCCTGTAGAGTGATAAAGTTTAAAAAACCCATGAAACATAGCAGAAGCTGGTTTCATGGGTTTTGTACATATTATCCTTTAATACCCTGCATCTTAATACCCTGTACAAAGTACTTCTGGCAGATAAAGAAGATGATCAGAACAGGTATCGTCATGGTCAGGGATACGGCCATCATCTGGCCGATCTTCGTGGTTCCCATGGAAGAATTCAGGAACTGAAGACCTATGGCTACCGTGAATTTCTTGGTGGAATTCAGGTAGATCAACGGCTGATAGAAGTCATTCCAGTTAAATACCAGGGACATAACGCCCACGCACATGGAGACAGGCTTTACAGCCGGTAACATGATGTGAACGAAAGTCTGGAAGGAATTGGCGCCGTCTATGGTGGCGGCCTCATTCAGCTCCTGCGGCAGCGACAGGAAGAACTGCCGGTACAGGAAAATATTGTAGGCGCCTCCCCCTAACAAGGAAGGAATAATGAGCGGCCAGTAAGTATCTACCATTCCCATTTTAAAATATAACAGATACTGCGGAATCAGCGTTACCTGTGTGGGAAGCATCATGGTTGCCATCAGGCAGGTGTACCAGAACTTGGAACCGGTGGCCGGGAATTTCGCGAAGCCATATGCTACGACTGCGGAAGAGAATACAGTTGCGACCGTATTGATAATAACGAGAAAAACGGTATTCTTTGTAAATAACCCGAAATCAGCAACCTGCAGCCCGTTAGTGAAATTGGAGATCAGCCATCTCTTCGGAATAAAGGTAGGAGGAAACGAGTAAGCCTCCGCCGTCGATTTGAATGCGGTGGTCAGCATCCAGAAAAACGGGAAAATACATATTACTGCACAGCAGATCAGAATGATATAGATAATTGTCATACTGATACGTCTGGCAGTTGTCTTGGACATTTGACGTTTATTCATATCTTGTGCTCCTTTCAGATGTTGACTTAATTATCGTAGAATACCCATTTCTTCTGTGTAGCGTTGATGATACCGGTAAAGATCATGATTACGATAAACAGGCACCATGCGATACAGGAGGCATATCCCATCTTGCCATACTGGAATGCATTCCGGAATATAACCATGGCTACGGTCAGAGTCGAGTCAACAGGGCCTCCGTTGGTCAGGATATAGGGCTGATTAAACAACTGGAAAGCTGAGATCACGCCGATGACCAGATTAAAGAAAATAGTGGGAGTGGACAGCGGCAGAGTAATGGAAAATACCTGTCTGAGTGTAGTTGCACCGTCGATCTGCGCGCTTTCATAGTAGGAGTCCGGAATATCCTGAATGCCGGCCAGCATGATCAGGATTTGGTTACCAAGTGACCACAGACACATAACTACAATACAACCTAAGGCCAGTCGTTTGTCACCAAGCCAGTTCGGACCCGTAATGCCGAACAGGGAGAGAACATAATTGATGATGCCGTAGGTTCCATTGAAGATCCAGCCCCACAGGATTGTCACTGCAACGCCTGAAGTGATATAGGGCATATAGAATACGGTACGCCAGAATCCTAAAAATTTCACTTTACGGCTTAAGAGCCATCCCAGGAAGAAAGAGAGGATCAGGCTTAAGGGTACATATGCCAGTACGTAGCAGATTGTATTTTTAAAAGCGGCCTTAAACTGTACATCCACAGTGAACGCCTGGACGAAGTTATCCAGTCCCACAAAATTTCCATTCCCACTGAAGCTGGAATCGGTGAACGCCAGCGTCAATGACTTGAACATGGGATAAACCGTCAGGACAAGAAAGAACAGGAGCCATGGGGATATGTATAAATAAAAATTAATATTATTCCGTTTCTGAATGCCGGATATTTTTTTCTTCTTTTTGTTCATAGTTACCTCCTTGTGAATATTGCAGGCTATGCCTGAGATATTCCTGATACATACCCGGAAGAGCTTTCTTCCGGATTGGTCGCTTCTTAAAACGGATTAAAAATGCAGAGGAGAACACTCCCCTCTGCATTTGATTCATGTAAGAACAGGATATTGTCCAAGTCCGGTTTTAATTATTGAATGAATAACCGGAGAACTCTGTCTCAATCTGAGGAGCATACTGATCAACAACTGCCTGAGGATCCTGGTTGTCCAGAAGTACTGCCTCTATCATGGAAGTCCAGATATTGCCGGAAGAAGCAAGCGTACCGCCGAAAGGATTGATCTGGGTACTGCCCATATGCTCAACATAGTAGGAATTGTCTAATCCTTCGCCCTTGAAAGTAATTTCTTTGTAGTATCCTTCAGCGATAGCCTTGTTAGCGGGCATACCACAGATAGCGATCTGTTTAGCCATTTCATCGTTAGCGTATGCAATCTCTTTCAGGAACTGCCAGCCTGCATCAGGATTCTTACTGGTAGTGGTTACTGCCCAGCCGGTAGCATACTGGATGTTGATCTCGTCGCCGTTCGTAGAACTGGGCATCGGACAGAAACCGATGTTGATTCCGTTCTCGTCTGCATCGTTGGTAACGGTGATAGTCTCGAAACCACCACAAGGATACATAGCAGATTTACCAGAAACGAAAAGTGTCTCAGCAGGAATAGTCTCTAATGCGGTATCATTGGGAATAATACCCTTATCGATCAGATCCTTGTACAGAGTAAGAGATTCTACGATCTCAGGCTCGCCCATCTTGGAGGTGCTCAGGTCATCCGTGTAAGGAACACCGCCACATGCAAAAGGCATCATGTTATTCATTACCCAATGCTTTGCAAGGCCATAAGTCTGGTTAGCGCCCTCGCCGCTTACGAATTTCTGACCCCAGTCAGCCAGATCACCCAATGTCCATCCTGCTTCAGGAACTGCAACGCCTGCCTGCTCGAACATATCTTTGTTATATGCCATAACGAAGCAGTTTGCATGGTTGGGGAAACCTTCCAGCTTACCATCGGTATCATAGTATCCATCAATCATACCCGGAACGAGTACATCATCAAGATTGACACCTTCTGCCTCCACATAAGGATTCAGATCAATGTAGTATTCGGTATTCATTCCGTAGTAGTCAGGACTCATCTGCATTACGTCACCTGCGGAACCGGAAGACAATGCTGCAGCCGCTTTCTGATCCCAAACGCTGTCTGCAGTAGGAATGATTGTGTAGGTAATATTCAGTTCGGGATGCTCTGCAACGAATATTTCGAGTGCACCCTCTCTGGATTTTGCCTCGTCATCTGCGCCCCATGCCCAGATATCCAAGTCGCCGGAAAGTTCGGTAAGGGATGCAGCAGCATCGGAACTGCCTGCATCTGATGCTGTATCGTCTGAACCTGTATCAGCCGGAGCAGCACTGTCGTCCGTCGAACTTTCTTCAGCCGGAGCAGCAGAGTTGTCTGCACTGTCGGATGTGGAACCACCTGAACCACAGCCTGCAAGCGAGAGTACCATAGCGGAACCCAGCAACAGTGCAAAAGCCTTTTGAGATAACTTTTTCATAGTAATTCTCTCTCCTTTTCTAATTTTTTATTCAGGTGTATGTATAAAATGCCCAAATATAGTTTATATCATAAGGGTATTGGGATGCATTTTCTACAAATGAATTTGCTGGATTTTAGTCTTATTTTGCAAGACTGAACAAAATAATTCGGAGAAATAGGAGAATATGACCATAGAAAAAAGGATAATAATTGATGTACAGCTGACGGGGAGCACAAGCCCGTTTTTGATCAACCGCGTGAAGAACGGTAGGCCAGGGGAGTACATCCGGTCAGTTTTTTAAAGATTCGGTTGAAATAACTTACAGAACCGAAGTTAAGAAGAGTCGAAATCTCAGTGACAGATTTCTGGGAATTCTGGAGCAGTTCCTGAGCACGGCGGACTCTTATGATATTGCAGAAATC
>CAYXKS010000310.1:0-4299 GCA_964465725.1 uncultured Bacteroides sp. | reverse complement strand
TGCTTGCATATTCGACGAACGGCGAATGGTGATCATGAATCTCTGATTCATGATTTAATAATCGTTGGTCACTGCGAGTAACAGACCAGATGATCGTTAGCAGCAGAATTTTTGACTTGCAGACCGGAAATGCAACAGGAGGTGAAAGGTTTGCCAGGATTTACCAAACAAGCAATTAGAAATTCTTTTATTAAACTCTTGAATCAAAGGCCTGTGAATCAGATTACGATTAAAGACATTGTGGAGGATTGTGGGATTAACCGTAATTCGTTTTATTACCACTATCAGGATCTACCTTCTATGATAGAAGAAATCATTCTGGATGAGGTAAATGTGATCATCAGACAGAATCCTACTATTGATTCACTGGAAGAATGTCTTAATGTAGCCATGTCATTTGTCCGTGAAAACCGACGTGCGGCGATACACTTGTATCATTCGTCCAACAGAGATTTATTTGAGCAATACTTGTGGAAGGTCAGTGAGTACGCAGTGCGGACGTACATTTCCACTGCGCTGGAGCCATATTCATTGAAAGAGAGCGATATAGATATCATCATCAGGATGAATAAGTGGGAATGCTTCGGAGCGGTTATGGATTGGCTGAGAGAAGGCATGAAGGGGGACATTGAAGCAATCTGCAGGAGAATCGGCCAGCTGAAAAGAGGAACATTGGATGAGGTTATACGGAGGAGTCAGGAAACATAACAGGAAATATGTTATGAGAGTTTATGATTTATAGAGCGCGGAATCAGCCGCCTTGATGAATGTACATCAAGGCGGTATTTTTTTGGCATTTAACAAATTATGTCTGATTTTTGGACATCAAAGCGGCAGTGTCTGGCTTTTGGGCATTGGAGGGGATTTATCCATTTTGGAGTATGAATGTTTCAGTTATATTAAAGATACAGACAGTGCAGGAAGCACACAGTCATGATATATAGTTAACGACATAACAAACTTCTGCTTCCGGCTCTTGAGGAAGCCATATACGGAAGCTTCTACAAGGTCGAAAACGAAATTTCCAACGTCGTTAACTATAGGACGTTGATATCATATAGGAAAGGGGGTGTAGTGATGCGGTCTGTGAAATATACCGAGACAGCCAAGATTGGTTACATTGTCATATCGATACTGTTCTGTGTCACGGGAGGATTGATGATAGGAGTTCCGGATCTGGTGGCGCCTGTGATAAGCAGAATACTGGGAATTTTCCTGATTCTGTTTGGGAGCATAAAACTGGTAGGCTATTATTCCAGAGATTTGTTCAGGCTGACATTCCAGTTCGATTTGGCTCTGGGGATTTTAACTATCATCCTGGGGTTGATTATACTTGTGAGAGCGGATCATGTTATGACTTTTCTCAGCGTGGTTTACGGCGTTTATGTGATGGCGGACAGTATGTTAAAAATTCAGATAGCCTTTGATTCCAGGGCTTTCGGCATCCGAACCTGGTGGTTGATATTTGCAGTGGCGGGAATCACGGGAGCGATAGGATTTCTCATGGTACTAAGACCTTTCGAGGGAGCGGAGCTGTTAGTCACCATATTGGGGATATCGTTACTTGCAGAGGGAATCTTGAATCTGATCACAGTAGTTATGACTGTTAAGATAGTGCGTCATCAGTTGCCGGACGAAAGAATCAGGATGCTATGAATGGGTGGATTCATGCGTATCCAGATTAACTTAATGATATTAAACATAATTGCTGCAGAGAAATAATTATAAAATTATAAATAAGAGGAATGAGTTTGTACGAAACATTCCGGAACGGAGGATAAGATGGGTGAAATGACACACAAGGCAGGAAGGGCAGCTTTTGGAAAAGCAATCGATATTGCACTTCGCAATGCGGATAAAGATTGGGAAGCAGAGGTTGAGAAACTTCTGGACCTAATGCAGAAGTATATGAAGGATGAAAAGATTGATTTCGACTATGAAGTGGCAAAGAAGAAAGTCTGCGACAAGAGTGGGACTTTGAATAAATATATTAACCGTATCTTGAAAGAGGTAGATCCACATGTGCTGAGAACTACGGCATTGAATCTCGGATTTGAGGCATTTTTCCATGGAACCAAAACGATCCGCAGGATGCGTGAAATACATCAGTGCAATGTTCCGTGGCTTATCCTGATGGATCCTACCAGTGCCTGCAATCTGCACTGCACGGGATGCTGGGCAGCAGAGTATGGCAACCGCCTGAACCTTACCCTGGATGAGATGGACAATCTGATCTGCCAGGGGAAAGAACTGGGCATATACTTCTACATGTTCACTGGAGGAGAACCGCTTGTCAGGAAGGCAGATGTCATAAAGCTGTGTGAAAAACATAACGACTGTGCTTTTTTGGCGTATACAAATGGTACTCTCGTAGATGAGGTGTTCTGTCAGGAGATGAAAAGGGTTGGCAATCTGTATCTGGCGATCAGCTTGGAGGGCTTCCGGGAGGTCAATGACCTGCGGCGCGGCACGGGTATCTATGAGAAGGTTATGCGTGCCATGGATTTGTTAAAAGAAAATGGGCTGATATTCGGCACCTCCATCTGTTATACGTCCCAGAATATAGATGCTGTCACAAGCGATGAGTTCGTGGATCTGATTGTGGAGAAGGGATGTCGGTATGCGCTTTACTTCCATTATATGCCCGTGGGAAACGAGGCGGCGTTGGAGCTTCTACCTACTGTGGAGCAGCGCTTGTATATCAAACAGCGGGTGAGAGAGATCCGGGATATGTCTACTGGAAAAGGAATATTCACTATGGACTTCCAGAATGACGGTGAATTTGTGGGAGGCTGTATTGCAGGAGGAAGGAATTATTTCCATATCAATGCAAACGGAGATGCGGAGCCGTGTGTGTTCATCCATTATTCGGGTGCAAATATAAGGACACATTCTCTGTTAGAAATTCTAAAGCAGCCGTTATTTATGGCTTATCGCGAGAATCAACCGTTTAATGACAATCATCTGCGTCCATGCCCGATGTTGGAGAACCCGGAGATCCTTCAGAGGATTGTCAGGGAGACGGGAGCGAAATCAACGGATCTGCAGTCGCCGGAGACAGTGGAGCATTTATGCGGGAAATGTCATGAGTATGCGAATCAGTGGGCCCCGGCGGCGGATAAGGAATGGAAGGAGGAAACGCACAGGCGGCACAGCTATGAAAATTATAAATCCAGAGCCTCAGTCGGATGAGGAAAAACCGGTCAAAGTCTTTTGGCAGAGGCCAGGCTTTTGGGTCATACTTTTACTGCTGGCAGGAGCTTCGGTTTATTATAAGGATTCATGGCAGGATATTTGGACGGGAATACAACAGATCACGCGAGGGGAGCTCCTGCACTGCATTTTGTTTTCTGTGGCGGCCTATTTTCTGGAAGGGATGACGATAGCCTGTATGATGAATACGGTCCTGCCGTCCCTTCCGGTGAAGAAAGGGGTGAACATCGCATATTTATGCGAATTTTACCGCCTGATTACGCTGGGGAACGGGTCAGGATTTGCAGAAATCTACTACCTGCACAAAAATAAAATAGAGACGGGAACAGCGACGGCGCTGACCATGCTCCAATATATATGCAAAAGAACTGCGATTATTATTTTGGGTAGTATAGGATTTGGAATACTTTTTTTCAGGTGTGACACACAGGCATTATGCAAAGATTATGTTGGTTTTATGATAATAGGATATGTAGTTAGTCTGTTGGTAATTACCTTGTTTCTATGCGTAGCACTGTCAAATAAGGTTGCAAGCGTTATTTTAAAGCTCATGGAGTGGACAGTTACGAAAAAACCTTCCTGGGAGAGAAGAGTGTACGCATGGAAAGAACAGATAGTATTATTGAACCAGTCAGGCAGAATTATCCTTGGACAAAAGTATAAAATAATACTTGTTATATTGTTGCAGACAGGAAAGCTGTTCCTGTTCTATGCAATCCCGGCATATCTCCTTCGTGGATGTTTACAGTCGCAGGTCGCTCTGCCGGACTTTCTTCTCTGTATCCTTCTGATGTCGGTGGCTTATATGCTTTCAGGAGTGATACCAGCGCCTTCAGGAGTCGGCTCTCTGGAATTTGTCTTCCTGCTGTTTTTCTCCGGAGTGGCCAAAACACAGACGGCAGTGCCGGCAATTCTTGTATTCCGTTTCGCGACATGGGTTATTCCGTTTATGATAGGTGGGGTGATAAACCTGGTATCCGCGTCGGAACGGAGTAAGTAACGGTTCAACCCAGGATTTTGCATTTATTATAAAGTCCGTAAGAACGTGTAACTTGAATCAAGAGGGAATCTGGCCTGCATTTTGTT
>CAYXKS010000309.1:0-4325 GCA_964465725.1 uncultured Bacteroides sp. | reverse complement strand
TTGCAGAGCTGCTCTTTGGTATTCCGAAAATGTGGAAATAGGTGATACCAAGCTTCACGGCATTAAGGCTCTGCGTGAATGTGCAAACATCAAAATGCGTGGCTGTGACATCATTTCGCCTGAATTTGGCTGGTCTGTCCGTGGTATTACTATGGAGGACTGTACCGCAGAGAGTGAATATTTTATGATGCGTTCCGACCACTTGAATTTCCGTAATGTTCGTATGAAGGGCAAATACTCTTTCCAGTACATTACCGATTCCGTTTTTGAAAATTGTGTGTTCGACACAAAAGATGCTTTCTGGCATGGAAAGAATATTACAGTCAGGAACAGCGTTGTAAAGGGTGAATATCTTGCATGGTACAGCGAAAATATTACATTTGAAAACTGCAAAATCATCGGCACACAGCCTCTCTGCTACTGCAAAAATCTGAAGCTTATAAACTGCGAAATGATTGATACCGATTTGAGCTTTGAGCGCTCCGATGTGGAAGCTACGCTTACCGCCCCGATTGTCAGCATTAAAAATCCGCTGTCCGGTCATATCTATGTTCCTGAGGTCGGCGAACTTATTATGGATATTGAAAACGCACATGGCGAGGTCATCGTAGAAAATATAGGTTGTAACAAGGTTGTTTGTGAGTACTGTGCATGACAATATTGGTCATAAAAAACAGGCAGAAAAGGAAATGAGGTGATGAACAATGGACTATCTGCTGCGTGGAATTTTAATCGGTCTGCTTTTCGGTTTGCCGGTTGGTGCGGTGGGAACAATGACTGTTCAGCACACTTTAAGCAGCGGAATCAAAGCAGGACTGTTTACAGGACTTGGATCTTCTGTTGCCGATTGTTTCTATGCTGCGGTTGGCGTATTTGGAATCACACTCATTTCCGATTTCCTGCTGAAACATAAGGTTAATTAAGTTGAGTCATACTAGCCCCGTAAAAACGGTAATTCCGAAACTTTGGCTGACGCATTTCTTAAAGGCGTTATAGATGGTGGCAACACGGCAGAGAAAATCAAAATGGGCGAAATAGATGGACATTCCGCTTTGACAAAAGCCTACGAAATGGGAAAGGCGGTTTAAGATGAAGTCTAAATTTTTACAGTTATTTTCCTGTGTTACAGTTATATCAATTCTTTTGTCGGGCTGTGCCAGTGGACAAAGAGAAAGCAGCTCCGAAGCACCTGCCCTTTCGGGCAGCGAAACAACACAGGCTGCCGTTGACAGTTCTATGAGCGATATGGGTTTTGACACAGAAAAAGAAAGCTCTACGATAAGCAGCGAGTCAACCCCGTCGGTATCACAGAAAAACGATCATTCTACTACGGAGGAAAACACAGTGAAAAAAATGACCTTGCAAATTGGAAACAACACATTTACGGCGACTTTAGAAAATAACGACGCTGTGGACGCTCTCGTGGATATGATGCGTGAAGAACCGGTTATGATTCAAATGAGCGATTATTCTGGTTTTGAAAAGGTCGGTTCGTTGGGAACAAGCCTGCCAGCCAGCAATAAACAAACGACTACACTGTCAGGCGATATTGTTTTATATAACGGGAACCAAATCGTTATTTTCTACGGCTCTAATTCGTGGAGCTACACAAGGCTTGGCAGGATAGATGATCTGTCCGGCTGGGAAGATGCACTTGGAAGCGGTGATGTTACCGTTACTTTTTCGTTGGAATAATGACCGGAAAAATGAGAGAGGTTAGGGGAAGTGCACCATGAATTTAAGTGAATTTTTAGAATATTTGAATGGCGGAAAGACAGTTGCTGCGGCTCGGAAATACATCAGTATATGTCTATGCTTTCGCAGGAAGCACTAAAGCTGACGCCAGAACTTAATAACAGTTATCACACGCCGGAGGAAATAAGAGAAATATTTGCCAGGCTAACAGGAAAGCCGATTAATGATACACTGGGTATTTTTCCTCCCTATTGGTATTTGCGGATGGGGAGGATTGGCAATCAACGCTGCCGCACAGGATACAAGAATCAAGGCAACGGTGGCATCTACGATGTATGATTTACCTCGTGGAACTGCTAACGGATATTCTAACGATTCTGCATTATTCAAATGAAATTCGTTCTGCCGTCCTGCTGGTACATGGCGAAAAGGCGCATTCCTGCTATTTCAGCCGTGGCGCTTTTGTAAACATGATAAAGAACAGTAAATATACAGATAATAAGGAACTTATGATTAATCGTTCTGAAAAAGGAAGCTAGGATCGGATACCCCGTATACTTGCATCGGGGTGGTTCATTTTTCTGTTTTTAATCGTTGAAAAAGAATAGCAGCATGCTATAATACAGTCATATTTTCAAGACATTACAGTAATTAAGCAGGAGAGATTATAAATACGGGAAGAAAGCCCGCACAGTTTGTGCTCGGGAAGACATGGAGGTGTAATTATGAAAATAGTGACGTTTAATATCCGCTGTGATTGTGGTCAGGACGGTGATAACAATTTTTGTTTCCGCAAACCGGTGATCCTTGAGAAACTCAGGCAGGAGAAGGCGGATATCATATGCTTTCAGGAAGTGCTTCCCCATGTGGCCGTCTGGCTGAAGGAGGAACTGCCGGAGTATTATGTGATCGGCTGCGGGCGCAGCGAGACTTTGGAAGATGAACAGATGGCGGTTGCCTATCGCAGGGATCGTATGAACCTGATACAGATGGAGACTTACTGGTTGTCAGACACACCGTATGTGCCTGGATCCCGTTATCCGGGTCAGAGTGATTGTCCGAGAGTCTGTACGGAAGCCGTGTTTGAGGAGTATGCCACGAAACAGGTATTCAGGGTGGTAAATACACATTTGGACCATGAAGGGCCTGAGGCGAGAGAGCAAGGGCTGCGGCAGATCATGGAGAAGCTGGAACAGGCAAAATTGTTTGCCCAGGCTCCTGTGATCATTACCGGGGATATGAACGCAGAGCCAGACAGCCGGGAGATGGCGGTGGTCAGGGAGTATCCTTTTACAAATATCACTGAGGGGATCGGCATTACCTATCATGGTTATATGCGGACAGAGCCGCCCTGCTGCATCGATTATATTTTAACAAGAGGGTTTGTCTGTGAGGGCATTGAGAAGTGGGAGGATAAAAGAGACGGCGTGTTCCTGTCCGATCACTATCCGGTGTGTGCTGTACTGCATCCCATGCAGTGAGAGTACATATCCCTTTTTCGTATGGTTCCTGCCAGCGGGAAGAAGACTGTGCTATGCTTGGGAGCTATGGAAGCGTATTCAAAATAAATATTTTACATAACAGAGGGAGCGGGCTATACTGAAATCAGTAACGGTGAGGGCGTTTCGTACCTCGGTGAAGGAAAGGAATAGATGCCATTATGAAGGAAGTCTCTGTGGTCAAAGAGAATAAAATGGGAACCGAGAAGATGAGCAGGCTGATCCTCACGACGGGTATTCCGTTGATGCTGAGTCTTCTGATCAATTCTCTCTACAATTTCGTAGACTCTGTTTTTGTGTCAAGAGTATCGGAAGATGCGTTGACGGCACTGTCCCTTTCAGCGCCGGTCCAGGTTCTGGTGTCGGCTCTTGGACTTGGCAACGCGGTGGGACTGAACGCCGTGATCTCCAAGGCTCTGGGAGAGAAAGCGCCGGACAGGGTCAGGAAAGCGGCGGACGCATCGATCGCCATTGCAGTGTGTTCTTGGGTGTTGATCATGGCCATGTGTCTCCTGTTTGTGAAACCATATTTTGCATGGCAGTCCGGTGGCAATGAGGTGATTGCGGCATACGGGAGGGACTATCTGACGATATGTATGCTGTTTTCCTTTGGGCAGATGGGACAGTGGGTGTTTGACCGTTTTGTGATCGCCAGCGGGAAGTCGCATTTGTTTCTTTTTACGCTGTCAGCGGCGTCCCTGACGAATCTGATTTTAGATCCGATTTTTATCTTCGGCTTGTTCGGCCTGCCGAGGATGGAGACGCAGGGGGCAGCCATAGCGACCGTGATCGGACAGATTGTCGGTATGATTGCGGGTATTTTGATTAACCGGAAATGGAATGAAGAGATTCCCTTTTCTTTTCATCTGCGTCAGGATAGAGAGAGCATCCGCGCAATCCTGAGAGTGGGGATTCCTTCTACGCTGGTGCAGGTCCTGACATCCTTCGTCAGCATTGCCATGAACTCAATCCTTCTTACGTTCTCGACAACAGCCGTGGCGGTCTATGGCATTTGTGCGAGAATCCAGAGTGTTGTGACGGTAGGGGTGCATGGAATTGACAATGGCCTGATTCCGATTGTTGCATACAACTATGGAGCCGGGAATCGGGAGCGCATCGAGGAAGCGATCA
>CAYXKS010000308.1:0-4329 GCA_964465725.1 uncultured Bacteroides sp. | reverse complement strand
AAGTATGATTATATGCAGGTGCTGGGAAGGGCAAACAAATGGCGTAAGGAATTTGTTGTCGGGATGCAGTATGAAGAGGTGAAGGAACTTACTCTTGCTACACTGCTTGGACAGATTAAGCTGCCTGATAAAGAAAGCAGCAGAAAAGGAGAATTTCTGATCTCACTGCTTACGGGGAGCATTAATGATATACAGAAGACGGGAATAGACTATCCCGAGACAGTATTGGAAAAAATAAAAAGGAAAATAGTTCTCTTTGACGGGGATCAGACCAGATTTATCTATGATGAGCCGCATCAGAGCCGGATTACGATTCAGGGGCTGGCAGGCACAGGGAAAACGGAACTTTTACTGCATAAAATAAAGGAAATCTATACACAGAATAAGGAAGTCAGGATAGCATTTACCTGCCATAATAAAATATTGGCTGAAAATCTAAGGGCGAGAATACCGGAATTTTTTAATTTTATGAAGGTACAGGAACAGATAAAATGGGAAGAAAAATTGTGGGTGATGAGCAGCTGGGGGTCCAAGGCCGATAGGAATTCCGGTGTTTATAGCTATATTTGCAATTATTATAATATAGATTTTGAAAGATTTTCTTATTCCACAACATTCGATACGGTATGCCAGCACGCGCTTGATAATTTGCAGGAACTGGAAAACACAGGGAAATTAGAATCGTGCTTCGACTATATTTTGGTTGACGAAAGTCAGGATTTTGCAGAGAGCTTTTTTAAGCTGTGCGAAAAAGTAACGAGTAAATGCGTATACGTTGCCGGAGATATTTTCCAGAATGTATTTGACAGTGAGGATATCAGTAAAGTAGAACCGCAATTTCTTCTGAACAAGTGTTATCGGACGGATCCGAAGACATTAATGTGTGCTCATGCAATTGGCATGGGACTTTTTGAACCCAATGGGAAATTAAGATGGCTTACAGATAGAGCATGGAATGATTGTGGTTATGATATTCGTAAGGCGGGTAACTTTTATGACTTATATCGAAAGCCTCTGAGAAGATTTGAGGATCTCGGAGATGTCAATATCAGCACTCTGGAAGTGATTCCCACCCCCAAAAACAATTATTTTGATCAAATTATTAAGATTATTGAACGGATTCGCAGCGAAAATGAGACTGTAGAGGCAGAAGATATTGGTATTATGTTTTTGGAGAATATCAACACCAATTATCTGCTGGCCAAACAGCTTCAAATTGCAATTATGAAGAAGTTTGGGTGGGAGGTAAATATTGGTTACGAGTCAAAAGAAAAACGGCATGGAACGCTTTTTATCAGTAACAGGAATAACGTAAAGGGACTGGAGTTCCCTTTCGTGATCTGTTTTATGCAGGGGAATCTCACAGCAGATTTGCAGACAAGAAATTCTATTTATATGATGCTGACACGTTCGTTCATAACATCTTACTTTGTATTGCCGGATGAAGACAGGGAAAAATTGCAGCATATAATTGCAGGGGTAAGAACTGTAAATCAAATGGGATATCTGCATATACAGGAACCTTCGGAGGCTGAAAAGCGAAGGATTAACAATGTCATGATCAAGCACACTAATATCCATAAATCACAGCGCGATATTGTTGAGGAAATATTGGAGGAATTAGAGGTTCCGAAGAAACTGAGAGAAAAGTTTCACGGTTTGATAAACAGCCTGTATAAGGAAGAATTTGACAGAGACAAATTGTATGAAATTATACAGACAAATTATAATCTGATGGACTGAAGCGGGGAATACAAGTGAAAAAGATACGGCGGCCATTTGGAAATTATTATTATGATAGATTGATGAAACCAGTTCGCAGACAGAAGGATTGTGTTGCGTTAATCTTGGATATACTGAATATTTTACTTGTTGGAGAAGAAATGAGTGATGAAAAAGGTGTGATCATGATAGTAGTGGATAAGATGAGCCGTTTGTTTTGCTTTTCCGGCAAAAAGTATTTTTCTATGGTTTTCCCGTTTGATATGGAACGGATGGAGGAACCGGGCGATAACTATAGAATATATGATTTGATTTTGAATATGGAGATTGATAACAGGCTGATCGTTTTGATGGAAAGAATCTTAAACCAAATTGACTTTGAAGAAAGCACGATGGATGAGATTATAGAAAAGGCATATTTCGACGTGGCTGAAGAGGGATATTCGGAAGATGAGGTTGGCAAGTGTTTTAATCTGGTTATGAGGCTGTTATCAATGGAGTTGGGTTACATCAGATATGACGATGACCCGGGACACGAAAACGGAGCATTGCATCCGCGATACCATTTGGATGTTAATTATTCATCAAAGGGAACATACAAATTGGGACTTAACAGTGAGATGAGAGAAGAGGATTTCATCGGTTTACTGGATATTAAAACAAATTGTAAATACATAATGTAGATATTGGATTACTGGCAGAGGATATGCATGTGGGAACTGTCTGCCAGGCTGTGGCAGCTATAACTTTAACAAGAAAACCGGCATACAGGAAATCAGCATAGGAGAGAAAACAATCGTTGAGGCGGTCGTTTAACGATTGTTTCAGCGGAAAACGGGAAGAGCATGGAAATGCGAAACGAGAAAGGATCAGGTTATCCAAATGAACTTTGAACTAATGGCCTCCATGATGTGTGCCAATTACGGCAATCTGGAGAATGAAGTAAGAGAACTGGAGTCCGGTGGTATCGATTCCTTTCATATCGACATTATGGACGGTCGGTATGTGCCTAATTTTGCCATGTCATTAAACGACATGGCCTACATTGCCTCTGCGACAAGAAAGCCGCTGGATGTGCATTTAATGGTAGAGCATCCCAATCACACAGTGGAACTCTTCATTCAGCGTCTGCGCAAGGGGGATACGATTTACATCCATCCGGAGGCAGAATACCACCCCTCCACTACCTTGCAGAAGATCATCAATGCCGGATTGATCCCCGGAATCGCCATCAATCCGGGTACCAGTGTGGAGACGGTCATGGAGATGCTGCGGATTGTCAGGAAAGTACTGGTAATGACGGTGAATCCCGGCAATGCAGGGCAGATGTTCATGCCGTATGTCGGGGAGAAGATCACCAGGCTCCTGGCATTAAAAGATGAGATGAATTTTCAGATCTACTGGGACGGCGCCTGCAGTGCGGATAAAATTGTCACTTATGCGCCTAAGGGGATTGATGGGTTTGTGCTGGGCACAACGCTTCTTTTTGGGAAAAAGAAGCCCTATGGAGATATCCTGGAGGATATCAGAAGATTAAAATTTTGAATTTTAGAATTTTTTAATCTTAAAATCTTTAAGAAAGCATGGATGCTGAATATGAAAATAGCAATGATATTGTCGGGTGGAGTTGGGGCACGGATGGGTTCCGATATTCCCAAGCAGTATATTTCGGTCAGGGGAAAGATGGTCATTACGCATTGTCTACAGGTTTTTGGTGATCATTCGGGAATTGATGCAATACAGATTGTTGCACAGGAACAATGGCATGACGAGATATATAAGCAAATGCCGGAGAATGTATTGGAGAAATTCAAAGGGTTCTCTGCGCCGGGATCAAACCGACAACGTTCTATTTTTCATGGACTGCGGGATATTTTGCGGTATGCGGAAAAATCGGATATTGTTGTTATTCATGATGCAGTGCGCCCGTTGGTTTCGGAGTCTATGCTCTCTGCATGTATGGAAGCCTGTAAAGAGCATGAGGGAGTCATGCCGGTGTTACCTATGAAGGATACGGTATATCTGGGCGACGGCAGCAGGGTTGCTTCTCTTCTGGATCGGGGGAGCGTATATGCCGGACAGGCGCCGGAAGCTTTCCTGTTTGGAAAGTATTATGAGGCCAATGTGAGGCTCATGCCGGAACAGATCGACAGGATCAATGGTTCTACGGAACCTGCAGTCATGGCCGGGATGGATGTTGCAATGATTCCGGGGGAGGAAGGAAATTTTAAGATTACCACTCGGGCAGATCTGGATCGATTAAGAATGCTGCTGGATATATAAATTATGTAGTGCAGTGAGTTATAGTAAACGACATAACAAATTTCTGCTTCCGGCTCTTGCAGGAGCCATATACGAAAGCTTCTGCAAGGCCGAAAACGAAATTTCTAATGTCGTTAACTATAGACAAGAACCGGGAACAGATATTGAGGGAATTTGAATGAAAGCATATGTGTTGGAAGGAATAGGACAATTAGTGTACAAGGATGTTCCGATACCACGGCTTCACGAAGATGAAGTGCTTGTAGAGGTAGTTAGTGCAGGAATATGCGGCTCTGATATTCCGCGCATATTTAAGACGGGAACGTACCATTTTCCGACGATTCC
>CAYXKS010000307.1:0-4340 GCA_964465725.1 uncultured Bacteroides sp. | reverse complement strand
ATATCCTCTTTTACATGATTTTTGCTGTGATAATTCATCAGGTATGCCTTCATCTCCGTGTGACGTTCTCCCATATCCTCCATCATAGCCTGAAAATTATCTTCGTCAACTCCGCCGATTTTTGTCAGGAACTGATAATACCGCAGATCATCCCCATACTCTTCCAGAATCACCCGCCAGGTTTCTTCCTTCTCCTGTCCTTTAACATGTCCAAGCAGATATTCAGTCAGTTCCTCCCTCACAGACTGTTCCAGCCGATAATCGTGCATCAGCCGCAATATCGCCAGCCTGACCTTCTCCCGTCTGCGCTGTTCCATATAGTAATCCAGATCATTCTCTCTGCTGCCGTAATCCTCCTCCCCGCACAGAAGCATCCTGGAGAATCCTTCCGCATCTTCCGCCCGCATCAGCTGCAGCATTCTGGCGTCCCATCTCGCAATCCATTCTTCGGTTCCGGCATTCTCAAAATCGAAGAGATAGAAAGCATCCAGCCGGCTCATAACAGCCGCCAACAGATATGAAATATCCACCGTCCCGGGATCCTGCTCATCTCCATGTTCGTCTATGATCTGTTCCAACACGGAGCAATCCTTGAAAATGCCCTGCCCAATCTCCATCCTGTGATAGGGAAGAATAATCCGGGACAGCTTCCCGCAACAGGCAAAAGCCCAATCCTCAATCTGTATAATGGATTCCGGAAGAGAAATCTGTTTCAGCATTTTATTACTCAGAAATGCCTTTTTGCCAATACGTGTGACAAAATAACCGTCGATCGTCTCCGGAACCGACACTTCTGTGTCCTTTCCCCGATAACCGGTGATTCCCATCTTTTCTCCGTATAGCCTGTACTCCAATACGCCATGCTCTGTATCCAGTTCTCCGTAATTCTTCACCATAACAATAAATTATCCTTAAAAACTATCAATAGTTCCACGTAGCAATTCAAACTTTGTATTGTTTCAACCTTCAGTTTCACTGTTACGAAATCCGCCCATTCCAGATCGCCTTCCGCAATGGTACCAGCGGCACTTGCCCGGCAGCGACCGGTACGGACTTTGCACCTACACTCCAAAATCGATCAACGTATCGATCTGTTCCAGAATACTGTCTCCGCGCTCCGTGAGCATCAACTCCTCGTTATGACGCTGATAGTCCTCACAGCCGTAAGTGGCGATAAATTTCGCACATTCCGGCTGCACCGTACATTCCGTCATTAGCAGCAGCATCTCATTGCCGGAACCGAAAACATCCTCCACAAAGCCAAACAGACAATGCAGTCTCTCCTTAACCAGTCCCGTGTCCCGTTTATATGCTGCCACCTGTTCGTCAAAAGCATTCCTGACCCTGCCAAAAGCCGCCTCTCCGTCTTCCACTTCCTGTATCCGAAGCTGCCTGAGGATATCTTCAAGGAAACGGATCATGGCACGATTCTTCCGCTTATCCCTCGCAGACAGCGCTCCCGCTTTCTGAAGAGACTCCATACTTTTCACCCGTGCCTGTGCCTGCCCGGCCAGCAGCTGTGAAAGCTCCTCCGCACTGCATCCCGCCCCTGCTTTTGCCTTGAGCGCCTTAAGAGGGTTCATCAGCTCACGCAGCATATCTGAAGTCTGCATATTTTCCTTAATGTCCTGCTGAATCCTGTCAATCAGCATTCCCATTAAGGAAAGCCTCTCATCGAAGTCAGCCTTTCTCGCCTTGTCCTTCGCCTGCTCGCTGACTGTTCCCGACATAATTTCTTCGACTTTATAATCATTCTTATATTTCTGATACAGGTCATAGTAAGCGCTGAATTCTTTCACTACGCGGTCGTTGCGGATATACTGCCCAATCAGGGACTCCTCCACCGGAATTTCCTCTTCCTCATAGAGTTCAAGCATCTGCGACAAATCTTCCCAGCCTCTCGCCGTGATATAATTCTTCCCTCTCACCGTGGTCTCGACTTCGTAGAAATCATCTTTTTTCAGGTCAAGAAAATTTACGATTGCCGTGTGCAGTCCCCGCTCTCTGGCGTACTCTTTCCATGTGCTGTAATCCGCTTCCACCTCCAGAATCTTCAGACGGTCAAGCGTGACTATGTCAAATTCTCTCACCGATTTATTGTATTCCGGCGGATTACCGGCCGTCACAATGACCCAGCCCTCCGGCACCTGGTGCCTGCCGAATACTTTATATTGAAGGAACTGCAGCATGGAGGGCGCCAGCGTCTCCGACACACAGTTGATCTCATCCAGAAAAAGAATCCCTTCCCGGATACCGCTCTCCTCCATCACATCATAGACAGAAGCAATAATCTCGCTCATCGTATACTCCGACACGTCATAAGACTTTCCCTCATACTCCTTATGAGTGATAAAAGGGAGCCCCAGCGCCGACTGCCGCGTATGATGGGTCATGGAATAGGATACCAGCGCTATTCCCAGCTCCTGAGCAATCTGCTCCATGATCGCCGTCTTTCCAATTCCCGGCGCTCCCAGCAGAAAGATCGGTCGCTGTCTGACGACTGGGATCCGATATTCGCCGTCCTCGTCCTTCTTTAAATAAATTCTTACCGAATCTTTGATGTAATTCTTTGCGTCTTTGATATTCATTTTTGTAACAATGCCTTTCTCTCTGTCTGCCAGCCTTTCTTTGTTCTGTTATTATCTTTTCCTGCCGCAAAATATTTCCTTTTATACCTGCACTTCTAAGCCTTCCCGGACATAATGCCCATGAAAAATACAATGCAGGTATCAGTGCATACCTGCTCATATGCTCACGTACAGCCGGGCTATATGGCGCGTGCACGCTCAGCGCAGCAGATGCGCAGGGCCGTTGCCTCAGGTATTCTTTACATGCTTGCGGACCATGCCGACGCTTATATTAACTCTTCCTCCTCGAGAATAATCTTAATCGCCCAGGGCGGCACCTTAGGCGCGTTGTCATCCTCATGCAGAAAGACAAACGCCACATCGTAATCCGGCATCTGCTCCGGATAGATACCATATCCGTCTGTAAAATAAAGCAATCCCTTCAGGTTATCAAACTCCTGCTGTTCCCGCAACAGTTCTACGTAGTCGAAAACCGGACGGAAATCCGTGGACCCGAATCCTGTCAGCTTACCGTGTTCCAGAAAGGAATCAAACTCGCCGCACTCCGTAATTTTCACATCCTGCCTGACCTCGCTGTCACACTGAATAATGTGCACATTGATCTTACTGAAAAAATTCTCGCCATCCTGCAGAATATTATAAGTCTTCTGCAAAAAAGCCTGCACAATCTCGCCGCGGCAGGACGCCGACGTATCGAGAGCAATCACGAAATCCTTGATCTTATTGCTGTCCTTGTACTCAAGAGGTTCCACAAGAGGCATATTACCATAGGTATTCAGACCATAGGTATAATAAATATAGTCGAACTCATCATCATTGACCTGCACCGTCTCACCCATGACCATGAATTTCCTTAAAAAATCTGTGTAGTCGTAACGCTCTCTTGTGGCCTCCTTCAGATTCTGTTCCATACTCTCGGCATTGTTCTTATCCTTGCTGAAACTCTTCAAATCCGCCTTAATCCGCTCACTGATCTTGCGCCACTCAACCTGGGACAGCTCCAGCTCTTCCTGCCTGTCCCAATAGATATGTTCATCATAATGGCAGAGTTTATGCCATTCTTCCATTGCTTTCTGTGAAGGCTCCTCGATCCTGAAATGCCTGTACAGCTTCTCCGCGGTCAATCCACCTGCCTGCTTTGCCAAGACCTCCAGACGGTTTGCCAACAGGTCGTCGGAGGATAGCCCCGTCAGATGCAGCCCCATATCCAGAATCGTATGCTCCACAGCGATATCGGTTGCCATATCCCAGTAAGCTCTGTTCAACTTGTCAGCACTTAGCCCATGATAAAAAATGCAGTGCAGAAGCGTGTGCAAATATAATCTCGCCGCATAGTGAGGCGCTGTCCTATACTGTCTGAGCAGAAGCACCGGATCGTAATACAATGTCTCCCCATCAAACAAATGCGCACCCGTCTGCTCTCTGCATTCTACCTTAAGCTTCGACAAGGCTACATCCAGAAACCTCATGTTGATCAGAATGCCATCATGGGCAAGCCGCATAACTTCTCCAGCAATATTCCTTATCTGAACTTGTCTGTCTTCCCGCGATTGATCTGACATTATTCCTCCTGCTTACACTGTCCTCTCATTCTCAGCTACAAAAATCAGCGGCAGTTCAATTTTTGATATTATTCCAATTCAATGATGCTGCCACGGACCAGTGTCATTAAATTAAGCCAGCACACTATCCCATACATATCCTGACCAAATAAAGAGCCAGCAAGTGCCCCGGATAAAATATGTAAAAAAA
>CAYXKS010000306.1:0-4343 GCA_964465725.1 uncultured Bacteroides sp. | reverse complement strand
TGATGCCAACCTCCGCCAGACTTGCAGAGATCGCTGTTGCCGCATTATTCTGGAAACCTGCATTTCCCGCATAGATAACGGTGTCGAATCCATCCGCATAGCCTGCCTCTGCCAGAAGCGCTTTCGCCTTCTCAGGGTCATACGAATATCCCTTCAAATCTGTATTATAGGTTACTGCACCCGGAGCTGCCCACTGGTTTGTTCTCTCATAATATCCATAGCTCAAAGCCGTTACAATCTGATCCCAGTCTACCGCATAGCAAAGCGCCTGCCTTACCTTCGCATCATAGAAAGGATCGCTCTCATCCGCACTGCTGGGGATGATCCCTACGGACTCAACGCCGAGACCATTGCTGTTCTTCTCCGTTACGATATTGCCGACACCTTCCAGATCCTTCATGACGTCACAGTCATTACCGTATGTGAGAACGTCTACTTCGCCTGCTTTCAACGCATTCGTAAGGGTTGTCGAATCACCGAAGATGCTGTATTCAATACCATCCAGATAAGGCTGTCCCTCTACATGATAGTTATCGTTCTTCGTATATTTGATGGACACACCCTGGTCAAAGCTGCTGACCACGAATGGGCCTGTACCACAGGAATTCGCACGCATCCAGTCGATCCCTTTCTCCTCAAACGCGGTCGGGGACATATAGTAGATAAAGAATCCGATCATCTCAAGGGAAGAGGAATTCCATTCTTTCAGCTTGACTGTAACTGTGGAATCATCAACCACTTCTACGGAATCAATATTATTGGTCTCTGACCTGCCCGTCTCGATATACTGCTCCATATTCCATTTTACTGCTTCCGCATTGAAAGGAGTGCCATCTGCAAAATTCACTCCGTCCACAAGCTTAAAGGTAAGAGTCGCCGTATCGGCATCCGCTTCCCATTCACTTGCCAGTTGTCCTACAATGTTACCGGCCTCATCATAGTACAGCAGAGATTCATACGCGCATCTCAGGTACTGGATAAAAGAGTTGTTGGTAATTTCGGGCGTAAATCCTACGACAGAAGGATTCTGTACCGTACCCACTTTCAGGGTTCCGCCGGTCTTGATTTCACCCCCCCCCGCCTCATTTTCGGCGGTCTCGGTTTCAGTCTCAGCAGTAGTTGATGAATCATCCTCTGCTGTCGGCTCTTCTGTACCTTCCTCCTGAGTCGTCTCCTGTGCCGGCTCAGCAGCGGAATCTGATGAAGAATCCGAATTTCCACATCCTGCCAGCATCGCTGCCGTCATTGTCATGGTTAACAAAATAGCTATTACTTTCTTTCTCATACCCTTCCTCCTTTTTAGGTGTATTTAAGTATAACGTTGTACTTGATGATCTCATTCTATATCCAAACCCTGTGTTTGTCAATAGTACAACGTTGTAATTTTCCTTTTCGTGAATTATCAACAAATTCCTCTTTTTCTTTTTATGGATTATGTCTAAGCGCAAATACTATTACGTAGAGCTTTTAACTTGCATTTCTAACTAATCTCGTTTATTGTTATATAGAGAAGAATTATAATAATTCAGAGATTTATGACAGTGTCCTCCATAACAATCGCTGATACGGCAATTTGATTATAAAATGGAGATTTACTCTGAATATAATATGGGAGGTTATCATGGCTACAATTAAAGATATCGCCGCCCGATTGGAGCTTTCACCCAGCACCGTCTCAATCGTTCTGAAGGGAAATGGCGATAAACGAAAGATCAAGAAAGAAACCCAGCAAAGAATCCTGGAAACGGCCAGGGAACTGGGATACAAGCCAAATATTCAGGCCAAGATCTTAAGAGGCAGTCTTTCCGCGAAATCCAACATTTCCCTGTACTGGGTATCGGACAACCGAATCCACCTGCTCTCCCGCTTTTTGAAGGGCCTGCAGACCGCAATCATAGAAAATGATTATCAATTTCAGCTTTCTATTGTTCCTTATGAGAACAATCATCTGGGAGATATCCTGACCCAGGAATCTGTACTCGCTACAAATGCAATTATCATCTGCAACCCCTCTGAAACAGATATGGAATACCTGGAAAACAACGATTTCCACATTCCGATTGTCCTCTATAACAGATATTCAAAGAAATATTCAACCGTAACCATGGACGATAAGACAATAGGGACTCTTCCGGCTCAGATCTTTGCTGCCCATGGCAAAAAACACCCGGCACTGCTGAAAGCTCCGGCAACCTTTTCTGGAATGAATATCAGGACCAATGTCTTCGAATTTCAAATCAACGAAGCCGGAATGGAATACCCCGTTGCTGTCACGGTAGATGACACCATGCAGGGCGGTTATCATGGCGCCCTCACACTGTGCGACTTAAATCCCCTGCCCGACTGTCTTTTCTGCACTTCCGACAGCATTGCCCTGGGCGCGCTCAAGGCCTTCTATGAAAAGGGCATTCGGATTCCCGAACAGATAGAGCTTATCAGCGTCGGAAACGGCCGCCCCGAGCAGGAGGAATACTGCGTTCCTTCTCTCTCCGTAGTAAGCCTCCCCCTGGAAAATATGGCCAAAGAATGTCTGAAGATACTGTCTGAATCCTTAAGTACATTTAACAATGTTCCGAAAAGCACTGCCTTTCCGACTCCTTATGTTGCACGGGAAAGTTGTCCTGCATTATCTGGCAAAAAAACGGAGCAGCAAGAACCGCTGGCCTAAATATACCAGACAGGTATCTGCAGTATGTTTTCCCTGAGTGCTCCAACCTCCGGACAGTTACACAGAACCGCTCCTGTTCCGCGTTTTTTCCCGGGAATCTGGTCCAGTACAGAGAATGCTGATGTCATAATTGCCTTTGCCTGTGTATTTTTCTTGATCTCAATCGGATACAACATTCCGTTTTCCTCAATGATCAGATCAATTTCAGTTTCCAGTTCCCATACCTCGCCGTCTTCTCTTATCTTTTTCTTGTCGCGTCCACGGTAATAAGATACAAAATGACGGTAATCCAATCCTTCATTCGCAAAGGATTTCAAGATTTCAGACATGACAAATGTTTCGAATACTGGTCCGCTCATTGCCCCATAAGCCAAATTCTCCGGCGTCAGCCATCTGGTAAGGTAGCAGACCAGACCTGTATCCCTAAAATACAGCTTCGGCGACTTGATCGCCCTTTTTAAAACATTCGAAGTATATGGTTCCAACAGATAGATGATCCCTGATGCCTCCAAAATGGAAATCCAGTTTTTGACTGTGCTCACGTCCTTCCCGATCTCTGACGCTATGGCGGAATAATTCAGGATCTCCCCTGTTCTTGCCGCAGCAGCAATCATAAACTGCCTGAAAGCGTTCAGATCCTGCACAGCTGCCAGTTCTCTGACATCCCTTTCTATATATGTCTTCACATAGTCTGCATAGAACGCGCTCCATTCCTTATCCTCATCCTGCAGTTCAGGATACCCTCCCCTGTGGATTACTTCCCAGATATTCTCCTGCCTTCTCAAAGTTTTCTTCCGTTCCGTCACATATTCCAGAGTCGGAAGAAAATGTCCGTTAAAAGTATCACCCATACATTCGCGCATAGACAAGCCGGAGAGTTCAACGGTCCCAATCCGCCCCGATAAAGACTCCGTAACATTCTGCATGAGATGAAACGGCTGCGATCCGGACAGAAAAAACAGTCCCTTCTCTTCCCTTTTATCGCATTCCATTTTAATATAGCGAAACAATTCTTTTGCTCTCTGCACTTCATCGATCGTTACCGGCGGAGCATTCAGTGTCAGAAACATGCCGCACGCTTCTTTTGCCTGCTGCTCCAAAAAAGGATCGTCCAAAGATACATACTTTCTGTCGGGAAATACTTTCTTCAGCAAAGTGGATTTTCCTACCTGCCGTGCTCCTGTGATCAGAACGGCCTTATATGTTTTTTCATATTTGTGTATTCTTTCTTCCAATGCTCTTGTAATATAGTCCATATCTTTCCTGTTCCTTCCTTTTTTTAATTTATTTAATATAAATTTGCTATGCAGATCAACTTTTATTCCCGTGAGCAACGAGCAATGTGACCATGTTTACATGGGAATTTGGCGACTGCCGCGAAGATGGAATGCCCCGTAGCTTGTTGTGGGGTATTTCACTAGCGTGCAGTTCTATTTATAAAAATATGGCATATTTAGAATTTGATTCTAAATATGCCATAATTCTATCATAGAATATGCAGTCTTTTCAATACTTATACATCTATAGTTAACGACGTATTTAGGAGTTTAAGAGACAGATCCCCGAAAAAGCAGAACGAAATATCCACTCTGCTACTCCAACAACGCATTCCTTACCCGAATATACTTCCGAAACATCCTCTCATAAACCGCCACCTTTGATTCATCCGGCTCGT
>CAYXKS010000305.1:0-4344 GCA_964465725.1 uncultured Bacteroides sp. | reverse complement strand
TAGAAATTCTTAGGCCATGTTCTTTATGGCCTTAGTATTTCTTCATGTCTTTTACATAGCTGTATATACTCCATCTTTGATCACAACTGCCTTAGGCGCTTTCGTAGGCTCACCGGAAGCATCCCATGTGATACCCTCGCCTGTCAGACCGTCTACTGTGATCTCTGTCATCGCTTTCTGCAAAGCCGTGCAGATTTCCTCGTTGGACATATCTGCTGTAACGCCTGCCTTCTCAACCGCTGCCTTGATCGTATAGATTGCATCGTAGCCATCTGCTGCGAACTGATTAGGTGTCTCGTTGAACTTCTCCTTGTATGTAGTTACGAAGTTCACCGTCAGGTCGTCTGTAGCATCAGCAGCGAAAGGAGTCAGAAGCATAACGCCCTCTGCCAGAGATGCATCGAAATTCTCTACACCAAGAATACCGTCCAGACCATCACATCCGAAGAAAGTTACATCAAATCCCATATCTGAAGCCTGTTTTAAGATCAAAGCCGCTTCGTTGTAGTAGATCGGCAGGAACACCAGATCTGCACCCGCATCCTTGGCCTGCTGCAGCTGTACGGAAAAGTCCGTCTTGTTATCCGCCGTAAACGCACCTGCTGTCACAATCTCAAATGACTGGTTCTCTGCTTCCGCCACAAATTTCTCATAGATACCGGAAGAATACACATCGGAGCTGTCGTAGATCACAGCCACCTTTGTCGCCAGACTGTTCTCACCGATATACTGTGCGGATGCCGCACCCTGGTTAGGGTCGGAAAAACATACGCGGAATGCATTCGGATTGGCAACACAGTCTACTGCGGAACCCGAAGGTGTCAGTTGGAAAATATTATCTTCCACCGTCTTTGCTGATACCGCGATCGAGCATGCGCTGGTAACACAACCATCGATCACCTGTACGCCCCAGTCCTTCAGTGCATTGTAAGCGTTCACCGACTTCTCGGAATCCGTCTCATCATCCTGGAAGTTCAGTTCAACTGTCATACCGTTGATACCACCTGCCGCATTGATCTCATCCACTGCAATCTGAGAACCATTCATAGCCGCGATGCCATATACTGCGTTACTGCCGGTCAGCGGCCCGATGCCTCCGATCTTAAAGGTACCACCCTCTCCTGCATTTGTCTGTGTCTCTGCCTCGTCAGCTGTGTCTGTCGCTTCACTGCTCGTGTCTGCCGCCTCATCAGCGCCGTCTGTTGTCTCCTCAGCATTCTCAGCGGTGTCCTCCGCTGTCACGTCAGAGCTGCTGCCGGAATCTGTCCCTGCGGAGCCGCCGCAGCCTGTCAGCATGGCCGCTGTCATGACGCCAGCCAGTACAAGGCTTAACATTCTTTTCTTCATAATCTTCTCCTCCTGTTTCTTTTCTCCTCAGTCTCAAGTTGTCCGCAGCATCTACCTGAAGAAGATGCCGCCAATCGAGCAGGGAAGCTTTTTCCCCCTACTCGCCGCGCGGCCCGTGCGCCACTTCAGTGGCATATTTCCTCCGCACGGGCCTGTGCATAAAAAGGGACTCCTATATAATAATAAGAAGTCCCACCCTTGAAACTTAGAAAAATAATAGTTAAAATCTACAATTTTGTCAATAGTTTTTTATTTATTTTTCCATCTTCCAGAAATATGCACTGTACGGCGGAAGTTCACTGCCGCCGCCGAAATCATGATCTTTTCCGCTGATCAAATCTACAGCCATGCCACAGCCGGCATCAAAATGGGCCATATAAGGCTCACTGTCCGCGTTGATGGCTACCAGCACTCTCTCTCCGTCAGTCTTCCGCTCGAAAATGCACTGCTTGTTCGTCAGCACCACAGAACGGAAGTCTCCGTAATTGAGTGCAGCAGAATTCTTCTTCGCCTCACTTAAATGCGCGATCCAGTCACACAGATCATTCCACTCCGGCTCCTCAAAACAGGCGCGCAGCGCCGGATCTCCCTCGTTCTTATGCGCCTTGGCACCCCACTCACTGCCATAATATACACATGGGATTCCGGGCATACCGAAACACAGCGCGTAAATCAGCGGTAAATGTTTCTCGTTCGTCAGGTTGCTGGCGATTCTCGTCACGTCATGGTTATCCACAAAAGACAGGAGATGCTTTCCCTTATACAAAGTCCAGTTCTCCGGGCCGAACTGACGAAGCAGCGAGTGGTTGATCTCAAACATATTCATGCTGTTAAAACTGGAATACAACCCCTTATAGCATTCATAGTTGGTGGAGGAATGCAGCATCTGGTCATTGACCATCTGATTATAATCTCCATGCAGCATCTCTCCCAACAGATAGAACTCAGGCTTCAACTCTTCCGTAAATCTTCTCAGTCTCCTGACAAAATCATGATCCAGACAGTAGGCCACATCCAGACGCAGACCGTCTATGTCAAACTCCTCTACCCATCCCCTGATGCTGTCGAAAATATGATTGATCACATCCTCGTGGCGCAGGTTGAGCTTGACCAGGTCGTAGTTGCCCTCCCATCCTTCATACCATAATCCGTCATTGTAATTGGAGTTTCCGCCCAGATTGATATTGAACCAGCTTAAATAGGGAGAATTCTCACGATTCTTAAGTACATCCTGAAACGCCCAGAATCCTCTGCCCACATGATTGAATACACCGTCGAGAACTACTTTAATGCCATTCTCATGAAGATTGTCGCACACTTCCTTAAAATCTTCGTTCGTCCCAAGTCGGCAATCGATCGTACGGTAGTCCCTTGTATTATATCCATGCGTATCCGACTCAAAAACCGGTGAAAAGTAAATTGCATTGATCCCCAGCTTCTTCATATGCGGAATCCACTCATTCACTTTCAAAATACGATGTTCCAATATACCATCGTTCTCAAACGGCGCTCCACTGAATCCCAGCGGATAAATCTGATAAAACACACTTTCATAAGCCCACATAGCTTTTCTCCTCTTCTTTTCTTAATTTCCCCTTATTTTCTGTTTATTTCTCCGTGCTATATGCCTCCCCACAGTTTTTCATTTTATCATATTTTTCTTCTCTTTGCAAAATTTCCCACTCCCAGGTTTTTTGGTTTACATAATTATTTATCGTCTTTTTTATTGCTACTGAAAAATATACACTAACCACTCCCAGCTTTCCGGACATATTTTTGACCTTAAAAGTCAATTTTATGGTGAACTCAAATCCGTTTATCGACTTTTCCACATCGTTTTACCTATTATTTGATCTAATCCACCTTAAATTGCCAAAGAAATCCCCAATTTCCACAAAGTTATCCACATTGACACATATGTCGTTTTCTGGTGACTCACATTCCTTTTTGTCGAAAAAAGAATGTCATTTTCGTTTTTTTCTATCATTTTTTGTATTAACGTGTCCTTTTTCAACTCCAATAGTGATGAAAAATGTCAATATATATTGTATAATGGCTGTGCAGCAGTCAATATATTTTGTATTTTTTTGCATTTTGAGGCTGTGAGTCAATCTGTAGTTATGCCATTACTGTAAAGAAAGGATGTGTTTTCCACAATGTCTGCTATGCAGCCAATATTGGGTTCTCATGTAGGAATGAGCGGTAAAGATATGATGCTTGGCTCTGTGAAAGAGGCCTTGTCCTATGACGCTGACACTTTTATGTTATACACAGGCGCTCCACAGAATACCAAGCGTAAAGATATTTCAGAATTGCAGATCGGGCCTGCCTGGGAATGTATGCGTGCCCACGATATCAAAAGCTTCATGGTTCATGCCCCATATATCATCAATCTGGCCAACACCGTAAACCCTTCCACTTACGAGATTGCCGTAGAATTCCTGGCATTGGAGATCGAGCGCACCATCGCCATGGGATCACAGATTCTGATCCTCCATCCCGGCTCCCATGTGGGCGCCGGAGTAAATGCCGGTATTGACCGGATTGCTCAAGGGCTTAATGAAGTGCTGACCCGTGATCAAAACTGCTGTATCGCACTGGAGACAATGGCCGGTAAGGGTTCCGAGATCGGGCGGAATTTCGAAGAGCTGGCCGCCCTGTTCGATAAAGTTATTCTCAATGATAAACTGCGTGTCTGTATGGATACCTGCCATATGCATGATGCCGGATACGATATCGTTCACGATTTCGACGGCGTTATCCACAGATTCGATCAGTTGATCGGAAAGGACAGGATCGCTCTGTTCCATATCAATGACAGTAAAAATGAGAGAGGCGCCGGCAAAGACCGGCACGCAAATATCGGTGACGGTTTCATCGGAACAGACGCCCTGCGCTATGTTGTCCACCATCCGGACTTCATGCATCTCCCCAAAATATTGGAAACGCCATATATCCCGTCATTGACTGATCCGGACAAAAAGGTACCTCCATACA
>CAYXKS010000304.1:0-4375 GCA_964465725.1 uncultured Bacteroides sp. | reverse complement strand
TATAGCACAACCTAAATATGAAGTCTATCCAATTATCGGGTATTGTTTGCCTGTGCAGAGTTATACTCTAAGAGAATGATGGTTGCGGTGCTTTGATGCAGGGTGTAAAATTAGTATAAATATAAATTGGAAAACAAACGCTAAAATCTTTGATAGCAAATTAAATTGAAGGCAGGAAACAGGAAGAATATGGAAAAAACAGTATCAGAATCCAGGATGGAGCAGGTATATCAGGTGAGGCCGGAGCATTTAAACGGTGCGGGGAGATTATTTGGAGGCAGGCTGATGGAGTGGATTGACGAGCTGGCAGGGTTCGTCGGAATCCGGCATGCGCAACAGGATGTGATAACGGCTTCCGTAGATAATCTGAGGTTTATTCGGGGAGCCTATCAGAAGGATATGATCGTGCTGATCGGGAGAGTGACCTATGTGGGGAGAACTTCTATGGAAGTGCGGGTGGATACTTATGTGGAGAGTATCGACGGAATCAGGAAGCCCATAAACAGAGCTTATTTGACTCTGGTTGCGATCGATGCAGACGGAAATCCGGTGGAGGTGCCAAGGCTTATTCTTGAGACCGAGGCAGAGCGGGCAGAATGGGAAGCGGGAATCAAGAGGCGGGAAATGCGTGACAGACGCCGGGCGGAAGGGTTTTAAGTAAGCCGGGCGGAGCTCGTCCAGAAAAACCGCCTGTGGGCGATTTTTCTGAAATAGTTCACGCATCATCTGTGCTGCCGATGGCGAGACGGTTAACAAGCATGAATTGCCAATAATTCCAGCAGCTCCTCCCTCGTAAAACTGCCACTTCCAATTTCTTCACCGGAGAGAACCTGCTCTGCCAGTTCTCTTTTCCGGTCCTGCAGTTTCATGATATTTTCTTCTATAGTATCTTTCATGATCAACTTATAGACATTTACGACATTTGTCTGTCCGATACGGTGCGCCCTGTCGGTTGCCTGGTTTTGTACCGCCAGGTTCCACCAGGGATCGAAATGGATGACAATATCTGCGGCAGTCAGATTCAGTCCGGTTCCGCCTGCTTTCAGCGAGATGCAGAATACGTTAGTCTCATCCGCATTAAATTTTTCGACCAGTTTCAGGCGCTGTTCCTTGGGTGTAGAACCTGTGAGCACATAATAGGAAATGTCCGCTTCTCTCAGTTTTTCTTGCAGGTTCTCCAGCATGGAAGTAAACTGTGAGAACAGAAGCACCTTATGTCCGCCGTCCACCGCGTTTTTGATAAGGTCTATACACAGGACAGATTTTGCGGAAGGGTTCTGGTAATTTTCATAGATGAGCGCAGGGTCACAGCATAGCTGCCTTAGTTTTGTAAGCTCGGAAAGAATCTGGATCTTGGCAGTCTTAAATTCTTCGTCTGACTGCTTGTCCAGCATCATTTGGATTCTCTGGACATGGGCAAGGTAGAGTTTTTGCTGCTCACTTTCCATGTTGGCGTACATGCATTTCTCCAGTTTATCCGGCAGGTCGGTGAGGACGTCTTTCTTCAATCTCCGCAGGATAAATGGCCTGACCATTTTCTGAAGCCTTATCATGGTATTTTCATCCTGGTTCTGTACTACGGGTATTTCGATTTCTGCCCGAAAACGCTGGTATCCATATAAGAATCCCGGCATAAGGTAGTCGAAAATACTCCAGAGTTCACTCAGCTTGTTCTCGATTGGCGTCCCTGTGAGGGCAAAACGGCATCCGGCTTCTATGGTTTTTACTGCTC
This sequence comes from uncultured Bacteroides sp., assembly GCA_964465725.1. Classification (GTDB taxonomy): domain Bacteria; phylum Bacillota; class Clostridia; order Lachnospirales; family Lachnospiraceae; genus UBA3282. The sequence continues at coordinate 2,643 of CAYXKS010000304.1, read as the reverse complement.
TGGCGGCCTGTGTATTGTGATTTTTTATATATTGGGCCTCATCTATGATCTGGCAGAAGAAAGGAAGGCCGTCATATTCTTCCAGATCTCTTTTCAATAATTCGTAGGAAGTGATCAAAATATCCCTGCTCTGCGCACCGCGGATGATTTCCTGGCGTTCTGCGGCGGTGCCTGTTACCATTTTGACGGGCAGGCTGGGAGCGAAAAGAGAAAATTCACTTTTCCAGTTAAAAACAAGGGATGCCGGAGTGACGATCAGAACACGCCTGTTATCCCTGGCTTTTGCTTCCAGATATTCCGACAACAGAAAAGTGATCGTCTGCAGTGTTTTGCCAAGCCCCATATCATCAGCTAGTATACCGCCAAAGCCATTGTGATACAGTGTTTTAAGCCACACAAAGCCTGTGGCCTGGTAGGGACGCAGGATGGATTCCAGGCTTGCCGGGACTTCAAAGGTATTCTCCTCAGGGGTCTTCATATTGCGGATCAGTTTCTGAAAGGTTTCATTTCTGACGGCTGATAAGCTTTGCCTTTCATTCAGTTCATTATCCAGATAGAGCGCCCTGTATTTGGGCAGTGTGACAGTTCCTTTGCGCATCTGTGCTTCCGTCAGGTTCAGATTCTGTTTGACATCTAAGAGCGCCTGGATTCCCTCGTCCTGTGTCTGGATAAAACTGCCGTCTTTCAGGCGGAAAAACTTCTTCTTTCTGTCGTATTTCGAAAGAATCTCGATCAATTCCTCCCTGGACAGCAGTGTGGCATTCATTGTTAATTCCAGTATATTTTCCGATAAGGATACGCCGATTTCAACCCTGCCGATGTTTGTTACACGCATTTTCTTTAGCGCGTCAGAGACGTACACGGCGCCTATCTCCTGAAAACGCTGTATGCCCAGCGTAAGAAGTTCATATATTTTCTCTTCGTCATCGGCAATAACCATTGCATGTTCTTTTTCATCATATGCATTGCAATAAGAGGCGACGGTATTTCCGACTTGTATTTCTCGGACGGCGTCCCGCCCTGCGCGCTCTTCGTCCTTTTTGTAGACTTCAAATTTTTTCTCCCCGTAGACGGCATAAACTTTGCAGGTGATGAAATTCTTCTGCGGCGCATCCAGATAAATCTCGAAAGAGACGGGCTCCACACCATAATCTGCTTCATTGAAGTTTATCCGTTCACATGCATAATGTTTCTCAAGAAGAGGGAGAAGCTCCCGGCAGAACATGGGAAGGTCGCTTTTGTCGACATAAAATGCGTTTCCCTGCAGTTCTGGCAGGCAGGATAAAAAATCCTGTATCGGTAAAAGATCGTCTTTATTTTTCCTGTAGATGAATCCGTCTTTAAAAATAAAGACAGTGTGAGCGGAGGAAAATTCCACCAGAGGCTCCAGTTTCACCTCGATACCGTTTTTGTCTCCGGTTATCCGCATTTTGCGGGTCAATTCGTCGTCTGTCTGCCGCCAGATTTTTTCACCGGAATAGTTCAAATCGATTATGACGGGGCGGTCTTTCAAAAGTGCCATAAGCTCTTCGAAGTCTGTTCCGCTGAGAGGGATCTGGCGCTGCTTTGAAGATATTGTACGGTAAAAGTAGTAGTAATCGTCAAGCTGCCTGCGGTTTTCCTGAACCCAGTATAGGATAAACTGCACCAGCTTTTGTGAAAGAGGGTCGAAAGCGCTCAATGTATGTAGAAATTTCAGCTTTTTGCCATAGGCATATTCTGCATTGGATTCCATGTGCCGCGCAAATTCGAATACGTCTTTGAGTACATATTTGGTATCAATTCCGATTTTGAATTCTATGGTGGCGTTATTATTGCTGCACCTGAAAAGAGGAGATAGCGTTACCTTTTCATGCGGAGTTTCCTGCATCAGGGGAGCGGCAGACTTTATCCGCTGTCGCCTGAGAAGATCCTTGATGGCCGGCGTTGTCTCTTTGGAGCGTGACCTGGGCAAAAAACGGCTGTTATCGTAACCGATGTAATCAGAGAGTCTGCGTCTTAGGCCGGCATTGGCATGTCCCGGTTCTTCGATATAGTCAAAGATGGCCTGCTGCGTGTCCATACGGCTATCACATTCTAAGAGTACGGCGGCGCAATGCTTGCAAATGCCGTCATAGCTGTGAAAAGCAGGGCAGTCGCAGGAGCATTCAGATATATCTTCATATAGGGTATTGTAGGCAAGTTTCACCTGATATTTTTTCTTTCCGCTTCCCTGTACAACGGCTTCCATGTAAATCTCTTCATCCTGTTCATGGAAGTTAAAAGACAGGACTTTGTTTTCACGGAAAAGTTCAAGGCCTCTGTTATAGATAACGGGGCCGGCGATTTCCTGAATGATCTGTTTATTTAGCACGATAAGCTCCCCTTATATTCTGAGATTTTCTATTGTAAGCAATCATTTACATATTAGTATATCTTTAAAGTCGATGTTAGGCAATATGATGAAAAGTTTATTTGCTTCAAAATGTGACAGTGAAACCGGACGCGCCTGGCATTATGTAGTAGTTCTAAGGACGCGCTTTCGCTCGATTCCAAACGCAGCGGTACTAAGCTCGTGAAAAACCTCGCTAAGTGCCGGCGTTTTCCAACGGCCCTTAGAACTACTACATAATGCCAGGCGCTGTGTATTGGCTTAATTAAATG
>CAYXKS010000303.1:0-4408 GCA_964465725.1 uncultured Bacteroides sp. | reverse complement strand
GAAAAGAAGATTTTTACTTTACAGACAAGGCAGACGACCTACCAGATGAAGGTAGATAATTTTGGGTTTCTTTTGCATTTGTATTATGGAGCGAAAGTGTTCGGAGATATGGATTATCTGTTGACATTCTATGACAGAGGATTTTCGGGGAATCCTAATGATGTGGGCAATGACAGAACCTATTCCATGGATGTGCTGTTGCAGGAGTATCCGGTCTTAGGCGTTGGTGATTACAGGAACAGTGCGCTTATAGTCCGAAATCAGGATGAGTCGGAGTGCTGTGATCTGCGATATGTCGGGTATGAAATCAGAGAAGGAAAATATGAATTGCCGGGACTGCCGTCAGTTTATGCGAAATGTCAGGATGCGGAGACGTTGGAGATCATTCTGGAAGATTCTGTGAACGGAGTACAGGTACGATTATTGTATGGGGTGTTGGAAGCGGAGGATATCATCACAAGAAGCGTAAAGATCATAAATCAGGGCGCAGGTACGGTTGTGATAGAGAAAGCAGCGTCGGCTTGTCTGGATTTTATTACCGGACGGTATGATCTGCTCAGCTTCTATGGAAGGCATGCCATGGAGAGAAATATGCAGAGAGCAGAGATCGTACATGGAAGCCATATGATCGGAAGCCGTAGGGGGACTTCCAGCCACCAGTACAATCCGGCCGTTATTGTGGCCGGAAAAGATACGACGGAGGATAACGGAGATTGTTATGGAATGGTTTTTGTATACAGTGGTAATTTTCTTTGTGAGGCGGAGAAAGATCAGTTTGACCAGACAAGGGTGATGATAGGGCTTCAGAGTGACCTTTTTCATTATCCGCTGGAACAGGGAGAGAGTCTTGTCGTTCCGGAGACGATACTGTGTTACAGCCAGAAGGGATTCGGAGATCTGTCTGTAAAATTCCATCGTTGTATCAGAGATCATGTTTGTTGTGGTGTATATGGAAGAGAAAAGAATCATGGTTGTGGTGTCCCGAAAGAAGAAACCTTATGCTGTAAAGATGGACAAGAAGCATGTGACTGTGAGAAGCGTTTTAGTCCCAGACCAATTTTGGTTAACAGCTGGGAGGCAGCATATTTTAATTTTACAGGAGAGACGATTGTAGAATTGGCAAAGGACGCCGCCGAACTGGGTATCGATATGGTTGTCATGGATGACGGATGGTTTGGCAAACGGGAAGATGACAACAGCGGTCTAGGGGACTGGCAGGTCAATGAGAAGAAGCTGGGATGCAGTCTGGCTGAACTGATTCGGAAGGTCAATGATGCCGGAGTGAAGTTCGGCATCTGGATAGAGCCGGAAATGATTTCTGAGGACAGCGACTTGTACAGGATGCATCCTGACTGGGCGATGCAGAATCCGGGCAGGAATCCGGCCCGTGGCAGGAATCAGCTTGTCCTTGATTTTTCCAGGGAAGATGTGCGAGAGTATATCTTTGATCAGGTCTGCAGGGTGTTGGATCAGGGAAATATAGAGTATATCAAGTGGGATATGAACAGAAGTCTGACGGATTTCTATTCTATGGTAAACAGACAAGGTAAAGTTACCTACGATTACGTGATTGGCCTGTATCATTTCATGGAGAAGCTGGTAACAAAATACCCGAATCTTATGATTGAGGGATGCAGCGGCGGCGGTGGGCGTTTCGATGCTGGGATGTTGTATTATACGCCACAGATTTGGTGTAGTGATAATACCGATGCAGTAGACAGGCTTCGGATTCAGTATGGGACCTCCTTCTTCTATCCTATGTCAACGGTTGGCGCGCACGTGTCTGCGGTACCGAATCACCAGACGGGACGGATGATAGATTTGCATACCAGAGGAATCGTGGCTATGACAGGAGCCTTTGGCTATGAGCTGTCGCTTGGAAAGCTGACGACGGAAGAGAAGGAAGAAGTCAGGGAACAGATCAGAAAGTACAGAGAATATGAACCACTGATCGGCCAGGGCGATTATTACCGGCTTTCCAATCCCTTTAAAGATGCTTATGCTGCGTGGATGTTTGTGTCGGAAGACAGGAGAGAAGCGCTGGTAAATGTTGTGTTGCTGAAGATTCATGGAAATATGACGGTTACTTACGTACGGCTAAAGGAGTTATTGCCGGAGGCTGTCTACGAGGAGACAGGAAGCGGCAGACGGTATTATGGAGCGGATCTGATGCAGGCAGGAATACCGATCCCGGTTGAGATGGGAGATTATCGGGCTTATCAGTTTGCATTTAAAATAAAAGAGTAGCAATTACACAATGCCATACGCTGTGTATTGGCTCAACTTAATGACATGGAACGGTTACATGGTTTTTATGAAAAAGTAAAAACAGGTCTGGCTGTTTGGAGAGAAGCTTGGTACAATGATTTCTAAAAGGAGGCTGTCAGGCTATGAGGGATTTTATAAAAATATCAAAGTATGCTGGAATGCGCAACGATCTGGCACAGGCCGGAGGCGGGAATACTTCCGTTAAACTGGACGATCACATAATGCTTGTAAAGAGTTCCGGTTTCCAACTGGCGGACGTCAATGAGCAAACCGGCTATTCTAAAGTAGATTATAGAAAAATTGTGAATTTTTTTAAAGAGCATGTGGAGCCGTTTCAGGAAGATGTATTCACAGATGAGGTCGGAAATCAGCTCCTCAGGGAGGCACAGATTGAAGGAGGCAGGGCTTCTATTGAGACGTTTTTGCATGCTATCACCGGAAAGTATACTCTTCACTCTCATCCTTTACTTGTAAATATTCTCACCGCGCGTGAAGAAGCGGAAGATATTCTGCATGAGCTTTTTCCGAAAGCAGTCTTCGTACCTTACAGGAAACCAGGAGCAGCGCTGGCGGAAGCATATGATAAGATTTACCGCCGGCAGCAGGCGCAGGGGGCGGATGGAACAGTAGTCTTCCTGCAAAATCATGGGTTGGTAGTCAGTGGCGATAGTGGTGATGAAGCGATTGAGAAGACGGAGGCAGTTCTGGCCAAGATTGCGGAGTATCTGGGCGTAGATGACAGTGCCTGCCGTAAAGCGACACAGCTTTATGGGATAATAGGAGAGATTGACGCTTTGGCAGATAATATAGTCTATCTGTCAGAGAACCGTTATCTGTCTTTGGAATATGCAGGCAGGGAATTGGTGGAACAAGGTATGTGGGAGCATGCCTTTTGTCCGGACTGCGTTGTCTATGCGAATAAGAAACTTCTGTGGCTTAAGAAGGATTATGCAAGGCAGGATATTTTGGATTTCATAGAGGAATATGGTGTTCCGACGCTTGTATATTGTGAGGGAAATTTCTACATATTGGCAGAAAGTGTAAAGAAGGCACAGGAGATTGAGAATGTGATGAGCTTTGCGGCCAGGGTGCAGTATCTCAACAAGGGAAGGAAAATGAATTATCTGAGCGATGCGCAGAAAGATGAACTGCTCAACTGGGATGCGGAGAAGTACCGCAGGAGAAAGGGGTGAATGATGTGCCTCCACTATGATCTGTCGCATATTTTGTTTGCACAGGCATTTTTTGGCAGAAACTGATATGGGCTAAACGTTGTTATAAGAATGTAGCGGATGGAATACAATCTGTAGATTGTCTGATTTTTAGGCTTCCTACAGATTTTTTATAGTCAAAAATATAGTTATATATCAAGCTCTTTCTGCTTATACTCGAAATTGCTGATAAAATGGGCATTTTAGAATGTAGACTAAAAACTTTTGGGAACTCAGGTTAAGATATAGCAAATCAGGAACATAATAAGGTTTATAAATAACACAGCATGCAAAGTGAGACTTTTAAAAGAGCAAAAATTAATGGGGGAGTAAAATACAAATGTGGGAAAAAGGAAAGAGTTTTTATCAAAATTTATCTATTAAGAAAAAAATTATTATTGGAATTATTCCAATGGTGTTAATTTTATCTGTATTGATTTTGGTAACATCCAATATTATTTTTTCAAGGACTATTATCGGGGAAACAAAAAAGAATATAGGAAATGAATGTGATTTGCTCATTGGGCAGATGGAAAGTGTGCATGATAATATGATAACTTGTGCGGATATATTGACAAAAGACATTAATCGTATTTATCAGTCAGAACAGATGGATGGAACACGTAAGTCTTTTATTACTGTAAAGAATCAATTAATTTCCGCTATGGATTACAATAGACGTTGCTTTCCGGAAATACATTCGGTAATATTTATGGATTTGGATAACCATGTAATTGCTAATGGAATGAATGAAGAATTGAAAGCAGGGGCGTTACAGGCGGAATTTCAGGAGCAGATACCTCCTGTAGGTCCACCTGTTCCAGTGTTTTTTTCTGTGAATACGAGAAATAGTTATGGAGAAGCGGGCAAATTACCCATGTTGACAATGGCACGCCGTGTAATCAGCATTGATGAGGGGACAACACTAG
>CAYXKS010000302.1:3057-4411 GCA_964465725.1 uncultured Bacteroides sp. | reverse complement strand
GAGCTGCACATTCGGATGCGCCGCCTTTTTCTGCCAGCTGATTCATTACACGTGCGAAGTTAGCAACCGGTGACTGCATACTGCCAAGCAGTCTGGACAGCAGTTCTTCTCTAGACGGAATCTTGGATACGTTCTCAATACCCTGGGCATCATAAACTGTACCTTCCACGACACCACCCTTGATCTCAAGAGCGTTTGCTGTCTTAGCGAATTTGCACAATACTCTTGCGGGCGCCGTAGCATCTTCCTTGGAAACAGCAAGCGCGCTAGGGCCTTCCAGATAGGGAGTCAAAGCTTCGAAATCTGTGCCCTTGAATGCAAAATTCATCATTGTGTTCTTGTAAACCTTGTATGTGATTCCCGCTTCGCGAAGCTGCTTACGAAGTTCTGTGTCCTGCTCTACTGTAAGTCCACGGTGGTCAACCAGAACAACGGACTGTGCGTCCTTGACGGCAGCGGCAATCTCTTCTACGATAGGTTTTTTCAGTTCAACCTTTGCCATTACATTTACCTCCTTATAGATTTTACGCCGAAAGGAGTTCTAAAAAAATCCTCCCTGAAGACAGGAAGGATGGAATATACTACATCATATCTTATAGTAACTCTTCTCCTCGGCAGGCGATGTTCTTACGCCGGTATCACGGCACCTGCTGTCTTCGGCATGGTGTACTATAGTAAACGGCATCTCTAATGTCGTTTACTATAACAACTTCGCATACTATACCACAATAAATGCAGAGATGTCAACTGTTTTAAAATATTATTTTTCCTGCACATCTTCCAAAACAGCATCCAGATTCAGGTTTTCTTCCACATTTTCCTGTACGGCGCTGACATCATCACTGTACGCTGCACTGCCGTCTGGCTTTGAAAGCTCCACACTGATCTCGCCGAAGGATGTCTTGATCATTAGGATTCGCGCTCCGTCCGGACGGGTGATGATACGTGTGTCCGAATCGGACTCCTCATCCTCAGCAGCCTCCTTGACAGCCTCAATTTCATCCTCCACCTGCTGCCTGATCGCTTCTTCCGCCGCATCTATCTTGTCAAGCAGTTTCTGCCACTCTTCTTCCGTATAAGCCTCAGCGCCGATCTGAATCTTAGGCTGAATGGTCCCGTTCTTGATTTTGGCGCGCATTTCCTCCATTTTTTCCAGCAGGAACTGTCTGTAATCCATATCCTGCCCGGATTCTGATTGTACGTGACTTGCGCTCTTTGCATTTTTCTCCTGCCCGCTGCTTTCCTCTGCAGATTCCAAGGCTGCATCAAAGTCTTCTTTTTGCCCGCCTCTGTCCGGGCGAACCGCATAACGTGCGGCGAACTGATTCATAATATAAGGATTTCTGTTTCCTAT
>CAYXKS010000302.1:0-2957 GCA_964465725.1 uncultured Bacteroides sp. | reverse complement strand
TGTCTGATTACATACCCCTCATCATCGATCTGTATACCGCCCGACAAGGAGCGCATATAATTCAAAATTCTGCTCTTCTCCTCCCCCTGAACGAGAGACGTCCTGCATCCGCTCTGCAGGCAGGGGACAAACTGCAGGCTCTGAAGCCCATTTTCATTCAGTGTCACCTTGACCATCCCCGTATCCACCGTCCTGGAATTAAACCAGAAATTACCCAGGCTGTACACCACCGGCACACCGTTTACCATATCAATCTGCTGTAGGCAGTGCGGATGCGCCCCAATGACAAGATCTGCTCCCGCCTCCACGACCTCCGGCGCCTGTTTCTCCTGGGCCCAGTCAATCGTCTCCACATTCTCGGTGCCCCAATGCAGAAACACGATCACAAAGTCACTGTTTTCTTTGGCTTCTCTGACAGTTTCCAGCAGGTTGTCACCATTCCAGCACCGGAACACACCGGCCGATGATTCCGTCGCTCCCCGTGTGTCCGGATTGTCCAGCCGCTCGATCTGCGTAGCCGCCACGAAGGCGATCTTGATATTATTGATAATATAATACACCGGCCTCCGCGCTTCTTCAAGGTTACGGCCCGCTCCCATATAAGCGATCCCCGCTCCCTCCAGCGTCTCCATCGTGTCAAAAAAAGCATTCTCGCCAAAATCGTAGGCATGATTATTGGCAAGCGATACCAGATCAACACCCATATCTCCCAGATAAGACACTGTCTGCGGCCTGGCACGGAATGTGAACTTTTTCTCCGGCGTGGGTTCTCCCCTGTCCGAATAGGGGAATTCATTGTTGAGCACCATAATATCCACACTTCTCATTTCATTAATCAGTGCAGGATCGACTCCCGCCGAAATATCTCCGCCATTTGCCAGCAGCTTACTCATAACGGCATAATTGGAATCAAACAGAATATCCCCCGCAAAGGCAATCGACACCAGTGACGGGTCATTGGCATCCTTAGCATAGATATTATTTGCCACCATATAGTCAGGATCATTTAAAATATCTGTATATTTATCGTTGACATTCAGGATCTCTTCGATCTGCTCCTGTTCGTTGGTCTGGACGGCTTCCGAATCCATATTGCCATAATCAATCTTCTCCCTCGTCAGCTGAAAATGACTGGTAGTTCTCGTTCTGGCCGGTTCTATGATCCATAAAAAAGAAAAAATGGCAATAAGCCCGATCCCAACCACAATCGTCAGCGTAATAAAAAACGGCCGTATGAAATTGGATCTTCGCCTGCGTTTTTGTTTTCTCATGAATCTCTTTCACTTTCCTCTCTGTCATACCTGCACCTCGTGTCTTTCCAGACACAAACATTCTGTGAAACGTACGGTGCAAGTGGATGATGCGCTGCTTTCAGCGACATTCTTCCTCTTCATCGGCGTATGCGTAAAAAAAGATTCCCACCGTTTCCGACAGGAATCCTTCTATTCATAAAATTAATATTTCGCTGTGTTAACCTTGATGCCAGGGCCCATGGTGGTTGCCAGTGTGATGCTTCTTAAATACTGGCCTTTCAGTGCTGAAGGTCTTGCCTTAACGATGGCATCCATCAGTGCATCAATGTTCTCCTGAAGTTTCGCCTCATCGAAAGAAACCTTACCTACCGGAACGTGAATGATGTTAGCCTTATCCAGTCTGTACTCAATCTTACCTGCCTTGATATCGTTAACAGCCTTGGTAACATCCATCGTTACTGTGCCGGCCTTCGGGTTCGGCATCAAACCTTTCGGTCCGAGAATCTTACCGAGACGTCCTACAACGCCCATCATATCCGGTGTAGCAACAACAACATCGAAATCCAGCCATCCGTCATGCTGAATTCTGGGGATCAGCTCATCGCCGCCCACATAATCGGCTCCCGCTGCTTCCGCCTCTGCAACCTTGTCACCCTTGGCGAATACCAGTACTCTGACCGTCTTACCTGTGCCGTTCGGCAGTACTACCGCGCCGCGGACCTGCTGCTCTGCGTGGCGTCCGTCACAACCAGTCTTAATATGAACTTCTACAGTCTCATCAAATTTAGCTACAGCTGTCTTCTTCACAAGGGCGATTGCATCCGCTGTATCGTACAATGTGGAGCGATCTACCAGCTTAGCCGCTTCCATATACTTTTTACCATGTTTCATGTCAAATCCTCCATTACTCCTGTTACTATTCACAGCATACGCTGCTCATAGCAACTGCATCTGCGCATTATTCTTCTACTGTAATACCCATGCTTCTTGCAGTTCCGGCAATCATGCTCATCGCTGCTTCAAGGCTTGCGGCATTCAAATCGGGCATCTTGGTCTCGGCGATCTCCTGAAGCTTCGCCTTGGAAATTGTAGCAACCTTGGTCTTGTTCGGAACCGCGGAGCCGGATTTGATATTGCATGCTTTCTTCAAAAGAACTGCTGCAGGGGGAGTCTTCGTGATGAAACTGAAGCTTCTGTCTGCATAAACCGTGATAACAACCGGGATGATAACATCTCCCTTGTCGGCTGTTCTTGCGTTGAACTGTTTCGTAAATTCAACGATGTTAACGCCGTGCTGTCCAAGAGCAGGACCAACCGGCGGCGCTGGCGTAGCTTTGCCAGCAGGAATCTGTAACTTAATATATCCTGTAACTTTCTTTGCCATAATGGCACCTCCTAAAATAATGTGGTACGGGCGTATTCTCCCGGCCCGGCCCCAAGTGAAGGCCACTGCAACAACCTTCGGAAATGTCCGACGCACGCGGATTCTTCCGGGTTACGGTATCGCCGAAATCACACTCCCACAATATATCTAATCCACTAAAGCGGAATAAATATCAATTACATTCTTCTGACTTCCGCGAAGCTGATCTCCACAGGAGTCTCTCTGCCGAACAGTTCCACGTTGATTGTCGCTGTCTGCTTACCGAAATCCATTCTCTGTACAACACCGACCGTATCCTTCCAGACACCCGCAACTACTGC
>CAYXKS010000301.1:0-4417 GCA_964465725.1 uncultured Bacteroides sp. | reverse complement strand
CCATTTCTTATGGCCGTGGTAGTCTGCGGTCTGGCAGAGAGTATATTGCTTTTATCCTCGTATCACATTTTTGATACATTGGTGAGGCAGGGGCTGGCCTCGGAGTGGTATGCGGTCATACCTCCTGTGTGCGCGATACTTCTGCTGATCGTATCCATGATCGCTTTTTTCGGCTGTCTGACCTGGATTATGACGAAAATTATTCGAAAACCATCTGCCGGATATTACCGGCATTTATTTCTGCTGGGGCAGATCAGAAGCCGAATGGGGAGCAGAGCTAAAACGATGGGCGTTATTTCCTGTGTCCTTGCAGCTTCATTGGTTCTGTTTGCCTATTTTCCTGTTTTGGCAGTCCGGATCGAATCCTATCAGATGGTTCTGTCCGTATATGATGTGCAGGTGGGGACCATGTGTCCGGCAAATGAGGAGGCAGTCTTGTCAGGGATGTTGGATTATGATGCCATCACGGAATATCTGGAGCAAGGAGGCTATCCTGTCACGGGGACCGCGCAGGGAGAATTGTTTCTTTTGGAATCGGACAGCTCCTTTCTGGCGGTAGAACTCTCGGTGTACAATGATCTGCGCAGCCTGTCCGGCCTGGAGCCAATACGGCTTATGCCGGATGAGTATGGTATTGCGTGGGACAATGAAGCTATGGAATCTGATATCAGCGAATTTAGCAGCAGATCTCATGTGATACAGGCTGGGGCAGTTACACTTTCCAAAGCAGAAGGAGCAGATTTCCAGGACCCGGTAGGAATCAATCTGTTTACCTGTCAGACGGAGGCCGTATACATTATTCCGGACTATGCGGCGCGGGAGCTGCGCAAGGCGACAACATTTTATTCTGCAAACACAAAATATCCTCTGTCTTATGAGTTTGCCTTACAGTTTGAGCGGGAGATGGGAGAATATCAGAGAAAGCTGGGAAATTTTCCGGCGGAATCGGTCTTCGTGCGCCTGAATACTCTGCAGGTCAGTGAGGGGATGTCCACCATGCTGATGTTGGAATTGATCGGCGCGTACGCTGCGCTGGTACTGTTAATCTGCAGTTTTACCATGCTGTCCGTGCAGCAGCTCACGGACGCCATAGAACAGAAGAAGAGGTTCGTGATTATAGGCAAATTGGGCGTTGGACAGGAGAGTATCAGCCGTAATATCAGACAGCAGATGTGCATCTGGTTTGGGATGCCGGTACTGGCTGCGGTGATCGGCAGCCTGGGAGTCCTGTTTTATTTGATTCGGAGCAGCTATAAGACTATTATTGCATATATTTCTTTGGAGCGGATCTGTGTTATTTTTGTTGGTGTGTATGTGGTCTTTTTGTTGATTTTCGGCTGTTATTTTGCTGCGACTTATTACCTGTTTCAGAAGAGTGTGGATTGAAATGGCGCTCAGGAGCTATAGGAGGTTATTCCCCTTTTCTCATTTGTTCTATTATGCAGGTATGTGTCTTTGTTTTACGGTCATAATTAATTCCTGCCAGAAGGAGATTTCCATGGTACTCTTTGACTGCATCTGGATAATGTCTGTCCTTAATCTGCGAAATGGCGCCCTCTGCGGTTTTGTTCCATTTAAGTTCTATGATTACTGCCGGTTTGTCTTGATGCAGCTTCCTCGGAATAAAACAAATATCGGCAAAGCCTTTTCCACCTGGCAGTTCACGGATGACCGTATAGTATTCACGGGCATAATAGAATGCAAGGTTGATGGTACAGCTGAGAGCGTTCTCATCGTTATATTGAAGGATAGAAATTTCCCTGTGAGCATGGTCAATTCCTTCTGCGACGGCATCACTGTCCATAGCCCATAGAGCTTCAAGAAGCTTTTTAGAGCGCTCCACGGAGCGGATCACTTCATGCCAGTCCATTGTGCTGATTGCATTTACATACTCCTGTGACACTTCTTTGTTTGGAATTGCGACGGTCTTTGCCATGCTGTCGTATGTCAGATAGCCCAGATGTACCAGAAGCGTTAAGACATCGTCTTTTGTTGCGAAGGTTGTCATATCGTTTTCAAAGGTTCCCGTATTAACCGGGATTTCTTCTTTTGCAAGCATCTTGATGACTGCATCTTTCAGCCCGTCCATATTCATTTGGATATAGAGTTTAAGCGCTTCATACGTCTCTGTCTGGTTCCAATATGTTCCGAATTTATGTCGGAGCATTGCTTCTGTCACGGATTTCGGATTGTAAATGGAATGATGGGTATTTCCGTTCTGCGTATGTGTGATCAGCTGATAGCCGTCATACCATGCCTGTGCTTCTTCATAATTCATGTTATAGTCTGTACAAAGCGTTTTAACTTCTTCCTCGGTGAAACCAAAATATGGTGCCAGATTCCCCGGATCTGTCATGGAGTATTCGGTAAACATATTCAAGGCAGAATGGGAGCCGTATTTCTTGATGGGCAGAATCCCGGTCATGTAAGCCAAGGCTACATAATCTTTGTCCTTCAGCCATGCACGCAGAAAATCAAGATATCTTTTTTGAGATTCTTTATTATGCTGATATTCGCGGAAAAGACAGTCCCATTCGTCGATCAGTATTACAAAGGGCTGCCTGGTGTGAGAGAAGATATCCTGCATCACGAAGATCAGATGGCTGCTCTTTGCATATTCCGGATAACTGTGTTTCAGATCGGCGATAATTCTTGATTGCAATAATGCAAGCATTTCCTCCACATGGTTTGACACACTGAGAAACTCCTGCATATTGATCTTGATGACATCATATTGATTCAAATGTTCATAATATGACTTTGACTGGTTGATTGCCAACCTGTCAAACAATTTCGCAGAATCTTCGCCGCGGCTGTAGTATGCGGACAGCATGTCAGCCGCCATTGATTTTCCGAAACGCCTCGGGCGGCTTACACACAGGAATTTTTGTCGTGTGTTTAAAACGGCATTTGTTTTTTCAATCAGTGCAGATTTGTCTATATAGATGGAAGAATTTAGACTTTCACAGAAGCCTTTGCTGCCCGGATTCAGATAGCTGCCCATATTTCCGCCTCCCAGTGTGTGTTATTGTTTCTTTAACAGTTCCTAAGCTGATCTTTAATTTATTATATATTATTTGTGAAATGAAGGAAACAGATTTGTTTCTTTTCATGGGTCCAGAATGCACATTCTGTGAGAACATGGTTCAGTAACATAGATTTTATGCGGTTAGTTTTGCTCTTTTATATGTCTTTTCTTTTTCTTTGATGTTTGATAGAATAAAAAAGTTAAAGGCTTAATGCCATATAAGCAAATTTTGTATTGTTTTATACGGCGGAAGCTATTGGATATGGGCTACGGGGGAGGAGAGATGGCAGAAGTGAGAAGGAAAGGGTTAGCTATAATTGTGGGCACAGCGTTTGCCATAGCGATTTTTGGGTTCCTGTTTTTTATGAAAAAGCATACAATGGCCGGTGGGAATACAGAGAGTACGGTTGAAGATACAGAGAGTACGGCTGAAACGGCAGAGAGTATGGCTGAGATGGCAGATGAGGGACAGACCCAATCCACGGCGCCGGAAGATTCAGGAAATGACCCTCGGATTTTGGGGGAAATTCCTGATTTGGAAGAGTGCGAAAAATTGTCAACGGCGTTGGATATGTTGGTTGTGTATGGAGTTGAATATGAGGAATCCATGCAGGACCCGGATGAGGAATTCTGGGAAGGATTTAAAGCCGCGCTGCTGTGTAACAGTTGGTTTGCGCCGTTTTACGATGAAGATGATACGGAAGTAATATGGGACAATGAAAAGATCGCGGCGGCGGGATCCTTACTCACGGGCCGTGAACTTTCATGTACCTGTTTTCCTGAAGGCATTGATATACGGGAATGTGCTTCGCCATGGCTGAGTGCCTGCGAAAAGGTTAATGTACATATAGAGCGGCTTGAACAGGATAGGTTTGAGATTTCATATGATATGATGTGGGGTCCGAACAGCATGACGTCCATCAATGGAATGATCAGGGTGAGTACGACGATTGACGTGAATAATGACAGTCCGCTGAATGGATACAGTATTTTAGAGCTAATGCATGAAGAAGTCAGTGGATATGTACTTTCCCCTGCAATGGGAGGTTATTTCGACTATGATGTTTCCGCTGATAATGAAGAAATTCACGCAAGACTCTATGAACTGACTGATGGAATTCATACGACAATGGATGGCAGCAATCTCAGCGATATTTTGGATGTGGACGATAAGGATTATGTTTTTGCTGATGTGAATGGAGATTCAAAGGATGATATGATTGTCCGGACATATGGGTACTGGCCTAATTTCTTTTTCTATACGGACGGAGGCATTCTCTGGAGCGCATCGCCGATAGGCTCCAGCTCTGAGATCTGGTTTACGGAGGACTATCTGCTTGTAGGTTGTGACTCGCACTTATCGGAAGACGTGTATGAGGTCTATAAGAG
>CAYXKS010000300.1:0-4422 GCA_964465725.1 uncultured Bacteroides sp. | reverse complement strand
ATACCTGTTCATCCCTCTTGACATCTTTCGTAAAAGCCCGCACAATAAAAATATCAACAATAAATCAGATGCATGGCTGACCCTGTTTTCCAGTGACGAGCCGGATATGATCGTCTCATTGATCAAGGCATATCCGGAATTTCAGGAAATTTATGAGGAAGCCTACACAATCTGTCTGAACATAGAGAGGATGATGGAAATGTTCTCAGAAGAACTGGCTATTCTTGATCGAAACACCGCCAAATATATGATGGACGAAATGCAAAATGCAATTGATGAAATGCAAAGCAAGATTGTTGGAATGCAAAACAAGATTGTCGGAATGCAAAACAGAATGCAGGAGCAGGAATCAATAATCAACGAGATGCAGCAGCAGTCTGTCCTTAAAACCTTGGCGGTCCTGCGTAATTTAAAGATACCAGAAGCACAGATCATCCAGCAGCTTGCCGCGCAATATGAATTGAGCGAGGAACAAGTGCATCTGCTTCTTTAACACAATATTCCCGCCTCATCAAATCCGGAACAGGTCAATATTCTGTCATTGACCCGTGCCGAATCTTTCCATATTCATATGATAGAGAATTTCAAAAGGCTCTTCCCTGTCACCGGTGTTGGTTATTGTATCTTCAATGAGAAAGCTGTTTTCTTCCGTAGATATCCGGAGTTCTCTCGACAGCCTGAGTTTCCGCCCGAAGATTGTCTTATCCTTCGTTGTAGTATGGATGGTACTACTGCCGCCACCTGGTCATGGCTGACCGATATAATCTCCCTCTGTTCCGTAAGCCCTGTCTTTACTGCCGCCTGAGGAAGGAGCGTTCCCGCCACACTACCGGCAGGCATTCCTTACTTCTTTACCATACATGAGCATTTTCTAAAGGAATGATCTTTGCTCTCCAGACCGTAACTATACTACACAAAACAGCAACAGCCTTCCACTTCGAAAAACTGTTGCCGTCTGCACAATGAGTTCTACCTATCGGATCATCCCTTCCGCACTGCGATCACGGCAATCCCTTCTTTCCCCGGAAGAGTTATCCTGACCTCTCCGCTCACACCCTCCATGATCTTCGTGCGTGTCATCTCCCACACATCGATCACTTCTATGTCATAAAGATACTGTTCCGGAAGGTTCATGCTTCCCGTGCCGGTGCAATGCCGCGCATAATATTTGATATAGGCTTCCTCCCCGCAATGCCCTTCCAGCTCACGGTCCACACCCAGAATCCCTCTCGCCTGTTCCCAGGTAAGCCCGAGCATCATTCTGGTGAAAGGCATCTTGCGCTGCTGTTCTGTCACCTGTGCTTTCATCTTATGGAACTCCGCCTCGGTCCAGATATGTCCTGCCGCCTCTACAGGTCCCGGCAGCGCGTCTATGATATTCTTCAGGAACCGGATCCTCTCAGGGCTCTGGCCGGTCAGCCTGCCTCCCTTGCTCCACCAGAGGATCTCCTCCTCGTTCAGATAAGTTTCCCCATGGGTGCAGTAACCGCCCTGCACGCATACAGTCCAGAACCTGTTTACCAGTTCAAAGGCTGACAGGTTGCCCCATCCAAAGGGAAGATTGCCCTCGTATCCCGTCTCGTCTATCATCAGCGGTTTCTGATATTCCTGTATCCATTCTGCGGTCTTTAATACCTCTCCCGTCTGGTGGCAGATATGCGTGGTGTCCGGATTGGAAAAATCCCACGGCGTCACGATCTCATGGTTGCTGAGCAGATGCCTGTACCCGTCATTTTCATGCAGAAAATGAGCAAAGCACTCCCAGTCTTCTTTCCGGTACTCCATCAGATCATATTCATTCGCAAGGCTCCACCACACATTCGGGAAAGCCGACAGACGTCTGGTCACATATTCCAGATAGACAAGCGCTTCCTTGCGCGGAAATTCAGAAAATCCCCAGTGGTCGTAGGGATGGAACAGAATAAGGTCACATTGGATTCCCATCTCATCCAGTCTTCTGATATAGGACTCCAACCTGTTCCAGAACCTCATATCGGGCCTGTGGACATCCCATTTGCCGTTTGTCTTTTCAAAAGCAAAAAATGGCGGTTCATTATTGTTATACTCAAAATGTTTAGGAAAGACACACATCCTGATCTTATTAAAGGGCGAAGCCGCAAGTGTCTCAAATGTCTGCTCTGTCAATTCGTCCGTCTGATGCGCCAATGCATAGACTGTCGTCCCAAAGGGATAATACCATGTCCCGTCCTCATATCTGAAATGTGTCCCGTCTGCCCTGACAATGCCATGCCGGTTTTTCGCGGCGCACTCGCACAGCAATTCTCCTTTTTCTCTGACTGCGCCTGTCACTTCATATTGGTATTTTCCCTCTCTTTGTGGTAAAAACCGCACTTTATAAGCACTGTTTCCGGCATAAAAACCCTTCACGTAAATCTTCTCCCCGGTCTGTACATGCAGGAAATCCGCCGCAATGTCCGTTGTCACATAAGAGTCTGACGGTTCCGGGCCGCTCAGGCTCAACTCAAAAATTTCGTATTGTCTCATGTCCTTCACCTTCCTGTCTCTCCTTTTACTATAGTAAACGACATAAAAAATTTCTGTTTCCGTCTCTTGTCGAAGCCATATATGAAAGCTTCAACAAGGCCGAAAACGAAATTTTTAATGTCGTTAACTATAACATTCCGCCAGAACAGTCCCGATCTGCTCCATCTGTTCCCTGCTGAGGATCCCCTTGAACATATCTTCATAATCCCGTATGGAACGGCCCATATATTCTTCTTTGATTTCTTTCAGATCGAGCAGGCCCTCCAGCGCCCTGACTATTTCCGGCTCCGCTTTCAGCTTCCACATCGGCGTGTCAAGATCATAAACCTCCCTTAAAGGTTCCGCAAGCCGGTAAGATACCGTGTAACAGCCAGGCTGCAGATAACATACGCCCTCCCTTACATCCGCAAACATCGGATTGGCCTTATCCTCATATATCTCCTGCGGCGCCAAAGGAAGGTATAACAGTGCGCTGCAGTGAAACGGCACTTTCACAGACAAGGTTACATGCTCTCTGTCCTCCAACTCCCAGCTGCAGGCATACACGCCGGAAGCGGAATCGTAGGACGCCTCCATATTGCGGAGCCTCCAGTTAAGTACCGGCGCAAACTTCACCTGCCGGAAACCGGGCGCCCCGTCTATGCTGTCGATCCCCGCTGCATGCCGGAACATCCATTCTTGCACGGAACCGTAAGAATAGTGATTCATGCTGTTCATGCTCGTCCCCGAGATCGTTCCGTCCGCCAGCAGGCTGTTCCAGCGCTCCCAGACTGTGGTCGCGCCCAGCTTCACTTCATACAGCCACCCCGGATACTCTTCGTTCAACAGCAAGTGGTATGCCAGGGCATCCATCCCGTTGTCTGACAGGATATTGCTTAAAAGCGGCGTTCCCACAAACCCGGTCCGCAGTTTGCCATGGCTGAACTGGAACAGCTGCATAAGCTGCTTCTTCACCAGTTCCTCATTTTCTGACAAATGGTATTTCAACGTCAGGAGCAGCGCCGTCTGGGTCTTGATGCAGCACCTTCCTGTGGCGCTGTAATATTCCTCCTTCACAGCCGCAAACTGCTCTTCGGACAGCTTTCCATACCTCTTTTCTTCCGCTTCATATCCGAGCACATGAGCCGCTTTCGCAACCAGTCCCGCACTCACTGCATAGTAAAGATTCGCAATGAATCCCTCGTCAGTTCCTCCCAGTGTCTGCTCCTGGCCCGTTTCCGGATGATCCAGCGCCAGCCAGTCTCCGAAGTGGAAGACGTCCCTCCAGCCGTGGTGGTCTCCGTCCACCCTGCTGACATAATCAACCCAGTCTTTCATACTGTCAAACTGGTCTTCCAGGATGCTCTTATCCCCATAGAAAAGATACAGATTCCAGGGTATGATACAGGATGCATCGCCCCATACACAGGCCGATTCTTCCACCCCGCAGGACGGGACCACATGCGGCACCGCCCCGTCAAGGGCGCTCTGCTCTCTGGCCATATCATACAGATACTTCGCGTAGAATGCATAGGCATCCGTCAGATACATTGCCGTAGGTGAGAATACCTGGGCATCGCCTGTCCACCCCATGCGCTCGTCTCGCTGCGGACAGTCTGTGGGCACATCCACGAAATTATCCTTCAGGCCCCAGCGCACGTTTGAAAGAAACCGGTTGACCAGCGCATTGCCGGTTTTCATAAAGCCGATTTCATCGAAATTACTGTACAATGCCAGACCCTTGAAATCTTCCTTTTTCAGTCCCGGAATGCCCTGTATCTTCACATAACGGTATCCGTAGAATGTAAAGTGCGGAACGATCACTTTCTCACTGCCGTCCGAGACGTAGATATATTCCGATCTGGCCGTTCTCAGATTCTCATTGTAGAAATTCCCATTCTGCAGGATCTCCCCGGTCTGAATGTGGATCTTCGTTCC
>CAYXKS010000299.1:0-4440 GCA_964465725.1 uncultured Bacteroides sp. | reverse complement strand
GGAAGCTGGCATCCCCATATTCCACCCTCCTGATCTTGGGGGCTTTGTCGGCCTCTCTGTTCATGTCACTTCCAAGATAACAGGCCACAAGTTTGTAGGCCTCCGGTATACTGTAAGGCGTCCCAATGACCACAAGGTTCCGTCCTTCCAGAGTATTGACCCCCGTCGAATTCCCAAAGTGGATCCCGGACCTGTTGTTCCCGCGCATCTCTTCCCACGCGGCCGCCTCCTTAAAACTGACCATTTCCACTTTCTCATCCCCGGCCGCCTTTTTTGCGTAAGAAAAAACCTGTTTCTTCTTACGCAGGTCCTGTCTCCCCAAAGAATGGTATGTATACTGGACCAGTTTTCCCTTATATCCTGCCTGCAGGTATGGGTAACTGTGCACCTCTGTACTGTCCCTGAAATATTCCCGGTACATTTTCTCATTTACAGTCGCCGAAAGGACGATATACTTTGCCACTGGGAGCTGCCCTGGGCAGAAATAACGGATATATGGGCTTCCACCGTCCTTTCCCGGCATCTTTACAAAAGCGCCTGCATGGATGATATCATTTACATTACTCCCGTCAGTGCATCCCAGCCTTTCCAGCTCCTCCATGCCCAGCGGAAGCGCCCTGTATGCTCCCTGTACCCTCCTGTATTCCCCCTCCTGTGCATGTAACATCTGCCCTGCTATCCGGGCATAAGGCTGGATGCCGCTCTTTTCCAATGCCTGCAGGCTGCCGGTACCCGCAGACGGCATCTGCTTCAAAAAATAAAGCTGCAGGATGTCTTCGTCAATAATGGCCGTATAATCCTGCAGGTTAACCCTCGGCATGTTTACAAAGTATGCATGCGTCGTGACGACCACCCTCTCTCCCTGTAACGCCTGCATCCCATCCAGATACAGCCTGCATTCCCTGGCTGTGTCTTTCCTGGTACCATCTTCCCTGATCCCGTTATAATAATCCCTCACGATCCGCCTTGGCAGGTCATGTTCCCCACGGTTATGTGCCGCCTCCACACTTTCCTGTATCTCTTTCGGTATCAGGGGATTTCCCCTTATATTCCTGGTCAGGAAGATTTCTTCTGCCGGGATTCCTGCATTTATGAGCCTCCGGTATACTTCTTCTTTTAACATGATAGTCGGCACGGCTATGATAAACTTCGCCTTTTTTTCCTTCCTGACCAGCTCGATATAAGCAGTGGTCTTTCCTATCCCGGTCTGTGCCCTGATCAGGTGGATGCCAGAGGAACACGCATGGTAGGCAGCATACAGGTTTCCCCGCATACAATCTTCTGCCTCTTCAAGCGTATGGTACACGGTATCTTTCCGGTACACCTTCCTGTCCCGCATAAGTGTATCAACAATCGTGCCTGCATTGGCGCATTGCACGTAATAAGGGCAGAACTGCCCTGAACATCTCTGCGGCTTATAACCCTTCATGTAATAAGTATATTGCTTCCACTTTTCCACGGAATCTGGTTCATAATATCTCTCCATGGCCTCAAGAAAGAGTTTCCTGCCACCTTTTACCTGCATGAGGTTCGTAAGGAGCGCTAACCGTTGATTGTGACTCATGTCTGCACCTGAAAGGAAATCATCCAGCAGCCGGCATCCCATACCTTCTTTCATCTGCAGGTTCTTTATCTCCTGCCTGCACCTGATGCTTTGGTGCCTCTTATACACACTTCCCTCAACCACACAAAATGACGGAAATGGGGATTCTCCTACTATATGTATAGTAGCTGAAACCCTGTTTCCGTCATTTTTCATATCCTCTTTAAAGTCCTGATAAAAGGAAGCATCTCCCATCGCCAGCCTTCCATTATACAAAAGCATCTGATGCTTTCTGGCAAAGTTTTCCACATTCCTGCTGAAATTCTTATTTATATCAAGAGATCTGTAAAAGGGTAGGGTAAGTTGCACCAAAGCAAAATGTGCATCCTCATTAAGGCAGATCAGTTCCTTCCCGCCATAGAACATCCTGTCCAGGTTGCTGCATGCCCTGTCACTCTCCGGGAATATCTGCATCAGCATACAAAGAGTTATTTTAATGATATAGGGATCTGCTATCAGGGATTCATGGGCAAATGCAATCCTGAATTTTTCCTTTTTCTCTGTAGAGCTGAATGTATGATAGGCAAAAGAGATTGGAATCCCCAGTTCTTTACATCTTCCCTCAATCTCTGTATACCTTATCCCGTCATCAAAATCCAGCATGAAGACCTGCATCGCTGTACAGTTGCATGCTTTCGTGCCACCCTCCAGATGGCCGGGGATCACCGTATGCCCCATGGCCCCTATTAGCCGTGCTGCTTTCCCGATATCTGTCTTCTGCCACTTTCCGGCCGTGCGCTTCCTGGTTTCTATGATCTCAAATTTATCCTGCGGCTTTTGAAACCGCCCTATGTTATCGATGCTTAAATATACTTCCATCTTTCCCTGTTACCTCCTGCTTGCCCTGACAAGCTTTTACTTTTTATGTTTGTAATAAAAAGTTGTGTAAGAGATAACAATCTAATAAACCAGGTTTAAGGAGGTAAACGCATGTTTAATCAATACGAAGACATTATGACCGTTACTGATGTAGCAGAAGCCCTTTTCATTGGTAAAAACCGCACTTACGAATTATTGAACAGCGGAGCTATCAAGGGCTTCCGGATCGGCAGGGTTTGGAAAGTCCCCAGAGCCGCCGTACAGGAATATATCCTTGCCCAGAGTAATCTTACCCAAACTTGATTACTATATAATATTGATACTGTCCTCAAAACAGCAGATCCCTGAGAGGCTGTATTCTCTCAGGGATTCCCAACATCGTACATGTTACTGTCCAACACCAAAAAGTAGAAAACCTGCCAGACCGAATTTTCTATCTAAATCAATCAACCTGTCTTTAATAAATTATCACATAGCTCTCAGCCCCATCTCCCATTGTTGCGATATGCAATCCTGAAATCTCTTTCTGTAAAAAATCTAGTCACAACTTTTGTGTTTTTTAGGTATGCAGATTATCAAATTGCTTTAACATTTCCTATAAATGCTTGATTTTATACACTTTTTAACACAAATAAATTGATTTTATACTTCAAGATTTAGGTATGTAAATTAGGTATGTAAAAATGGACAATAAATATTGGTTTTGAACTATTCTTATTGATTTGCATACCTAAAAAACCGAATTGTTGTGTCTAGTAGAAAAAAAGGATATTCTGTTCAATCAGAATACCCTCCTGTCTAAATTGCTAAAAGTAATATGAATCCATTATTTGTTAAAATTTTCAAATATATCCATAAAAAGATCATCCCCATATTTTTCATATAGTTTTCCAGCCATATCATAACAATAATTATCGTCTCTTTTCGAAATGACAATAATATTCATAACCTTTTTATCCAAAACAAGCGTATAGACAACCCGGATCCCAATGCCACGGTATTTTATCTTAAAAAAACCAGTCAACAAATTGTTTTCGCCCTTACTTCCCAACGGTTTCCCATAGCCATCCGGACTTGGCAGCGGTGCCTTTGCAACTTTTACAATACCTGCCAAAACCTGTTTCCTTACACTTTCTTCAATCCTGTTATAATCTTTCTTCGCTTCATCGGTTATACATATATCCCAAGCCATTATTCAAGTTCCACGCTTTCAGATAATTCTTCCAGTTCTTCCATGGAAAAGCCTTCCTCCTGTACAAACGATTCAAAAGGAACAGTGTTACTATCCGCTCTGCTCTCCGCCAATTTTAACAGCCTGATATTTTCGATTTTTTCCATCAGCTTCTCCAATGCAGCTGCTTTCTTCTGGATTTCCTGATATTCCTTTATAGATAAAAGCACTGCTGTCGGCTGGTTATTCTTCAGGACAATATATTCTTTGTCATTCTCTGCGACATCGTTAAATATCTTGCCTGCCTTCCCCTGACTGAAATCTGAAATGGGCACAAGCCTCTCTGTTAAATCTAATAATGCTGAATTCATCTTACCGCCTCCTGTTTTCTTATTGTATCTTTTATCATTATTTTATGCAATATTTTCATTAAAATTATGCTTATATAATTTCGGTTCAGATCATCACAGTACCGATCACTCACATCCTAAACTCTGAACAAAAAAAATATCATCTATTATCCAACATTTACCTGTGAAGCAGAAGTCTTTGGCATGAAGAAAACTTTCATTCTCAAATGCAACTATTCCGCCCGCGAATGGTTTGTTCCAGGATCTATCTCTGATCCGAAACATTTTTTGAAGCACTGAACAGACTCAATAGTGGAGCCATGCTGTATAGTGCTTTCTGAAATAAGGAAGCTGTCACAATATGGTGCGCTCATATATGGCACATATATATAGCAGAATCTCTCTTTCTGCCTCTGTCCATCGTTATGAGATCACTTTTTGCAACAGCTCCTGATTTCATTTGGGACGTGGAACGCAAATATCCCGCTGATCAAACA
>CAYXKS010000298.1:0-4466 GCA_964465725.1 uncultured Bacteroides sp. | reverse complement strand
TAGTTATATATTGGAATATTATATAAAAAATGTCAAGTGATTCATCTTAATTTATTAAACATTCATTTTTATTCCATCCATTCATTTTCACTGCCGTCATCTTTTCTTTTTTTTTGATGTCTGATAAAATAAAAAAGTAAAACATTTAATATCAGATAAGCAAATTTTATTAGGGGAGAAAAAACTATGCAGGAAACCGTACAGAAAGCAATAGAGGAAATTACTTACAGAAGCAAGAAATTTCCCGGGGAGGCTTTCCAGATTATAAGTGAAAATAGGGAAATTGCCATACCTTATCTGCGTGCGGCAGTGGAAAAGGCGCTTCTTGAAAAAGAAGATTTGGAGGAAAATTATCAGCTGCATTTTTATGCCCTGTTTTTCCTGGGTGAGTTTCAGGAGAGGAGCTGTTTTCCTCTGATCGTGGAATTTGTATCTCTCCCGGAGGATGTATTGAATGTTCTGATTGGCGATCTTGTTACGGAGGGGATTAAGGATATTCTTTATAATACCTATAATGGGGATCTGGATTTGGTGAAGCGGTCGATTGGAAATCCTGATATTAACGAATATGTAAGAAGCGCAATGCTGGATTTGATGGGTCAGCTGTATCTTGACAGCGAGCTGGAGAAAGAGGAATGGGAAGGATTTATCAGAGAGTTTGTGCATGATGAGACAAAGAGTAACGATTATCTTTGCGGCAAATCAGCGCTTGCTGTCTGTGACTGCCATTTGGCGGATATGCTTCCGGAGATCCGACAGCTTTATGATGAAGATCGGATAGAAGAGTTTGTGCTCAGAAGTTATGACAGCTGCGTAGATATGATGTTTCGATACAGCGCTTACAATGACCATTTTTGCAAAACGCCGATCAATACGGCGGAGACTCTGCAGGGATGGGCAATGTTCGATGATAGACCGAAGCAGAAATTTGATGAAAAGAAACTGGAGCAGGCCATACGAAAGATGGATGCAGACTATACTCGGCAGAGCAGCGGAATAAAGATCGGCAGAAATGATCTGTGTCCCTGCGGAAGCGGGAAGAAATATAAGAAATGTTGTCTGAATAAGCCGAAACGGCCGGTGGATCTGGTTGAGAGCGAGCAGGAAAAGAAAAAATGGCTGGAGGATTATCCGGTTTCGGCTGATGTACGTGAGGAGGGCAGGATTTATCTGGAGGACTATTATGACGCTGAGAGCATAGCAATTGACAAATTGGTTTATCTTGCGCTGCATCACAGGGCGATTTCCATATGGTACAGGGAATCGGCAGAAGCTGTAGAGAACCGGCAGAGAATTTATTTAAGCGAAGCTTTTGCAAAATTTGTGGAAAAGGCGGAAAAAGAGAAGACAGAAACATTCCAGGAATACGATGAAAAATATTCGATTCATTACAGATGCCAGGAATGGATAGATCCGTTAATGAAATTATTAAAGAAAAGCGGAGACAATGAGTTGTATAAAACGGTGTCAAAGAGGTGTAAGGAAATGCAAAAAGGGCGGTGAAGGAATGGGAACTTATTTAAACCCTGGTAACAGCGGATTTACTGGAATCCGAAATGATATCTATGTGGATAAGAGCGGCCTGATCAGTCTGATCAACGAAACGATAGAGACACCGAGGCGCCTGACCTGTGTCAGCAGGCCACGTCGCTTCGGGAAATCTTTTGCGGCGCAGATGCTGTGTGCTTACTATGATAAAACCTGTGATTCCGGGCCTCTGTTTGATGATCTGGAGATCGCGAAAGATGATAATCTGAATGGAAGTTATAGGAAGTATCTGAATCAGTATGATGTGATCTATCTGGATATGACCTACGTCAAACCGTTTTGTGACAGATTTCGGAATGTGGCGGCTTATGTCAGTGGGAAGATTTCGGAAGAACTGGCGGCAGCGTATCCGTCGCTGGAAGTTGACAACGAGCTGCCCACGACGATGATCCGTGCTGCTGAACTGACAGGAAATAAGTTTATCATGATTATTGATGAGTGGGATGCCCCTATTCGGGAGGAGCCGAAGCTGCAGAGGGAATATCTGGAATTTCTGCGGACGTTATTCAAGAGTAGCAGTACTACGAACAGGATTTTTGCGGCTGTGTATATGACAGGAATTTTGCCGATCAAAAGGGATGGGAGCCAGTCTGCAATATCGGACTTTCAGGAATTTACAATTACGAAACCCCGGAATTTTGCCGATTATGTGGGCTTTACGGAGAATGAGGTAAGAAAACTGTGTACAGACCATGGCTGTGATTTTGGGCTAATGAAGCGATGGTATGATGGCTACAGGCTTCATGAGGTCGGATCTGTATACAATCCGAATTCGGTAATGAAGGCTATGCACAACAGGGACTTTGACTCCTACTGGACGCAGACTTCTACCGCTGAAAGTTTGATGGGATATATCAGCCTGGATTTTGACGGAATGTCGGAAACTGTAGCTGAGCTGATCGGCGGTGTGGCGGTCAGTGTAGATACCGGTGGATTTACGAATGATTTTGTTACGTTTAAAAACCGTGATGATGTGCTGACATTGTTGATCCATCTGGGATACCTGACTTATGACGAGGAGACGGGATATGCCAGGATTCCCAATGAGGAGATCAGAATGGAATTCGCCCGGGTCATCCGTGATGTGAAGCGCGATGATACGATTCGGCGGATTCGGGAAAGCGATCAGCTTATTGTGGATACGGTTGAAGAAAATGCGGAGGCGGTGGCGGCTCAGATTGAGAAGATCCATGCGGAGGAGGCGCCGCTGCATTATAACAATGAACAGGCTTTGCGCAGTGTGATCAAGCGGGCGTATTTTAGCTACGGAGATGAGTACGTACTATTTGAGGAGCTACCGGCCGGAACTGGCTATGCCGATCTTGTTTATCTGCCCAAAAAGGCTTCAGCGCTTCCGGCGCTGTTGATTGAATTGAAGTGGAATCAGTCGGCAGAAAGCGCCATCGAACAGATCAGAAACCGGAATTATCCGGAAGCGCTCAGGGGATATGGCGGGGAGATTCTTCTTGTGGCGGTCAGCTATGATAAAGGAGCGTCGGCAGGCCAGCGGAAACATAGCTGTATTATAGAAAGAACATCGTTTTGATTTTTATTAAGGCGGTGACGGAATGGAGATGATATGAAGCATAAACTGATAATTATTGAGGACGATCCGTTGATCCGCAACGAACTACGGACACTGCTGATCGGCAATGGCTATGAGGTGTCTGCGCCGGAAGAGCTTACCGGAATTGTAGACTTGGTCAGGGAAGAGCAGCCGCATTTGGTTCTGCTGGACATTAAGCTGCCTCATGACAGTGGATTTTCCATTTGCTCACAGATACGTACTTTTTCTGAGGCGCCGATTGTTTTCGTGACAAGCTGCAGTACGGATATGGATGAACTGAACAGTATTATGCTGGGCGGGGATGCTTTCATTACTAAGCCATACCATACGGCGATCCTGCTTGCCAAGATTGCATCTTTGTTAAAAAAGGCGTATCCTGCGCAGCAGAACGAGCAGATGACATATAACGGTGCGGTGCTGCATCTGGAGTCTGGCATGATAGAATATGAAGGGCGAAAAGCGGAGCTTACCAAAAACGAACTGAAGATTCTGTATTACCTCTTCAAAAATGCGGGAAAAATATGTAATCGCGCGGATATTGTGGAATTTTTGTGGGACAACCAGCTTTACGTGGACGACAATGCCCTTAGCGTCAATGTCAACCGTATAAGAGAGAAGCTGACAGGGATCGGACTGGAAAATTTCATCAAGACCAGGCATCGGCAAGGGTACACATTATGAATGGCAATTTATACTGGAAAAACAGAATCCCGTTCATTCTCACAAATTTAGTCTGCATGATATTGTTGACATTGTTTTTATTGGCATGTGGTAATTCCGTTTCTGTCATTGGACTGATTCTGCTTGTGTGGGTTTTGATACTGACTGCGGGAATGCATATTGCTTTCCGGAGGCGGAAGAAGGAGCTGGGGGAACTTCTTGCGCTGGCCGAGCAGCTGGAGGAACGTTATCTGATACCGGAAGTGATGGAACGTCCGGAGCGGGCAGAAGATCAGGTGTATTACCGGTTATTGAAAATGGCCGGAAAATCCATGCTGGAACAGATCGGAGAAATTCACAGGGAGCGGCTGGAATACAAAGAATATATTGAGCAGTGGATACATGAGATTAAGACGCCGATTGCCGCCATGAAGCTGCTGTGCGAGAATCACAGGATGGATTTTACCAGGGAACTGCTCCTGGAACTGGAAAAGACAAACCGTTTCACGGAACAGGCGCTCTACTATGCCCGCAGCGAGCACACGGAGAAAGACTATGCCGTGCGGGAGATCAGTCTGGCCGATGTGGTGCATCAGGCGATTGCCGACAATAAGTATCTGCTGCTGCAAAATGCGGTGCGGATTGAAGTGGGAGATATGGGCGGCATGGTTTATTCCGATGAAAAATGGGT
>CAYXKS010000297.1:0-4469 GCA_964465725.1 uncultured Bacteroides sp. | reverse complement strand
CCCTGTGCCACTGTACACATTTCTTCAACTTCTTTTGAATAAATCATGTGATAACTCCTTTCGATTATGTAAAATTATTTGATAACAGATTCGGGAGAACCTGTCATAACCGTTATTTTTATTTTCGCACATAAAAGACAAAAAATCCAGTCATTTCTACGATTTTTGTGCAACAGTTCAGCATTTGACTTCGCGGACTTTGCAGCAAGTATAAAATCCTAAACTAAACTATTACAATTTTGTACCTGCTATTATTTTTATCAGCCTTCCCTCTTCTTAGCAATTTCACCCTGCTTTTTGTAAATACTGCCTGCCGGTATGAATCCCCTCACCATCGATGTCGGATATATATTGGTATATCTGCCGATAACAGTTCCTGGATTCAGCACGGAATTACATCCAACCTCCACATTATCACCCAGCATTGCACCGAATTTCTTGAGTCCGGTCTCATATCTGTCCTCTCCCGCTTTCACCACCACGAGTGTCTTATCGCTCTTGACATTGGACGTAATGGAACCGGCTCCCATATGGGATTTATAACCCAAAATACTGTCCCCTACATAATTGTAATGCGGCACTTGCACCTTGTTGAACAAAATCACATTTTTCAGTTCCGTGGAATTACCCACAACAGCACCCTTACCCACAATAGCATTTCCTCTGATAAAAGCACAGTGGCGGATCTCTGCATCCTCATCAATAATCACAGGTCCGTTGATGCATGCGCTGGGATTCACTTTAGCCGATTTGGCGATCCAGATGTTCTCACCTTTTTTCTCATAAATATCTTCCGGAAGTGTATTGCCCAGCTCAATAATAAACTTGCTGATTTTGGGAAGCACTTCCCAAGGATACGTCACTCCCTCAAAAATGTCCTTTGCGATGGTTTCCTCCAATGTGTAGAGTACATCCACTCTTGTGTCTTTTAATTCTGCCATTACTTTTTTACCTGTCCTTTCCTGTCAATGAGTTATAGTAAACTAAATTTCCAATGCCATTAACTATAGATATTATTACACAGACATCTGTCCAACAGCTTATTTTTTATAAAACTGTTCCACATACTGAAATCTATGATAGAGAGCTGACTGATTATTCATCTGCTTTACCACATTGGTCCTTCTGCTGACAAAATCGTCCAGCTTCCCCATATATTCTTTCTCTGAAATCTGGCCGTCCGCCACCAGAGTCAGGCCTTTCTCCCAACTGGCTGTCAGCCTTGGATCTAAAAGCGGCTTAATGGAACCGGCCACCACTTCATAGATCATTTCTCCAAGCAGCGTAGGCGTAATAATCTGTGTCTTCTTATTCAGGGCAAGATATTTGATATTCACCAGCTTCTTGAGAATTTCTGCCCTGGTGGCGGAAGTCCCTATCCCACTGCCCTTGATCTGTGCGCGCAGTTCCTCGTCCTCGATGAACTGTCCTGCATTCTCCATCGTCAGGATCATCGTTCCGGAATTGTAGCGCTTGGGAGGGGAAGTTTCTCCTTCCTTTTTTTCAAGCCCTGTCAGCTCCAGTGCCGTTCCCTTCCTTAAGGTCTTTAACACCTCCAGAAAAGCATCATCACAGGAAGTCTCCTGCTCTTCTTTCTTTTCTTCCGCTTCGTCTCCCTCCGCCTTCTTTCTGGCAAAAGAATTACGGCTTACTTTCAGATATCCCTGCTCCGTCAACACTTTAAAACTTGTTGTGAACAATTCTCCTTTCATCTTGACGCCAAGATTGACTTTCTGATAAATTGCTGCAGGAAAAAAAACACTCAGAAAACGTCTCACGATAATCTCATACACCCTGGCAGAAGTCGGGTGCAGACCATTCAGATTTCCGAATCCCTGACCGGTAGGAATAATCGCATAGTGGTCCGTAATCTGTTTATCATTCACATATCTGGTTTTGCCAATCGTTTTAAAACTGTTCCCGCTCAATATTTCTGTTGCAAAAGGAGCCGCAATGTTATAGTTACGCAGCCCACCGATATTTTTATGTATCTCCCTGGCCACCGCACTGGAAAGCACCCTTGCGTCCGTTCTGGGATATGTAGTCAGTTTCTTTTCATACAGCTCCTGCGCGATCCGCAGCGTCTCATCCGGACTAATCTTAAAAAGCTTGGAGCAGTCATTCTGCAGCTCCGCAAGATTATACAAAAGAGGCGGATTCCTGGTCTCTTTCTTCTTCTCCACCTTTTCCACCACAGGAATATCCCTGGGTTCTTCCTGCAGATAGCCGATAAAGGCATCTGCATCTTTTTCTTCCAGGAATCCGTTATCCTTATAAAGTAAAGGCGACTGATAATATTTGGACCCCTCCACGGCCTTCCACTCGCAGCTGCATTCTTTTTCTTTTACCCGTATCTGTGCCAGTACGCGGTAAAATGGAATCTTCACGAAATCCCTGATTTCCCGCTCCCTGTTTACCACCATACCGAGCACACAGGTCATAACCCGCCCCACAGAAACCACTGCCTTGTCGGCCTTCAGGTATGATTTGATCGGATTACTGTACTTCAATGTCAGTACCCTGGAAAAGTTAATTCCCATCAGATAGTCTTCCTTGGCACGCAGATAAGCGGCATCGGACAGGTTATCATAAGCTGACAAGTCCTTGGCTTCCCGAATGCCGCGCAGAATTTCTTCCTCCGTCTGAGAATCGATCCAGACTCTTTTTCTGATCTTATCATGCACACCTGCCTGCTGCTCCACCAGACGGTAGATATATTCCCCCTCCCGTCCTGAGTCGGTACAGACATAGATCGTCTCCACATCGCTCCTGTTCAGCAAACCACTTACAATCTGAAATTGTTTCCGGACACTTTCAATTACTTCGTATTTAAACTCTTCCGGAATAAACGGAATCGTATTCAAGGACCAGCGTTTATATTTCTCGTCATAGGCCTCTGGATAACTCATTGTGACCAAGTGTCCCACGCACCACGTCACGATCGCCTCGTCGGACTCCATGAAACCGTCCCTGGTCTTCATATTATATTTCAAAGCTTTTGCAAATTCCTTTGCAACGCTGGGTTTCTCCGCGATAAAAACACTTTTTCCCATAAATTCCCCATTATATCTTTTTAAAAATCCGAAGTCTGTATCAGCTTCAGATTGGTTCTGACCTTCGTCTCCAGATTCAACCGCTCATCGAACCTGAATGCCGAATACATATAAACAAAATCGGGAGTAATCTTCGCCCTCTTTGCACAAGATAAGATGTTCTCATAATCTTCGTATGTAGTGGGCCTCTCCCAGTTGCACAGCCCGACCAGTGTATGGCCTTCCGCATCCTGTGCTATGATATCCAGTTCGCCCTCTTTACCAACCCATTCTCCAATCGTATGAAGCTGAATTGGCAGTCTTTTTCTCTCGTTTAAGTGGGTGAGATGCTGTCTGCAGACCTGCTTGAAATATCCCGACACATATTTTCTGAAATCAGGTATAATATAGCGATTGTAGAACTCTCCCACGGAAAGCGTCTCCAGTTCACTTTTGTACGGATATAGATAAGTATAGTAGAAATCCGCAAGAGGATGACTGATCCGATAGACTCCCTTCTGCACGTTCTCCTTCCCCGCCGTGTCATAGGAAAAAACCTTCTCCACCAGTTCCAGCTCTATCAGGTTCTTCAGATAAACACTGATCTTGGCACGGGAAAAATCCGTATGCAGATACAGGTTGTTCAGTTTGTGGCTTCCATCCGCAATAGATGCCATAATCGTATTGTATACGCTCAGCTCCCGCAGCTGATCTGTCAACAGACGCTCTCCCTCCTCAAAAAGGAAGCAATTCGGGTTCAATATATTGCGGCATATGTTCTGCTGTATCGTCAACCGGTCGTCAAATTGATTCCACAATCCCGGATAGCCGCCCAGAATTGCATATGCCTCCACACATTCCTCCAACCGGAAATTAGGGTATCGCTCCACAATATCCCCAAAGGCCATCTCCCGTATTTTCAGAAAACCTGACAGTTCATAGGCAGCTTCACCTATCCGGGCAACCATGCTGTTTTCCACCCATCCGATGGTAGAGCTGCACAGAATAATCATAACCTCATCACGATTCCAATGACTGTGCATGAAGGAAACCAGTTCCTTCATAAATTCACTGCTTGCCTTTACGATATTCTGAAATTCATCGATAACGATTACTTTCTTGCCCTCGTCGCGGCTTGTGATCTTAATCAGAATATCACTGAAAGTAGGGAACGCCTCCATCTCGAAACCGTCACGGATCATCTGCATTCCCCACTGATAAGCCTGCTCCCTCTCAGAACACGCTCTTGCCAGGTAATAATAACCCTGCCGTTCCTCCACAAACTCTCTGACAAGTGTCGTCTTGCCGACGTGCTTCTGTCCATAAACAACCACAATCTGGCTGCCTTCCCTGTCATAATAATTATTCAGATGTCTTAATTCCGCATTCCTGCCAAGCAGCATAATTCCCTCACAATTTTAAGACTCTGTCGAAGAA
>CAYXKS010000296.1:0-4498 GCA_964465725.1 uncultured Bacteroides sp. | reverse complement strand
AAGGGTGAAGCTTGGCAGCAAGGCAGAAGTTTGATATACTGGGTTGGAAATGCTGAGATAAGGTTATTTATTTAAGCCGGACGCATCTGATATTGGTATAATTTTCTTAATTTAATGGCATTGAATGTGGGATAGAATACAGAAATATAACAGGAATGGAGAATGTATATGGCAGAGAATAAATTAGACAATTCGAGGTTGGAGAAGGCAGCAGAGGAGTTTGTGAAAGATAGGCAGAAGGAAAAATATGCCGGTATTATGGAACTTCTGGAGAGATCAGTAGTTCTGGTGCCGACGCTTACGCCTCAGGGACTGGACAGTACGGCACAGAAAATGATGCAGGAGGGCAAACAGGTTCCGGTTCCGAAGGACGCGAAGATCATGCCCTGCCTGCTGCGCAGGGAGAATGGCGGACAGGTGCTGCCGATTTTCACGTCCATCCGGCAGATTCCCAAGGACAAGAAAAGCCCGGCCGTGCTCGCGATGCCCTTTTTTTCCTGCGTGGCTATGGTTATGGGTAACCAGGAAAAAGTTGAAGCTATCGTAATGAATCCTTTTTCTCATAATGTGGTGCTGCCTAAGGGGATTCTGGAAGTTGCGGAGAAACGCAGGAATGCGCTGCAGCAGACGAAGACGATCAAGATGACGGAGAAGCAGTTTAAAGAGTGGGTTCATAACAGAGTGGCGCTGTATCTTCTGCCGAAATATTTATTTGAGCATCGGGAAGAGGGATTAAAGAGCCTGCAGAAGGAAGAGGGGGACTTCATCATACAATTCTACAGGGAAGCGTACCCGGAGGGAAAGAAAGATTCTGTGGCGGCAGCTCCGGATGACTTCTCTGTGATGACACTGAACCTGACGGACAATATGCAGATGACGAGAGTGGACATGCCCGCTGAGACTGCAAAGAAGGGTATGTGCTACCGTGTTTACGCGGTATGGCTTCGGGATGCGGAAGAACTGCGCTATTATACTTTTGAAAAGACGGAAGATGGAAACTATATCGGCAGGGTCATGCCGGACGGAAAGCATGAACTGATAGAGGCGGCGCCGGATAATGGAGCTGAGATTGAGGCGGTC
Organism: uncultured Bacteroides sp.; assembly: GCA_964465725.1. Taxonomy (GTDB): domain Bacteria; phylum Bacillota; class Clostridia; order Lachnospirales; family Lachnospiraceae; genus UBA3282. The sequence continues at coordinate 3,418 of CAYXKS010000296.1, read as the reverse complement.
ATGAATATGGCTGGCCGAGAGGCTTAAGAGTTGGAACCGGGGAGAGGAGATTCATGGTCGATACGATTGTTTTTGATTTGGACGGGACGTTATTAAATACGCTTGAAGATCTGATGGACAGTGTCAATTATGTGATGCGGCAGTACGATCTTCCTGAGCATTCACTTGAAGAAATACGGACATATGTGGGCAATGGAGCGGCAAAGCTGATCGAGCGCGCCATTCCACAGGGAACGGAAAATCCGGATTATGACGGAATCTTTGCAATGTTCAGGGAATATTACCAGGCACATTGCGAGGAAAAGACAGGGCCTTATGATGGAATCATGGATATGTTGGCGGGACTGAAGCAGGAAGGGTACCGTATGGCGATCGTGTCCAACAAGCCTGATGGTGCTGTTAAGCTGCTCTTCGATAAATATTTTGGGGAATATGTGCAGTCTGGTGTCGGGGAGCATCCCGGAGCAGAAAAAAAGCCAGCGCCTGATATGGTATTACAGGCGCTGGAAGAATTGTCATCGGATGTATCACATGCTGTTTATGTGGGAGACTCTGAGGTGGACCTGCAGACGGCGGCGAATGTGCCTATGTCTTGTATCAGTGTCCTGTGGGGCTTTCGGACAGAAGAAGAGCTTCTTGCCTCAGGAGCCGCCAGGGAGAAGATGATTAGGACTCCTCAGGAACTTCTTCCGTATCTTCGCTCTCTGAATCGGGCAGAGTGATAAGCACCTTCTGAATGCGGTTATCTTCTATGCTGTCGGCCTGCAAGGTAATGCCGTTCTCTAAAGTTATGATTTCCTTGTCCTGAGGCAGTCTTTCCAGCTTCTCGATGATAAGACCGCCGACGGAATCATAATCTTCCGAATCCAGTTCAATATTGAGGGCATCGTTGATGTCGTTGATCTTCATGCTGCCCTCCACCAGATACTGGTCGTCTGAGAGTTGCTTGATTAATTCTTCTTCATCCGCATCGTACTCATCACGAATTTCACCGACCAGCTCCTCGATCATATCTTCCATAGTAATCATACCGACAGTAGTTCCGTATTCACTCAGGACAAAAGCGATGCTGAGCGACTTCTCACGGATTTCCACCAACAGGTCTGACACGCTCTTATATTCGTAAGTGTAGTATGCTTCCCGAAGTATTTTCTTGATCTGGAATTTCTCAGTGTCTTTTACCAGAATAAAATCCTTAATATTAACGACACCCACGATATTGTCAGGGTCGCCTTCATAGATCGGGATACGTGTAAACATGGATGCCTGGAAAGTAGCGAGCAGCTCCTGGTAAGTAGTGTCGATGGGCAGGGTAGTCATCTGGATTCGGGGAATCATGATATCCTTGGCAACCGTATCGCCGAAATCAAACACATTGTAGATCAGCTCCCGCTCTTCCGATTCTATCACACCGCCCTCATGGCTCACATCCACATAGGTTTTCAGTTCTTTTTCTGTGATGCTGAAATTGTTGCCTTCCGAACTGATGTGAAGCATACGTAAGATCCAGTTGGAGATCCAGTCGATCACGACGATAACCGGAGTCAGGATGTTCATCAGCAGGCGGATAATACCGCTGTAGAGCAGGGTAATCTGTTCGGCGTTATTCATGGCCCAGGTCTTGGGCACGATCTCACCGAACATTAATATGATAAAAGTCAGGGCGCCGGTCATAATACCGACGGCATGGCTGCCCCATGTTCTGATGGCAAATGTGGTGGCTACAGAGGAGGCGGATAGATTGACAATATTGTTGCCGATCAGAACCGCACTGAGCATTTTACCGTACTGATCCAGTATGCCCAGAACTCTGATTGCTCCTTTATGGTCTTCACTGGCGAGGGTACGGAGACGTACCCGGTTGACTGTCGAGAAGGATGTCTCGGCAGAAGAAAAAAATGCTGATAACAGCACCAGAATCAATAATGAAACGATTTGTATGACACCTGTGGTATCCAATGAAATGTTCACTCCTTATTGTATGTAAGTTCCTGATATTTTTCATCAGGGCCGTATACCTGATAGCTGTAGAAATTCTGATACCTGATAATACGACAAAGATACTTGAAGGTAGTTTACTATGAAAGATAATATTGTGTCAAGTTTTTCTGTAACATGGAATATATATTAGTAATTATATTGGCAACGGTGAAGATATCCGGACTTATGGCATTAAGTTAAGCCGGACGCACATGGCATTATGAACTGGTTCAATTCAGTGTCAGCGGTATCGGAACGGTTGCACAGGTTATGATTTGATTTGCCTGGGTAAATCTGCATGAGTAATGGAGGGAATATGGGGAAAAAGGAAATTTACACACAGAAAGCGCTCTTTGTGACAAAGTGTATGCTGGCAGCTTATATTATGACGGCGGGATTACTGCTTCTGCTGGCCTTTATGCTGTACAGGTTCGGCCTTTCGGAGAAAGTGGTGTCCATATGTATAATCGGAATTTACATAGTGATTACATTTCTGATCGGGCTGCTTTCCGGAAAACGTGCCGGCAAGAGAAAATATCTGTGGGGACTGGCGATGGGAGTCACTTACTATGTGATTCTCGTGGCCGTATCGCTGGTTGTCAACAGGGGACTTCAGGACGTGGCAGGCAATATGCTGACAGTGTTTTTCCTGTGCGCGGGCAGCGGTATGCTGGGTGGGATGGTAAGTTGATAAATTTTTTCGAAAATACTTTTCCACCGGTAAAAACTATGATATACTACATAAAGCTATGGGAAGAAACGTAAGGAGGAAATGATCTATGAAACATATTAAGACTTTGACATCAAGAGATTTAAAGGAATCCATGAAAAAGGGCGGCTGCGGCGAGTGCCAGACATCTTGCCAGTCAGCATGCAAGACATCCTGCACAGTAGGAAATCAGAGTTGCGAGAAGGCAAGATAGACTAACGCTTTTCAGCGAATATCAGGAGTTATAAGCAGCGATCGGCGTCGCTGCTTATTATGCGTAGACAGGAGAATTGAAGTGATACATCAATATGTGAACAATGGGTATCATATCGTGCTGGACGTCAACAGCGGCTGTGTGCACGTGGTGGATGAGATGACATACCGGGTGATTCCGGTAGTGGAGGAAGCGCTTGTATGGCAGGCGGAGGCAGAGAAAGCGCCTGCAGGCCAGACAGAAGCGGAGGCAGAGGAAGCGCTTGCAGGTCAGACAGAGGCGGAGGCTGTGGATGAGCTGACCGCGTATGTGGCAGAGAAATTGTCGAAGGATGATGGAGAGATACCGGATCATGAGGAGCTTAAAGAGGTGATCGGGGAGATCCTGGAATTAAAAGAAGCGGGGATGCTCTACACAGAAGATATTTATGAGAAATATATCAGTGAGTTTAAGAACCGGGAGACGGTGGTGAAGGCGCTCTGCCTGCACATTGCCCATGACTGTAACCTTGCCTG
>CAYXKS010000295.1:0-4538 GCA_964465725.1 uncultured Bacteroides sp. | reverse complement strand
CTTTCCCCATTTGTGGGGATTCCTTGTGTACTGCTGCCAGTCTGCATACTTTCCCGGTATCTACATATAATATCTACGTAAAATACGTATATTTCTTATGTTTTTCTCTTGGCAATACGTAAAATACGTGTTATTATATAATTGTAAGGAGGAAACATACATGAGATTCAGAGAAGCCGACCGGATGCTAAAGGATGATGGATGGTACGTGTCAGACATAAGCGGCTCACATTACCAATACAAACACCCAACAAAGCCCGGAAAAGTAAGTGTCCCGAATCATCCCGGTGACATCCCGAAAAGTATTGTTAAATCCATACGAAATCAGGCGGGGCTGAAATAAGCCCTTGCCCCTTAAAATAAATCACGGAAAGGAGCATTGATTTATGAATTATGTGTACCCGGCTGTTTTCTATGAGGAAGAGGGCAAAATATCAGTCATTTTTCCCGATTTGGGAAACCTCGCAACTTTTGGGGATAATGTGGCGGACGCTATGCGCATGGCTCAAGATGCCTGCGGCCTCCATCTGTTTACTGCCCTACGTGACGGCGATCCCCTCCCGGCTCCCAGTTCATTAGGTGAAATCAATCCTGCTGCCATCCTGAAAGATTTTGAAATAGAATCCGCTGCGGAAAGTGCTTTCGTCAATATGGTACTGGTGGATATGACTGAATACGCAAGGCAGCACAGCGACAAGGCAGTAAAAAAGACTTTAAGCATCCCCATGTGGCTGAATACTCTTTGTGAGGAAAAAAGCATTAACTTTTCAAAAGTATTGCAGGATGCCTTATTGACAAAAGTACAGTCGCTATGACTGGCAGCAGTCCAAAACAAAATATGCTTTACCTGATAAGAAAACCGCCCCGGCACTCGCCAAAAGTACAAGGGCGGTTTTCTCCGTCTATTCATGTTTTTAAAGCCTATTTTCGCCCTTTATCCCCCTACCCTTATATTTCTACCTTTGCGCCATTTCAAGCCGAATTTACCACTCTGCAAGCCCTACTACAAGGCATTTGAAACTATCTCCGCTTGAATCTCTCCGCTATCTCTCTGCGCTGTTCCTCTGGAAGCTGTTTTGTAGGGTTTATCTTTATCCATGCAACCGGGATATGGGCGCACAAGCTGCCGTCCTGATTCTCCGCTACTATCTCGCATTCCTCCGGGCGCTTTGCTGCCAGTTTTTTAATGCGGCTCTTATACCGCCCCTGGCAGAAAGTGACTGCTGCCCTTTCTTCTGCTTCAAAATCCTATTTTCTTCTGAATTTGTCACAGCATTGTCACAAATCCGTATTTCTAACCGCTGAAAGTGGCCTATTTACTGCATTTCTACGAAAATCATATCAAGTATTTTTTCTTGACAAACTATTGCTCGGCTCTATGAAAACCTGTTTCGATATTATTCCTGCCAATTCTCCAACTGCATAAAGAGGCAGATTAATCAGGTCTCTTTCCTTTTTAAAATCTGTCATCGCTGTACGGATTGATATCTGCGGTGTAAATTTTTCACAGTAAGTTTTCAGGCTCTTTGCCTTTAAATTAATCTCCGCTTTCACTTCAACAGGCACCGCCATCTCCCCGTTGTCCACAACAAAATCCACCTCGCAGGAACCGCGGTCATTTGTATAATAGTAGATGTGAAACTCTGGAATCGTTGCAAACTGCTGCATCACATATTGTACCGTCAACGCGCCCTTAAACTCTTTAAACATATTATTTCCATCAAGCAGACAGCTTTGCCTGAGTCCCGTCATGCATCCAAGCAAACCTACATCTGCCAAAAACAATTTAAACGCTTTCAAATCCTCATATGCTTTAAGCGGAATATTTGGTACATTTACTCTGCTTACTTTATGAACAAGTCCACAGTCCGAAAGCCACATAATTGCCATTTCGTAATCCTTAGCTCTTGCTCCCTCCCGAACAAGTCCGTAAATAAACTTTTTATTTTCTTTTACAAGCTGAGAAGGTATGCTGTTCCAGACCATTCTGATTTTGGGTACAATTTCATTTGGCGCATGTTTGGAAAAATCCTGCTCGTATGCGTCAAGTATCCTCTTCTGAATTTCCCTGACCTCATTAAAATCACGATTTTCTGAAAATCGTAAAACAGCCTCTGGCATACCTCCCACAAAATAATAATGCTTTAAAGTATCAATATAGAGTTGCCTGAAACTGGTCATCATCTGAAAATCACAGCCTTCAAGCAAATTGGCAAACCGGTCATTTCCCATTGCCATAAGAAATTCTTTGTAGGATAATGGATACAGCTTCAGGAAATCAACCTTCCCTACAGGAAAAGAAGTTCCACTGTGAAGGGCTATTCCAAGAAGCGACCCTGCACAGATAATATGATATTCCGGCAAATCCTCGCAAAAATATTTCAGGCTTGTGAGCGCTCTTGGCACCTCCTGGACTTCATCAAAAACAATCAATGTATTTTCCGGATTTATTTTCCTGCCGGTATAAAGTTCCAGCCCCATAATGATCCTGTCCGGCTGCAGATCCGAGGAAAAAAGCTCCGTCATTCTCAAATTTGAGTCAAAGTTTACATACACTGTATCGGAATAAAATATCCGTCCAAATTCTTTCATCAGCCAGGTCTTTCCCACCTGCCTTGCCCCCTCAATAATAAGAGGCTTCCGGTACCTGCTTTCTTTCCATTTTTTAAGATTTTCTATAGCATAACGATACATCTGTATTCCCCCAAAGCCTTTATATGTTTCCATTCCTATTATGTCATATAACCACATAAATTACAACGAATAAATTATGTTTATAACACTTTTTGCAACGAAAAAATTATAATCGAATAAGGGAGATTATTCCTCCTCGCTCACTCCACCAATATGCTGCTTTATCCTTTTCATAAAATGACATTTTTCTCCTGTTTTTTGTAAAAAAGGAAAAGCAACGTAAATGCGCAGTTAATGCGCATTTCGACTGTAAATAATAACCAATATCTGTCATCTTAACTCCTTAAAAATATGTGTTATTATTGGCAAATATTTTTATATGTGTTATTATATTTTTGTCTGGAGGAAGCACAATATGAAGAGCTATTCATCAAGAGAAATCTTGAAAATATTAAAAGCAGATGGTTGGTACGAGATAAATTGCGTAGGAAGTCACCACCAATTTAAACATCCGACTAAAAAGGGCCGTGTAACCTTAAAGCATCCCGACAAGGACATTCCTCGAAAAACACTTGATAGTATTGAAAGACAGTCAGGATTGCTATTTCGATAGCCCTGACGTTTCACCAAATTATAGATTAGGAGATGTATATTACATGAAAAAAGTTGAACGCTATTTCTATCCCGCTGTTTTTACTTATGAACCAGGGCAGGAAATTGCCGTCACATTCCCCGATTTAGACGTTGCCACAAGCGGAGAAAATGAAGATGACGCTTTGATGTCCGCTCGTGAATTATTGGGCTGTGTCATTTACGGTTTAGAAGAAGACGGAGAAGAAATTCCGGCTCCCACTCCGTTGTCTAAAGTCGTTATGCAGGAAAATGAACGCGCCATATTAGTTGATGTTTATATGCCATCTATTCGCATGGCTCAAGTGAACCGTTCTGTAAATCGGACTGTAACTCTTCCGGCGTGGCTGAATGCTGCCGCATTAGAGCATAATGTAAATTTCTCTCAAATTCTACAAGATGCTTTAAGGGAAAAACTTCATTTAAGCTAAACTAATAGTTCTCTATATAGACAAAAATGCATCAAAGCGCCTGCACACTGCACAGGCGCTTTTGGCTAAACACATATATCAATCGCTTTCCTATGATGTAATGATCTCCAGATATCCCACCATCTTGCTCTGATCGAATTCCTTCAGCACACCCTGATTCGGCTCGTAATAGTTCCCGTCATACCCAACCAGATAATGGCTGTACCGTCCCATCTTCTCCATGATAATACAACAATGAGGCAGCTCCACAGATTTACCCAGGGTATATACGATCTTATCCGCATGGCGGATGCCAAGATATTCCAGCGTAGCGATCATCTTACTCATGTTCGCCTGCCACTCCCGGCATTTCATGATGTCACACATCTCGTCCAGCGTAGTTCCCGCGATCATAGCGATACATGCCTGTCCACACAATCCGTCCCAGGGCTGTGTCACGAGATCGATACCGTCGATCTTACGGATCGGATTCTCTGTACTGTATGGGCTGTTGCCACTCATGCTGACCACATTGCCCACGATCTCGATGGAAATCAGATATTTCTTGCCCAGCTCCACCTTGGATAAGGTATCCTGATTCACCGGAATATCATAATACCCCTGTCCTCGCGGTACCAGATCACATATAAAGCAGACATCATCAAAACACACCCTGACCGGCGCATCTCCGACCTTCTCACAGACTTCCCATACATTGAACGGCACCGCGATCGTATTCTCATTCTCCCGGAATTCTACCGTTCCCTCAAATTCATATTTCATCTATAACCCCGCCTTTCTTTAACTTTGTTACTATTCTACCATGAATACCCTCTTCAAAACAACCTGTTATTCTCTATATTT
>CAYXKS010000294.1:0-4539 GCA_964465725.1 uncultured Bacteroides sp. | reverse complement strand
CAGGATCCAGCTCATGGTCGGATACCTTACGTCCGTTTACATAGAAATGAAACTGTCCCAGGCCGCACACCTTTGCAGATGCGCTCTTTACAGGTTTATGAAGCGTAAACCTCCTCCGCACATAAAAGGGCGCTTTCGTCCCGTTAGTGATCCATTTTGCCTGTAATGTCATAATCGTTACCCGTTCCTTTCTCCCAATCTTTTATTCCTGTCAGCCAGAAAGCACAATCTCTGTTACAACCCAGTTTTCAACTTCCCTGCTGCAGAAACTACTCATATCCCAATCGATTTCGACTTCCCTGTCACGGAAACCTCATAGCCCGAACATACAATAAGCTATATTGATGATTTCATTATAATCTTTCTTTCCGCAGCCATCCACAAATAATCCGTCCTTCCCGTTATACTTTTCCGTCTCAATCCCAAAGCAATTACAGTGAACCGGTTTTATAACCCTGATTACCGCCGGTGTTTCCCAATAATACACTCAGCAATCAGCTCCTTTATCGATACTACAGCCTTCGTTGGTTTTGTGTTCTGATAAAAAACGAACAAAACCCGTTTGCGAGATTGGCTTGCGTTGCTGCGCAAAGTCGGATAAGCGGGAAGAATTTTGGGCGCACCCTATAGAATAAAAAAAGGCATACGCTTTCCTGATACGTATGCCTTCGTAAATTCTGCTTTAAACAACTGATATGTCATATGATTTAGTTACGCTGTATGAATAGTTCTGTCTTCTTTATGCTTATCTAAGATATCATGCACTCTTTCGACTTCATCAAGAATTAAATCTGCATCACGATGTAACCGTCTTAAGTCTGCCTTAACATCTATCATATCTTTTTCAAGACCTGTTACTTTCTGATTCAAATTTTGCATTTCATCTTTTATCGGCTGCAATTTTTGATCTAATAAATCGGACATTGCAAATAACAATTCATTATCTACCATAATATCACCACCTTATTGTGATTGCTTTTATTGGCTGCTGGTATTGATTCAGTGAATACAGTATATCACAGTTCAAGTACAAAATCTATTCCAGCCAGTGCCGCTAAAAGACACGACTCTTCACCTTATCGTCAAAGTCTGCCTTCAACCTGCCCTACTCCTCCTTCAAATCAAAGTACAGCATAGCGACCGCCGGAACGGTCGGCCTTGTCTCAATCAGACTGGCCGGAAGCTTACAACTCCCGAACAGCTCTCCATAGACGGTGAGAGTGTCTCCTTCCAGGATAAGAGTGTCATCCTCTTCCCTGTCATCCCGAATAATATAATACCGCTCGATGCCACTCACCCCTTCCACCTTGCACAGATAATAGATATTGTCATCAAACAGGCCGCCCATCACCTGACTTACCACCTGTACTTCTACCTTAAGCGCCGTGTTCAGATAAGTTTCTGAGTCTCTCAGTAACGCCTTGTAGCTGACCTCGATGCAGTCATCACGGAATGCCTGCTCCTGCTGAGTGCTATCATTCCCTGCTGCCGCCGTTTCTCCTGACGCCTGCCGGGATTCTTCGTCGTAGCCGTCTATTTTACTATTGTTGTTATCATCGTTACTATTGTTACCTTTGTCGTTATCTTTGTCAGTGCTACTATTGTCGCTTCTTTCTTTGCCATTGCTATCTATGTCGTTTTTTTCTTTACCATTGCTGTTTATGTCGCTTTTTTCTTTATCATTATTATCCTTGTCGCTGTTATCTTTACCATTGTCATTTTTGCCGCTGTTATCTTTGTCATTGTTATCCTTGCCGCCGCTCACCGTACCCGCATTATTTCCAGCCGCATTCTTTGCTGTCCCGGAATCCGAGGTTGTTTCTTCATCTTCTGTTGATTTATCTTCTGTTACCTTATTTTCTGTTGCCTTCTCTCCTTTAGCCTTATCCGCCGTCAGCTCGTCCATATCCGCTGTATTATCCTCTTTTGACGACGCCATATTTGAATCCGACTGCTTACCACCCGTCGTTTTATTCTGCGCCTGCCCTGACATGTCCGCTGATGTTCCCGAGGAATCTGCTTTCTTTTCAGTTTCGGCTATATTATCACGCGCCGCTTCCGTTTCTGATTTCGCCGTCTCTTCCATATCTGTCTTTTCACTGGTCTCTTTATTCACGGCAACTTCTGAAGGTCCTGCCTGCGCCGCACCGGCTGCCATCTCCGCAGTGTCTACCGTGCTCACTGATACCGTCGATACAGCATTGTTATCCTTATCCTGCGCCATCCATACCGACATAACGGCATCCCGCATGATCCCCCAATGATCGGACAGGTAATAACCGCCCACACCGATCACGGCAACAGCGAATACTGCTGCCACCAGATTACGGAACCAATGTCTCTTAAGACTCATCCTGCAATTCGGGCAGACTTTAGCTTTCTTCGGTATCATAACACGGCAGTATCTGCATTCTTTCAGCTCCACATCCGGAGCAAAGCCATAGTCCCTGCGTATGGAATCTTCTTTTGTTTCTGTAGTATTCTTCTCCGAAGTATCCCGGTCTGTCACTGTCTCTGTAATTTCTTTCTCTTTATCCATAATTGTCCTCCGAATGCTTTTGTATCCACATACCTGCACCCTGTGTCTTTCTGGCACAACGTCCAATGAAAGATATGATGTAAGTATCAAACGGCGTATATGCTGCATCAGCAAATATCCTTGCAGTAAAAAACCTCCTGCAAGGATTACTCCTAAACATGAGGTCTCATAAGTATCTCTGTCATAATGATATTAGAAATAATCACCTTATTGGTATCATTATACCGAGGCTTATCCTGCTTGACAAGGATTTTCTTTTGGGTTCTCACGGACTGGACTGAACTGACTGCCGACTGAACTGACTGAACTGTTACTACTCTCCACTGTGCATCTTACGAAACTCGGATGGTGTAACACCTGCATATTCTTTAAAGGCCCTGTTAAAAGCCGAAATTGACGTAAATCCACAGTGCATCCCTATATCTATGATATTCTCGTTCAACGCCATACCAAGAAGTCTCTTGGCAAGAATGACTCTCTGCTCCGTCACATAATTACCGAAACTTTTTCCTGTATATGCAGTAAAAAGTCTGTAAAAATTCGAGAGAGAAAAACCGTGTTCTGCCGCTATATCCTGTGCAACCAATTTATATTCACAATGCGCATTGATGTACTCACAGATAGAATCCAACGTTGCCTTATGTTTGTCGGAATGTCTTTCAGCAAGCTCCATCACCGTACTCTGCTCTATTTCCAGGTTGACTCTTCCCGCAATGGCAAACAAGACGATCACGCTCGCGTAAAAATGAAAAAATTTGTACGCCGCTTCTGATGTGTAATGTGTCCAAAGCAGCTCCATTCGTTTCCTTAGCAAATCACGCGTCTCATTCTCTACATTCTTGTCATAAATGGCGAAAGAAGAAAAAGACTGGAGTAATTTTTCAGATTCCGGCACCTCATGAAACAGTGAAGTATTGACATACAAAAGATAGTGCCTGCCGCTTCTGCTCCCTTTAATGCTGTGTATGATACCAGGAGTAATAAACAGCATGTCTCCTTCAACCAAATAGTAATCCATGTCTCCGATACTGACAATACAGGTTCCGTCTATTACAAAAATTACTTCGAAAGCATTATGATAATGCATAGGAACCTCATCCAGATTATTTTCTATAAACATGGCTGCACAGATGTTGGGATTGTATTCCAGTTCTTCTCTGTATCCTCTTAAACTCTTTATCATATCGGCCTCCACATTGCAGCAGGTGTTATATAATTTGCATAATTCTGTAGAACATATATGCTCCGGCATCCGGAAATTCCTTATTACGTTCACCCAGCCAGCTAGCTCTGCCTGTTTTCGCAGTCATCCCCTTTGTTGCCTCCACACCTTCTTTTGCCGCTTCCAGAGCTGCTTTTTTTGCAGTTTCCAAATTTCCTGACCGCGCATATTCGGTTTTGAGAGCATCGGCATAAGGAACCATGGAATCCAATATAGTCTTGTCTCCTACATGCGCTTTTCCTCTTTTTGCAATCGCCTCTGAAATAACCTCCGGAAAAAGCGAGATATCTTCATGCGTGATGACCGTTTTGCCTGCAAGATATCTGGCAAGAGCCAGAAGACCTCCGGACAACAAAGTACCCATTGTAGATGGAGCTGCCTTATTGAGGGCAGATGCGCATTGTATAAACAATGCTCTAAAATCATCCCCCTCAAATGATCTGGCTGTACAAGCGACAGCCTCGGCACCTTTTCCCATGGAAATACCCATATCCCCATCGCCCAGTTTAGAGTCTATCTCTGTGAGTTCATCCCGAATCTCAATAATCCGCTCCGTAATTCTCAGAATAACATCTTCTACATCTTTTATGCTAATCATAGTAATTCCCCTCAAAAATTGATCTTATCGGAATCAAGCCCTGACCCGCCAAACGCAGGCATTAAACTTATTCTATTGACATCCTCAGCTTCCATACTGAAATCAAACACATCAAAGTTAGCGCGTATTCTTTCAGGAGTTGCAGATTTTGGTAAGGGAAGTACACCCGTCTGTAAAATA
>CAYXKS010000293.1:0-4552 GCA_964465725.1 uncultured Bacteroides sp. | reverse complement strand
TATATATTATATCGACTGGAAACTACGTTTTCTTAAGAGGATGCTGCGTTTCATGCTAAATTAACCTAACCTGAATAAACCGGAACCGCATTTTACAAAATCTTGCCATTTTGCGCAAGAAATCATTGTTAAGTACCTAAATTGTTATTGTTCACAGTCGAAATGCGCATTAACTGCGCATTTACGACCCAAAGAAGTAAATTTTTTGAGCATTTGCGCATTCCCAGATTAAGTGAAAATGTCTGGTATTTTTCGATGCGGAATGTTATAATTTAGACATGAATTTGTCGGTCTTAATGTGTCAGAAAAGAAGAGGCACTGACGGACGAAAGCTATGAGCGGAATACGGATTAACAGAGAACTACCTGTAATGAAGATGTTCTCTGCATCAGTTTGTCTGCAGGGCAAAATGGAGGTTAACATGGCGGAAAGAATAGAAGTGAGCTACAATCCCCAACTTGGGTATCTGGAAACGGTTTTTCAGCACGATTTTGATTTCCTGACAGGTGTGAGGAACTATGAGGTTTGCGATAGCGGCGTTGTATTTGGAGTGGAAACCTATCGCAAAAAATATGCGGAAGTCCGAATTGACTTTACGGGTCATGATTCGGTCCGGTTTCAGATGTTTCCTTATGGGGATACTGAATGTTTTCGGAATGAAGTTTTTCATTTCCATGGGAAGGAAGAACTCCAGGTTTTTGAGACAGAAGAATTCGTCTGCCTCAAAGCGTCAGCGGTTGAGGTAAAAGTCAGAAAGCATCCCTGGGAAGTTGGTTACTATTATAAGAACCGTCTGATTACCAGAGAACAGATCAGAGATTCCAATGTCGATAATATGTGTAAAAACCTGCCGGTAGGTTTTACTCTGGATAAACAGCAGAGGGTACAGAAGGTTCACGAGACGATGTATCTGTATGCCGATGAAAGTTTCTATGGTTTTGGAGAGAAGTTTACCGACTTTAATAAGCGTGGACAGACAGTGCACTGCTGGCAGACGGATGCGCTGAGTACCAATACGGAAAAGTCCTACAAGAACCATCCGTTCTTTATCAGCAGCCGTGGATACGCAGTCCTGCTCAACAGTTATACCAGATCCCGTTTTGACATGGGAACTGTATCCGGTGTTGCCTACAATATGGAAGTGGATGATAAATATCTGGACTACACAATCCTATTCGGACAGGATACGAAGTCTCTCCTAAAAAAGTACGTGGCACTGACGGGAGCGGTTCCGATGATCCCGAAATGGGCGTTTGGCCTCTGGATGTCAAAATGCTCTTATCAGAGCCAGGAAGAGATCTATGAGATCGTCCGTAAAGCGGAGGAGGAGAATATCAGGATCGATGTCATCCACATCGATGGCTGGCAGAGAAAGCCGGATGCCGGTGCCTGGGAATGGGATCTGGAAAGGTTTCCCGATCCGGAAGGCATGATCGGGTATTTGAAAGAACGGCATATCCATCTGAGCCTCTGGATCTTTCCTTATATTGACGAAAATTCTGTATTCTTTGATCTGGCCTGCGAGAAGGGATATCTGGTGAAGGATGTGGATGGAAAGCCGATCAGATTCTATGCCACCGCCACCAGCAAATCCAGGGTCGGATGTTTTGATTTCACGAATCCTGAATTCCTTGTATGGTACCGTGAGAGGGTAAAGAAGGTGCTCAGGATGGGAGTCGGCGTTGTCAAAACAGATTTTTCGGAGGCCGTACCGGAGGATGCGGTTTATTATGATGGTTCAAACGGCGTGCAGGGCCATAACAAAATCACCTATTTATATGCGAAAACAATTTATGATGTTATGAGAGAAGTAAAAGAAGAAACCGGAGAGTATCCTATGCTGTGGGGACGCAGCGGTTATGCCGGCTCTCATATGATTCCAGCGGCGTGGGCGGGAGATTCTTCCACGCATCTGAATAATCATGCCTCTGTTCTTAGGGGAGGGCTCAGCATCGCCATGAGTGGGATTCCTTTCTGGGGATTTGATATGGGAGGATTTTACAATACCGATCATGACGGTTACGAGTGCCCGCCCGATACGGAGGAATATATCAGAAGCTGCCAGTTTGGCTTCTTTGCCCCGCTGAGCAGGTGCCATGGCAAGACGCCCAGGGAGCCATGGCACTTCGGAAAAGAGGCAGAGGATATTTTCCGGGCCTGTAATAATACCAGACACCTTCTGCTTCCGTATCTGTATACCATGGCGCACGAGGCTCACATTGACGCCGTGCCGATGTTGCGTCCGCTGGTGATGGAATATCCTCTGGACCGGAATGTTCGGGATATCGATTTGGAATACTTCCTGGGAGACTGTCTGCTGGTGGCTCCTGTGTTCGATCAGGATCGTTTCGAGGTGTATCTTCCGGAGGGCAGATGGGTGGATTTCCACGAGCGGAATATGATAACAGGTGGCAGATGGATCGACATAGAGCCTTGTCCGGAGAGGATACCTGTATATATCAGGGAAGATTCGGTGGTTCCGATGCTGAGAGAGGTCCCTGAGGATATCGAATCACCGTATGGAGAAATGGAACTTCTGCTCCACCTCTCCACTGAAATACGACAGAAGATATACGATGAAGACAGAGAATACAGCTTTGAGGCAAGAATCGATGGGGAGAACGTCGTCATTGATACAGATCTTCCGGTAGAACGGATCATGCTTTATACGGAGCGCAAAGTATCGTCGTCGGTGGTAAATTGCGCTGAGGGATGGACAAAGCCTCATATTTTTTATGAAGGAGATGAACTGTAACACTATATTGATTTATTTAGCACTTGAAATTCTACTATGAGCTATATATAATAAATATTGTATTATATTTTGAAGCAGGCGGCATATTTTGTATAGGAGAGGGGTACTCTATGTCAACAAAAACAGATACAGAAGTAATTATTGCCGGTAAAGTTTTTACATTAAGCGGTTACGAGAGTGAAGAGTACCTTCAGAAGGTTGCTTCCTATATTAATAACAAGATCGCTGAGTACAGCAAGGTTGACAGTTTTAAAAGGCAATCCATTGATACGCAGAATGTCCTGATGCAACTTAATATAGCGGACGACTATTTTAAGGCTAAGAATCAGATCGCACGCCTGGAAGAAGAGATTCAGAATAAAGAGAAGGAGATGTATGATCTGAAACATGAATTGATCGCATCTCAGATCAAACTTGAGAACATGGAGAAAAACATCCGTAATCTCCAGAAAGAGGCGAATGAAAATGATAAGAAGATCGTCCGCCTGGAAACAGAATTAAAAGAGAAAAAGAAATGAATGCAAAACCCTGTTGGGAAGAAGCCAGCAGGGTTTTCTCGCGTGACAGAGAAGCGGAAGACTGAACTGTTACCAAATATGTTATCAGAAAATGAATGAGAGCTTATTATGATAAATTCTAAGACAGATAAAAAAGTTGAGTTGCTGGCGCCTGCCGGGAATTACAAGGCGTTTGTGGGAGCAGTGAATGCCGGGGCGGACGCCGTATATCTGGGTGGAGAGAAATTTGGCGCCAGGGCTTATGCAGATAATTTCTCCACGGAGGAGATCTGCCGGGCTATCCATGTGGCACATTTCATGGGACGGAGAGTTTACCTCACGGTTAATACCTTGCTGAAAAACGACGAACTTAGTGAGCTTACTCCATATCTGCAGCCATTCTATGAGGCTGGGCTGGACGGTGTTATCGTGCAGGATATCGGGGTACTCTGCCATATCAGGGATCATTTTCCTGGTTTGGCGCTGCATGCCAGCACACAGATGACTTTGACGGGGCCGGAAGGATGTGCATTCCTGAAAGAGCAGGGCGTGGAGCGTGTGGTGCCTGCAAGGGAACTGTCTCTAACAGAGGTTCGCAGCATCAAGGAGCAGACAGGGCTGGAGATAGAATGCTTTATCCACGGAGCCATGTGTTACTGCTATTCGGGACAGTGTTTGTTCAGCAGCGTTCTGGGAGGAAGAAGTGGCAACAGGGGCAGATGTGCACAACCATGTAGGCTTCCATACCGAATCAGTGACGGGAAGAAAGAGATCAAGGGAATCGAGTATCCGCTTAGTCTGAAAGATATGTGTACCATTTCTTATATTCCGCGGCTGATCGAGGCGGGAATTGATTCCTTCAAGATAGAAGGACGCATGAAAAAGCCGGAATATGCCGCGGGTGTTACCGCGCTTTACCGCAAGTATATAGATTTGTATTATCAGGAAGGGGCGGAGAATTACAAGGTTTCCGGGGAAGACATGGACATATTGCAAAGTCTGTATATCCGAAGCGAGATACAGACAGGGTATTATGAACGGCAAAACGGACCGGAAATGATCACGCTCCACCAGTCAAGCTATGCCGGAGGCGATGAAACAACACTAGCACAGATCAGGGCGGCATATCTGAGAGAACCGGACAAGCTGCCGATCCGCATGAAAATATGCCTGCAAAAGGGAAAGCCCTCTCTGTTAGAGATCACAGAAGAGAAAGGTACGGCTGTAAGCGTCACAGGCGCTGTTGTTGAAAGTGCGCAGAAAGCGCCGTTGCAGCGAGATGACGTCCGGAAGCGTTTCC
>CAYXKS010000292.1:2296-4565 GCA_964465725.1 uncultured Bacteroides sp. | reverse complement strand
TTCTCTACATCCAACATTCCCCACCCCTGCTTATTCCAGTCATCTCCCATGTCATGTGCGCTGTAAATCATTTTCCGCTTTACCTCCTCATTGTTCATCTGAGGAAATTTCTGCAGACAGAGCGCTGCCGCCCCTGAAACAATCGGAGTAGCCATGGAGGTACCGCTCTTCTTGATATAGGCATTACGATAACCATTGCTGCGATTTCCTTTCCAACTTACATTGCAGGAAACAATATCCGTTCCGGGCGCAACCACATCAGGCTTGCGATATAATACGCTGCGGCTCCCTCTGCCGGAAAAATTTTCACACAAATCCTTGCGGGCACCGAAGTATCCGCCCTCGTGACATCCCACCGTAATCACTTTGCGGCTGCATCCAAGCGGTGAGATCGTTCCTTCCTGCGGACCGTTATTTCCGGCCGCACATACTACCACTATTCCCAACTCCCACGCCTTATCCAGAAGCTCTACCAATTCTCCCATTCGTTCTACCTCACCGCTGGTACCGATTCCCAGAGACACATTTAAGACCCGAATTCGGTAACGCGCCTGGTTCTCCAAAACCCACGTCAGCCCACGCCGCATACTCTCAATACATCCCTCCCCATTCTGGTCCAATACCTTGCCGATACAAAGCCTGCAGGACGGAGCCATTCCCTTGTATACTCCGTGGGATGCATAACCATTTCCGCCCACACATCCGGCTACATGCGTGCCATGTCCGCTGTCGTCATAACCTGACTGACGTCCATTTACGAAATCGGCAAAGGCGACCACACGGTCTCCAAAGTCTGGATGCCTGCCGATTCCCGTATCCAAAATCGCTACCGTGATCTGATCTGTTATAATACTTCTCTGTATATTATCATTGCAATTTACCTGGTTTCTTACACGATTCATGATTTTTCTCCATGCATATATGTTCCTTTATGCCGGAAAAACAGATATTCTATCCTATATAATAAAAAACTCCCGGCCTATAGATTATTCTATGCCGGGAGTCCTGTCTCGTTCAGTATTCAATTTTATCTGCTCTTTGCTATATCTTCATAATTTGTCATTTACTACAGCCAAACTATTTTTTATGGACCTGGAAATAGAAAATTTTAATTTTGTAGAAACTATACAAACAATGGGATTTTGGGTATAATGTGATAAAAGAAAATGTCTGGCGCATACACATTTATCAGATAAAGCTTGTATTTATCAAAAAATTAAAATATAAATGGGTATATAGGGAAAGGAAGTGGAAACATGAGTTCCAAAGAACTGGCAAAAAATCTTATAGACCAGATACCAGAAAGCAAGATGTACTATATCATCGCCTATCTACAGGGAGCAGCAATCCCGGAAGAAATTCCCAATGCGGAAACCTTGGAAGCGATGCAAGAGCTGGAAAACGGCGGCGGCACAGTATTTACGGGCAGTACAGAGGATTTATTTGCTGAACTGATGGAGGGATGACCATGCTGGATGTACGTTACTCCACAAAATTTAAGAAAGATTTCAAAATCTGTATTAAACGTGGTTACAAAATGCAGTTATTACAACAGGCGATTGATACGCTCCGCGTTCCTGCACCGCTGCCTGAAAAGAATAAAGACCATAACTTAATTGGAGACTATTCTGGTTACAGGGAATGCCACCTTGCCCCAGACTGGCTGCTTATCTATCGGCAGACTGATAGTGAACTGCAACTGAACCGTACCGGTTCACACGCTGATTTATTTGGAATGTGAT
The DNA here is from genome assembly GCA_964465725.1 of uncultured Bacteroides sp. GTDB lineage: Bacteria > Bacillota > Clostridia > Lachnospirales > Lachnospiraceae > UBA3282. Next base: position 2,823 of record CAYXKS010000292.1, on the reverse strand, counting down.
AAAATGGTTCTGCCTCTTCTGTTTACTGGCAGAAGAGGCAGTTTCCACTCCGCCCGAAGCCTTTTTCAGATATTCTGTTTCTTATGTCCTTTTCCACGGTAAAAGAATACCGCCAATGCCATGAACAATAGTCCGACACTCAAAAACCACTTCGGATGAATACTGTGATCCCCTGTATCCGGAGAATCATCCTTATTACCCAGAGAAGCAAAAACAGCCTGACCATCCTTCACATCTGCAACCACACCGTTAGAGGTCCCATAATTATAAACACCATAAGGTGAAAAATGCTTCGCCGTAAAGATAATCGCATCAATTCCGTCTGAAGATATCACCCTGCTCTTCACTTCCTCCAGCTGTCCATCTGCATCCAGACATACTACGTGCAGGTTCTCCTCATTTACACCGTTCGGCATCGGAACCGTTACTTCCACGCTCTGCTTCCCGAGTCCGGTGATCGGCACTCCTGTATCCGCTTCCGTCATACTGATCTCATAAGCACACAGATTATGAGGCAATGTATTTCC
>CAYXKS010000292.1:0-2196 GCA_964465725.1 uncultured Bacteroides sp. | reverse complement strand
TTCTTATAGACATCACCGATTTTAAGTCTTGCTTCGGTACTATCTTCTATCGTCAGAACATAATCTCTGTCTGCTCCCTCCAAAACGGCATCCACCGTACCTCCAGCCGACAATGTACTACTGTTGATCTGAACCGTTATACCTGCATCAGAATTGGTAGAAACCGAAGTGTCAGCTGCATTATTACTATTATTAGAACTCCCATCCGCAACAACGCCATCCGAATCGCCTGAACTGTTCACAGTCTGTCCGCTTTCTTCAAAAACATAAGTATTGCCGTCTATCCTGCAGGTATCACCTGCCTGTGGTACCGCCCCGCTTCCCTGCCTGGAAACAATCTGAAGAATACCATCCTCGCCGTCAGCCGGTTCTTGTCCCACCTTACACACGACACCTGTAAATCCGGCTTTACTGTCGCCAAGCACCGTGCCTGACAGATCGCCTGCAGTATCCGGGACAACCGCTACATGACTTCCTTTCAATGCCAGATCACGATAAGAATCCCTGTACAATCTGGTCGACATTGTCTCATAGGAAAGCTCCGGAATACGGTCGCCTTCAAAAACCACCACCCTGTTCTCATCCTCCAGAGCCGTGTCAGATCTGTCAAAAGCCCGAAGACCTATTTTTTCTACCGAATCCGCAATATGTATCGTTGTAATCGGGCAATCTGCAAATGCTCTGTCACAGATTTTCCTAACATTACCTCCGCCGTCTATCTCCGCAAGACTGCTACATCCTGCAAAAGCAGCCTCGCCAATTTCTTCCACGCTATCAGGCAAAATAACCTTACTGATACTTTCGTTGTCTTTAAACGCTTCGGCACCAATCCGTCTGACACTGTCCGGAATAGAAACAACGCTGCCTCCGCCTTTATATGCCAATAAAATCCCATCGCCGACAATCAGGAAATCACCGTTTCCATTCTGCTTCCACTCTGAAAGCCACGGCGTCTGCTCAAAAGCCGCTGCCGAAATAGTTCTGACACTTTTCGGAATATTTACATCAGCAAGATTATCACAGTGGTAAAATGCAGCATATCCAATCTCCTCCACACCATCCGGAATCGTAATTGATTCAAGTCCAGATCTTGCAAAAGAAAATTCTCCAATCCGCCCAACGCTCTCCGGAATCGTATATGACGTCATTTCGTCATCATAATATGCCTGGGCCGCAATGACATCTTTCCCATCACTGCCGCTTACTATCGTATACTTTGGAAAAGAACCGTCCTTCGCATTATCGGAACCGGCAAGTCCTGGCACCGTATCCGTATTCTGCTCTGCAGCATCTGACGGCTCTCCGCCAATCGTCTCGCCTGTGCTTCCCACATTAATCGTAGCCGTCGCATTGTCGATAATAACATAAGCCTGCTGTCCGATCACCCTTGTCTTTCCCTTAACAGAAGAGTCATCTTCCTCCTCCATTGCATTCATATGGGAAACTTCATGATAATAGTCAACCGGAGCCGTTGATACTGTTCCGCCTGTATTTGTATTACTCCCGGCATTTGTACCATCCCCGGCGCCCGCACCATCGCCGCCGTCTGTTCCGCCTCCCACATCATTGCCGCTGACACTCTCAGGGATCGGAGCTTCCTCATATTCTGAAACCTCGATATCCTCCAATTCCAATGACTGTGCATAATTATATGCCATGGTACCCGCATCAGCCTTAATCTCCAGCTTCGTGCATCCATCGAACGCCGTACTGTGAATTGAACTCACAGAACCCGGTATCGTAATCTCCCGCAGTCTTACACAATCCTCGAATGCCTTCATATCAATATTTTTTACTGAAAAAGGAATCTCCACCGCTTTCAGATTCCGGCATGTCGAAAACGCATAAGCCGGTATCTCTTTCACATGACTGCCAAGGTTCACTTCCTCAAGATTATAACTGCCCCAGAATGCATATGGTTTAATCGTTTTCACCGTGGAAGGAACCGTATAACTATCCCCTTTTCTCCCAGCAAGAAATTGATACAGCGTATCCCGGCTATCCTTATTTAAAATTGCTCCGTCATCACAGGTAAACTTTGGGTTACTGCTGCTGAAACGCACATTTTCCAGACTGTAGGCGCCTGCAAAAGCACCGTTTCCGAGGCTGGTAAGCCCGGTTCCGACCGTCACTTCTTTTAAAGACGGACATCCACTGAAAGCCGCAGTATCGATCGTTTTCACCGAATCAGGAATC
>CAYXKS010000291.1:2412-4610 GCA_964465725.1 uncultured Bacteroides sp. | reverse complement strand
GACCCTGGAAGCTGAACTGCTGCCTCTTTCTCTATATTCACTCTATAATAATATTCCCAAATTTATCATACCATACTTCCCCGTTTGTCAGAACATAATCTTCACCGCCCAAAACCGCCTGCACATAATCCTTCGCCGAAGTCAGTCTGCGTCGGAACGCAACCCCGCCGCCAAACAGATCTGTAGTATGGATATCTGATCCGGCTGTAATCGGTAATTTGTGTTTCATTGCATAAGCGATCGCTCTTTCGTCAAAAGCCTGTTTGTTATGGGCCACACTCCGGCTGTTGGAATGCGTCGCATTCACGCCCTCCACACCATCCACCCATTCCGGATAAAGCCGAATCTCAGGAATATATCCAGCCTCCCGGTACGGATGTGCATGGACTACCATCCCTCCTGCGCCATGTATCAACCGATACTGTTCTTCCACCGTAGCCGTCCTGATCTGCGGGTGGGCTTTCATCCACGCCGCATCCACACCATAGATCAGAAACTCCGTGCCGTCATACCCGGCCTCATATCCATAGAATACATCAAGTCCAATCTTCGCTCCTTCTTCGGCTGCATGAAGATAACCCTGTTCAAAACAATCCACCCATTCCTCCCAGGGCATCCCTCTGTCCACAGCCGTATTGCCTCCCCAATTATGATCCGTCACAAAGATGCCTGCATAGCCATATTCCTTGCATGCTCTCGCCATCTCGAACCCGGTGCTTCCCGCACATGCACTGGATTCGGAAGTGTGCAGATGTGTCTCATATAAATAAGGATATTTCTCCCGAATTGCCATCATACTTGCACCTCCATATCTTCCCGGACGCAAATTCTTCTGCTCCCTTTCGCTTCATTTATTGAAAAAAGGGATTAAATCTCATGCCTGCGCACTCTAACCTAATCCCCCACAATTCCTTGCCGCTATTCGCAGCCTGCACTGCTCATAATAATGGCATCTGCGTATCCAAATCCGCCTTCAGCAAAGCGCACGCAAATGCTTCAAAATTTATTTGATCACGTGAATCCATCCCTCAGGCGCCTCAATGCGACCCATCTGAATACCCGTCAGTGTATCATACAACTTCTTCGTGACAGGTCCCATCTCGCTCATGCCGCTGGGAAAAGCGATCTCCCTGCCATGGTCTACGATCTTACCTACCGGAGAAATCACAGCCGCAGTACCGCACAGGCCGCACTCCGCAAATTCCCTGACCTCCTCGAACGGAATCACTCTCTCTTCCACTTCCAGCCCGAGATAATCTTTCGCCACCACCATCAGGGAACGTCTCGTGATAGAAGGAAGAATACTTCCGGATTTCGGTGTCACTACCTTATTATCTTTCGTCACAAACAGGAAATTCGCACCGCCTGTCTCCTCCACATTGGTTCTGGTTGCGGCATCCAGGTACATATTCTCATCATAACCCTCTTCATGTGCGGTCACAATGGCATGAAGGCTCATGGCATAATTCAGGCCCGCCTTGATATGTCCGGTACCGTGTGGTGCCGCCCTGTCGAAATCGCTGACCTTCAATGTCAAAGGCTTCACTCCACCCTTAAAGTAAGGCCCTACCGGCGTAGTAAACACTCTGAACTGATACTCCTCCGCCGGCTTTACACCGATCACTGCAGAGCTGGCAAACATATAAGGTCGAATGTATAATGTAGCGCCAGACCCGTAAGGCGGTACATAAGCTGCATTGGCCGCAACAGTATCCGTCACTGCCTGAACGAAACGCTCCTTCGGAAACACCGGCATCTCCAGCCGCTTACAGGTATCCTCCATGCGCTGTGCATTCAGGTCAGGGCGAAAAGTCACAATACGGCCGTCTTCTGTCGTATAAGCTTTCATTCCCTCAAAACATGTCTGTGCATACTGCAACACCCCGGCACACTCGTTTATCACAATATTCGCATCGGACGTCAAACCTCCCTCATCCCATGCGCCATTCTTAAAATTAGCCACAAATCTTTTGTCCGTCTCCTGATACCCAAATCCGAGATTCGCCCAGTCAATATTCTTCTTATCCATCTTCTCCTCCGTTCCGAAGCGTTCCGACTTTCATCAATCAGCCCGTCAGTCATTCTGCAATACACTGCCACCGGCCCGACATTCCCACACAAACATATAAATATGCAACGCTTCAACACATAATTCACGTCCCATATTTATATTATACTTTTATCTCTAAAAGTCAAGT
>CAYXKS010000291.1:0-2312 GCA_964465725.1 uncultured Bacteroides sp. | reverse complement strand
TATATCGCCCCATGCTTTACGATTGCCAGCCCCAGCCCCGTACCGCCGACTTTCCTGGAATGGCTCTTGTCCACCCGATAGAACCGCTCGAAAATCCGCCCCTGATGCGCTGCCGGAATCCCGATTCCATTGTCTCTTACGACAACGCTGACATGATTCTTCGTACGATTGATGATCACATCCACTGTGCCGTTCTCCCGGTTATACTTGACGGCATTATCACACAGATTGTAGATCATTTCATCCAATATCCTGTATACTCCCCGGATTGTTGTCTTTTCCCCGAACAGATTGAGCGCGATATTCCTCTTCTCTGCCTGTACCTTCAAGCGCCCCAATATCTGCTCCGACAATTCATACAGATCCACCTCTTCCTCCTGGTACGGGATGCTCCGGCCGTCCAGCTCCGAAATCATGATGATATCATTCACCAGAGCGATCAGCCGCTGTGCCTCCTCATAAATGGATTGGGAGAAATCCACCACGGTATCAGCAGCCGTACCGCCCTCCTTCATCAGCTCCGCGAACCCGGAGATGGATGTAAGCGGCGTCTTCAGTTCATGGGAGACATTGGCAGTAAACTCCCGGCGCAGCGTTTCCCGCTCTTCCTGCTCCGTAATGTCGAGAACAATGACAACCGCGCCGATCACCTTTTCATTCTCGAAGACAGGATTGGCAATCAGGCTGTAGCTGCGCTCATTCTGAACCATTGTCCGCTCTGCCTTCCGGCCGTCCAGCGCTTCCGATATCGCTTCGCGGAAATCCTTCGTCCGACAGTATACCAGCACATTTCCCTCTGCAGGAGGCGTAATATTCAGGAGTCTGCATGCAGCTGGATTGTAGGTCAGAAGACTGGCATCCTGGTCTATGGTCAGGAAACCCTCACTCATATTTTCCGTGATCAGACCAAACTCGTTCTGCTTCTTGCGGGCATCCGACAGCTGTCTTTCTATCAGCTTTTTCTGTCTGGCGATCTTGGTAAGAAGAGGAGCCAGTTCCTCATAGGTATCGTTTTTCTCCGGATTCTCCAGATCCAGCATATTGATCGGTTCTACAATCGCGCCGGATACCTTCGATGAAAGCACAGCTGTCAGCGCAAGCGCAGCCAACAGGATAATTGCCAGCGGCTGGAACATGCCAAGGAGGATTGCGCCCACCGTATACTGTTCTGTAGAAACCCTGAGAATCCTGCCGTCAGAAAGCCGCACGGCACAGTTGACCGTCTTCACGGTAAGTGTGGAGGAATACCGTACACTCATGCCAAAGCCCTGTTCTCCTGCCTCCATAATCTCCGGCCTCTGCGCATGATTGTCCATAGATTCCACATCCGCCCTGCTGTCATACAGTACGTTCCCCTCTGCATCGATCAGCGTCACACGATTGCCACCGCTTTCAAATTCGTCAAAAAAATCCTTCCCGCTCTTTTCCACCGCCTGAGAAAGAAAATCTGCCTCATTCTTCAGTTCCGTCTGTATCTGCTTTTCAAAAAAGTGATACAGCACGCCCAAAATCAACGCGATCGTAGCTGCCAGAACAAGCAGCACAGTAAAAAAAGCAGACCGGAATATCTTCTTATTCATTTACTTCATCTCCTAACCTGGATAAACCAGAATCGCACTTTACAAGATTTTGCCATTTTGTTCAGAAAACCATTGTTAAATGCCTAATTTATAACCGATATTCTTTACCGTCCGTATCAGCCGGCCGGCGTCGCCAAGCTTGACTCTCAGATTCCGGATATGGACATCCAGCGTTCTCGACTCGGCATAATATTCTCCCCAGACTCTATAAAGCAGCGCATCGCGCTCCACCACATTTCCTTCCGCCTCCAGTAAGGCCATGAGAAGCATATACTCTTTATAGGAAAGAGATACCGCCTGCCCCGCCACAGAGATAACATGCTTCGCCGGATCGACATACAATTCCCCTATCTCATAGACTTTTTTCGCTCTGGTGCGCTCAAAGCGCCTGAGTACCGCCCGGACTCTGGAAATCAACTCCATTGTGCCAAACGGTTTCGCCACATAATCATCCGCCCCCAGATCCAGCCCCATCACCTTATCAAATTCACTTCCCCTGGCAGTGAGCATGATCACCGGAACCAACTCTGTCTTCGCATGTTTCTTTAGTTTTTCCAGGACAGAAAGTCCGTCCTCCTCCGGCAGCATAATGTCCAGCAGAATCAGGTCCGGTATCTGCGTTTCCAGTTCCTTCCAGAATTCCTTCGGTGCCGGAAACCCCTTCACCTCGTAACCCTCCTTCGACAAGGCATAGCTCACAAGTTTACGTATATTATCATCATCCTCCAACAG
>CAYXKS010000290.1:0-4636 GCA_964465725.1 uncultured Bacteroides sp. | reverse complement strand
CATAAACAGCTACAGGCAGTCATGGTCCCGCCGCCAGCAAGGTTGCCTCCACATAATTCATGGTATACAACAAATTCTTATAAACTGTCAAATCCGTTTTAAAAGACAATTGGAATGAAACGGACGGTTTCTTATAAGCTAATATGTGTTTTACTGAATTTCCTTGACGTGTCACTAGCATAATTATAAAATATATGTTGGTACATTAGTTTTCAGTTACTGCTTACAGGACAGAAGTTTATTTCTATGAACAATAACCGTTCCAGACAGCAGTGTTTATCTACAAGAGATTACAGGAGGTTATTATGCCGAACACAGAACAACTACAGAATGCCATGCCGGTAGCGCCTGTTAAACTAATCACTACTCAGTCCGCCCTGCCTCTGGCCCATAAGGTCAACAGACATCTTGTGGAATACCGTAAAAGTCTGGAAAACACCTTTAAGAAAGACCCCGCCTTCCACGGTTATATGGAAGACGATTATCTCATAGAAGTGGAATGCCCCCGTTTCGGTACCGGTGAATCCAAGGGCATTCTCAATACTTCCGTCAGAGGGAAAGACGTCTATATTCTGATGGATGTCTGTAATCACAGCATCACTTATCAGATGAATGGCTTTACCAACCATATGTCCCCTGACGACCACTACCAGGATTTAAAAAGAATCATCGCCGCTATCAACGGCAAGGCACATCGCCTTACCGTAATCATGCCCTTCCTCTATGAGGGCAGGCAGCATAAACGAACTGGCAGGGAATCATTGGATTGTGCATACGCCATCAAAGAGATCATGGATATGGGTGTCTCCACATTCATTACCTTTGACGCGCATGATCCTAGAGTGCAGAATTCCGTTCCCATCAAGGGATTTGACAATTATTCTCCTCCGTACCAGTTTATACAGTCTCTTCTGCGCACGGAAGATGACCTGATCATTGACAAGGAACACACTATCGTTATCTGTCCTGACGAAGGAGCCCTGGACCGTGGTATCTATTTCGCCAACGTTCTCGGCGTAGACACAGGCATGTTCTATAAACGGCGGGATTATTCCACGATCGTAAATGGCAAGAACCCCATCATAGCCCATGAATTTCTCGGAGATAACGTAGACGGCAAAGACGCTATCGTCATCGATGACATGATCTCTTCCGGCGGCAGCATGATCGACACCGCCAGACAGCTTAAAAAAATGAACGCGAAGCGCGTCTTCATCTGCTGTACATTCGGACTCTTCACGGATGGCCTGGACGCTTTCGACGATGCTTATGAGAAATGCTATTTCGATCGCATCATTACCACGAATCTTTGCTATCAGCCGCCTTTGCTGAAAGAGAAGCCTTACTATCTAGAAGCCGATATGAGTAAGTTCCTCGCTTCCATCATAGATTTCATGAATCACGATGCATCCATGTCAAATATCTACACTCCGACTGACAAGATTCATCGCATCCTCGCCAAATATAATAATCGTGAAGTCAGCAGCCTGGACATATAATATCTTACATGAATTTCATCGGTAATAATCTTATCAACACATAAAAAGTTCGGCCAACACGGCCGAACTTTTTATGCGTTACATTTTCTTTTCCTCCTTCGCCTTAGGAAATGTCAGGATCACTTTAAACAAATCCCCATCGAGCTGTATCTCAAACGTTCCTTTCTGCGCCTCTGTCAAATTCTTCGCGATGGACAATCCCAACCCGCTTCCTTCCGTTGTTCTGGATACGTCTCCTCTGATAAACCGTTCTGTCAGTTCATCAGGATTACAGTTTAAGGGCGACGCCGATATGTTTTTAATCGAAATCACAAGATATTTCTTCTTGTCAGGCATATCCTCTATGGACAGATATACTCTCGTCCCTTCCATGGCATATTTATATATGTTGTTGAACAGATTCTCCATCACACGCCATATTCTACGGCTATCAGCCTCAATTATGGCTTTTTTCACATGGACATTCATAACTGTGGTCAAATTCTTCTGTTCAAACTTCTCGGAAAATTCCCCTATCGTCTGATTCATCAGTTCCGTCAGATTGATCTGCTCGAAATGCAGGCTGATATTTCCTGAAGTGATCTTGCTTGCTTCCACCAGATCGTCGGTCAGTTGCTTCAATCGCTGGGATTTCTCATCCAGCACTTTAATATAATTCTGTACTTTCTCATTGTCGATTCGCTCCCGCTTGATCAGATCCACATAATTAATAATGGAAGTAAGCGGCGTCTTGATATCATGAGACACATTGGTGATAAGGTCCGCCTTCATGCGCTCATCTTTCATGCTGATTTCTACTGCTTCCTTGATTCCCTTACCAATGCTATTGACAGAATGTGCCAATGTCAGGTTATCTCCATGCAGCTTCTCTGTTCTCACCTGATGTTCCAGCTGACCGTCAGCGATGATTTCGATCCCCTTGACAATCTCCTGCTGCTCTTTGGCATTCTGGTAGAGAAGATGACCAACCGCAATATCCACCGCAATAATGATAACCAGTGCTGCCAGCATCCCCACTCCATCTCCTGCCCAAAATGCGCATATCATCATCAACAAATTAAACATCAGGAAAATTCCATAAGGAATACAGGTCCTGAGCACGATATTGCTGTTATCGTACATCCGCAATGCAAACCTCTTCACTCCCCGCGCAAATCTGCACAGATAGCTGTTCTTCCACAGCGTCTTAGCCCTCCACCGCCGGATTAAGCTGTAGAAGAAAAACATTGCTACAGCATCCAATACAAACATCCCTGCAAATAAAAACACTTCAAACCACTGCGCATGCGCTATCGTATCGCCTGACCCCAACGATATGGCATCCAAACCGAGAAGCTCTGTTACCACAATCATCGCCCAGACGATCAGTATAGCCGCGCCAAGGCCGAGTAACAGCATAATCTCAGTGGGAACTCTGTCAAAAGAGGTCAATCGGATATACGGTTTTCCATCCTTATCCGCATCCTTACCCGTTACAAACGTCAGATAGCACAGCAGTACAAGATACAAAATACCTGTCCCCAAAGCAACTGCAATCCACTGCATAAAATAGGGCTGGTAATTCTCAAAACCGCTTCTGCCCTGTGTGAAAACATCATCAGTCGGGTAAGAAGTATCCACGCCGATCCAGATTTTGACTGTCTCCGGATACGCATAATCATACCCCTGCAGAATCTGGCGGATCGTCTCCTCTGTGATCGAGGTATTCGTTCTGTAAGTCATATCCGAAGGACTATAATAGATATACTTGCCCGGTTGCAGGAAACTTGACTCACCTACATTGTCCTCGGAATCCTCCATGGACAATACGCTTTCGATATCCTGCTCCTCTTCCAGATTGGTATAGATCTGAGTATTCTCCCCCACTGTCTTGATGATGATATAGCGGACATTGGTATTATTTATGTTGTAGTACCGCTTTGCCTCCAGATATTCGCTGTAATTGTAAGACAGACTTTTCGCCGCATACTGTACGTTATGGCACAGATCATCGTACAGATCCCAATCTGATACATATTCCTCCAGGTTCTTATCTTCTGCAGTCTTATAGCGGTTAATCATGACATTGTATCTGCTCTTTGAGCCATCGTCTACAGAAACATCCGCTTCCGCTATTCCCTCCGCTGATTCTGTGACAGCCTCCTCCCCGGCCACTGTGATCTCCAGCTTGGCAGGACGGTAATCATCCACAAATCCATCCATGTCATCCGTCTCCACCCAGAGCTGATTGGAAGAAACATCGTCTGTAAAAGTATAGCTTTCCACATCAGATTTCAGATAGTTTGCGTCGGAAGTATTGTAATATTTACTCTCCGGATCTATGACAGTCACTCTCGTTCTGTCAGCCAGGAAATTCTGTGCCTGAGCGGCGGTCATCTCCGTCGTCGTCCATTCGAAACCGTAGTTTTCCCATTTCAGCAGATCCTCCAGATGATAATTTGCTGTCACATACCGCTCCGGCAGGCCGTCATCACGATAATTATATGCCGTAACGTCTATGATCTTGCTTCCGTCAAATTCTCCATTGTTCTCCAACTGGCTGCTTATAACGCCGTGCCGGATAATGTCTGCGACAGCATATCCGAAAATATTATCAAACAGTTCGGAATCCTCATATGACTGTCTCTGATTCATCGAATACATGTTGAAACTGTATCTTGACCGAAATCCATCGACACGGACTGTTGACCCGATCGCTACAATAAACAAGGATACTGCCATAATGGCCAGCGATAAATGCTGCAGAATTCGCAGAAAAGCTCTGACAGCATGATTGCCCCTCTTCACTTTCTGCTTTCTGCCATTCTTATTGTTTCTGTTATGATTCCTGCTGTCACCTTCTGTACGTTTTCCTGTTTCCCTCTCCTCCATTTCTTCCAAAAGCCGTCCCTCTTCCTCGCCCTGCCCCTGCTGTCTTTCCTGCTTCCGGCTCTCTTCCTCTGTCCCTTCTTCTCCTGGGCCTGTTCCCTGCAGATTTCTGTCATCTCCCTGCAGATCCACTCCCCTGTTTTTTTCTTCTCTTCTCATTTTTAACCTCACTTTTTCAAATACAAATTCTCTCCCTGTTTGTAACTTCCTACTCTTCGACCCATCCTATGTTACTGATCTAAACCAATACACAGTGTCTGACATTATGT
>CAYXKS010000289.1:0-4647 GCA_964465725.1 uncultured Bacteroides sp. | reverse complement strand
ATTCTGGAAAATTTTATTAAAGCCGGGTATTTACGAAACAGCCGGTTAGCGATATACTTCTAATGGGGGAATCTGTTTAATACGAAGGGAAAGGCAGGGAAACAGGAATGAAACTGAGAATAAAAAGTTTGTTTATGATTGCTGCGCTCTTACTTTTGTCTTCAGGATGCAATAGTGAGACAACCCCGGTGGGGGAAGATGACATTACGCAGGATTCTGCCCCGGAATCTGGCGAAGATCCGGATTCGCTGACGGAAGATGGGGATAGGAATATACAGAAAGAAAAGATAATGGATCGTCGGGCCGCTCTGGTTACAGATGGCAGTTCTGCCATGGACAATGGTTTCGGACAGGCGGCATTAAAAGGGGTTAAGACTTACGCTGACGCTGCCTGCGTGCCTTATTCCTGCTACACTGCGGCGGAGGATACCCCTGATTCCTATAGAGATACAATTTTAACTGCGATCGAAGAAAACGCGGAACTTGTCGTCTGCGTTGGGCCTCATTTTGAGGAGGCGGTGGGGAGTCTGCAGGAGGAATATGACGATATCTATTTTCTTTTGCTGGGCGGTGTTCCGAAAGATGCTGCAGGCGAGGAGATCACGATTGCACCTAATGTCCACTGTGTTATCTATAAGGAAGAAGAAGCGGGATATCTTGTAGGATACATGTCTGTGCTTGAAGGGTACAGAAAGTTTGGATTTATTGGCGGGGAAGAAATTTCCTCTGTGCAAAAGTACGGATATGGTTATCTCCAGGGAATTGATGCTGCCGCTGACTCTTTGGAGATCAGCGATGAAGTTCAGGTGGAATATTGGTATGCAGATACTTCTTCTCCGAGTGAGGATGTGGAAGAGATGTCTCAGGAGTGGTACCAGTCGGGCACAGAAATTATTTTTGTCTGCGGCGGTATGCTGTATCAGTCAGTACTGCCTGCGGCACAGTCCTATGGCGGTATGTTGATAGGGGCAGACGTTGATCAGAGTGATGTCTCGGAACTTTTTTTGACTTCGGCCACGAAGGGAATTGATTCTTCGATTATTGTTGCGCTGGATGATTTCTTTGCCAACGGAAAAAGTTGGCCGGAGGAATTGGCAGGAACTGCCATTTCCTATGGAGCCAGAGAGAAGTGTATCAGCCTTCCGGTTCAGGGTGATGCATGGCGTTTTAAAACGGCTACGACGAGTGAGTATTTACAAGTACTTGCGCGTCTGCGCTCCGGCGATATAGACATTTCCATCGATCCGGAGAATCCACCAAAGACAGCGGTCACAGTTGTCTACTATAATCAGCAGGAGGAAAGTGACTCTTGAATACCGGAAGTATAAAGACAATTTACAATAGCATTTCAATATCTGTTTTCTCCTTTGTTTTCGGCATTGTTTTTATTCTTTCCGGATGCGGCAGGGCAGCCACCGTGACTTCGGACGCCTCTGTACAAGAGGAGAATATCGATGAAAAACTGACAGAAGGGAACCTTGTCCTTACTGCCGCCCAACTTGTCTCTTATGCAGACGTTAAGGAGTGCCTGGTTCATGACGACAAAGAGACTGTCAGCCTTTCGCTCAGCCTGCCGGATATTCCCAGGAGTGACGACTCCATGATTTATCTGTTTGCGTTTGAACTCTATGAGGATGGCAAATTTCCCGATGATTTTGATGGAGATCCTGTGGCGAGTACGAAGAAAGCAGTCGACAGTGAGCTTAAATGGACTTATGATGGCAGCCAGCTTTTTAAGCAGTTTGTTCCGGCGCTGCTTCTGGAAGGAAAATATGTTCCTTTATCTGAAGGAGTCTGTATATGCAATCCGGAAGTGTTGGCAGATGGTACAGTCAGTGTTCCTGAACCAGAATCCAAGAAGGGGCTGCTGTTGGACCCACAGATGATAGACACACCTCAATTGACTGATCTGGATGTGAAATATGCGATTTACAATATTCCTCTTTCGCATATCCTTGGAGAGACGACAAATGAGTTATTCCCGACGATTTCCTATGAATATCGTGGAAACACATATAAATTTAACGGGGCCAGCATCAACGGCTACGATTATCTTTTTACATATCTGACAGAAAATGACATGAATGCGACCGCTATCATTCTGAATGACTGGAATGAGGCTTGCCTGGAACTGATCCATCCGCTTTCTCGTGACCAGGAGGCGGGGGCATATTACTATGCCTTCAACACTGCGGAGGAAGATGGATGTGTGTATCTGGAGGCAATCGCCAGTTTCCTGGCAGAGAGGTATTCCGGCAGAGAGCACGGACTTGTATCTAACTGGGTGATCGCTAACGAAATTAATCAGCATAAAATCTGGAACTATATGGATACGGCTGACTGTAAATTTTACGCGGCAGAGTTTGAGAAGGCGATGCGCATTTTCTACAATGCCGCAAGGAGTCAGTATGCGGATGCCAACGTGTATTTCAGCATTGATCATGACTGGAATAATAATAGGGGAAATAATAACGATCATTTCAACGCCAGGGATCTTGTGAGAGAAATTAACGCTATTGCATGTAAAAAAGGCAATTACGACTGGGGGCTTGCAATTCACCCTTATCCTGAACCACTTACCAAAGTCAATTATTGGACAGAGACTTATGATAAGGCGACAGATGCCCCGATTCTGACGTTGATGAATTTGAGTACCATAACGGATGTGCTTAAGCAGGAAGAGTATCTTGACCGGAGCGGAGATGTGCGCAGCATTACAGTCACTGAGCTTGGCTTTTCCTCCGCATCAGGTGAGAAGCTGCAGGCGGCGGCGTTTGCCTATTGCTACTATATTATTGAGGCGAATCCCTATGTGGATGCATTTATTATGAATCGGCAGACGGATGCCCTGGAAGAAGTAAAGCAGGGGTTGGCTTTCGGTATTTATGATCTGGATCAGTCTCCAAAATATATATTTGATACTTTTAAATATATTGACACGGATGAGGCGCAGAGCCATACGGAATTTATGCTCAATATCCTCGGGGCACAGAGCCTGGAGGAGGCACTTTCATGGGCGCAGTAAAATTTTTCTTGCAATTGAATCCTGAGTATGTTATATTGTATGAAATTCAGGAATATATTTTCTTAACTAAATTATGAAACCTCTTTGCACTGCATAAATTTTTGACTGATACAGTACAAACTGAGCAGGCCGGGGCATTTGCCCAGGAGCCGGGTCGTGGAAGACGACAGTGGATTAGAACATCTGCGGGACAGTAGTTGCGATTGCTGCGTACGCGGGTGTTTTTCTTATACTCGGAAAGTTCTTTTCCGTGGATTTCCCGCACAGCACTTTCAGTATCTATACAGGGTTGTAACAAGGAGTTGGTTTGCATATTGTTTGTACCTCTTTTCATAGAGCGTTTTTTTCGAGGAGGGCATACGAATGTAAGCGTGTGTTTGGCGATACCGCTGTTATGGTACCTGCAGTGTTGACTAAGAGGTGTGGAGGAAGTGAATTTGTGTCTAGTACTCCGTACTCAAATTCCTTATGCAAATATTCTGGCCTATTTTCCCGATAGCACAGGTCAAAAATGCTCAATGTAGCTCGCTACGCCTCCGCTTTTTGACCTGCACTCTCGAAAAAATATCCTCAGAAATTTGCACAGAAATTTCGAGTACGGAGTACTAGGAAGACATGGAGGTGTAAGTATGATGACAGAGAATCAGACAAATGTGGATAATATACAGGATTATGAGAAAGTAGCTATGAAAGTTTCTACGGTAAGTATTGTGGCGAACTTTGTGCTCACGATCTTCAAACTTCTGGCCGGTATTATTGCTCATTCCGGGGCCATGATATCGGATGCGATTCACTCGGCATCGGATGTATTCAGTACGATTGTGGTGATTATCGGAGTGAAATTGTCGGGAAGGGCATCAGATAAGGATCATCCATATGGACATGAGAGGATGGAGTGTGTGGCGGCGATCGTGCTCGCAACGATTCTGGCAATTACTGGCCTCGGAATCGGGTATACGGCGCTTGGAAAAATTGTGGGTGGAGATTATTCCCGGCTGGCGATACCAGGTACTTTGGCACTTGTGGCGGCAGCCATATCCATTGTTGTCAAGGAAGGAATGTATCAATATACGAGAATAAATGCGAAAAGAATTGATTCCGGCGCTCTCATGGCAGATGCGTGGCATCATCGCTCCGACGCTTTGTCATCTATCGGAGCATTGATCGGTATTGCAGGTTCCAGAATGGGATTTCCGATCGCAGATCCGATTGCCAGTGTAGTGATCTGCTTTTTTATTGAGAAGGCAGCGCTTGATATTTTTATGGATGCGGTAAACAAAATGGTGGATAAGGCATGCGAGGAAGAGGTGGAACAGAAGTTCCAGGAGTGTGCGGCGTTGCAGGACGGCGTGTTGGGGATAGATCTCTTGCATACGCGTGTGTTTGGCAATAAGATTTATGTCGATATTGAGATCAGGGTGGACGGCGATAAGACGCTGAGGGAAGCACATGGCATTGCGGAACGGGTACATGATGCGATAGAGAAAAGTTTTCCCAAGGTGAAGCATATTATGGTGCATGTGAATCCTGGTGAGGTATAAAAACGCGGACCATTACAGTTTGTGGCTGAATCGTTGTTACTATTTACAGTCGAAATGCGCATTAACTGCGCATTTACGACC
>CAYXKS010000288.1:1740-4699 GCA_964465725.1 uncultured Bacteroides sp. | reverse complement strand
TAGTTACATAGCCCGCTATGCGCCTGATTTTTGTCCTGCACTCTCGAAGAAAAATCCTGCGCAATCTGCACATATTATTTCGTGACAGTTCCTTAATGTTTCACTCAGGATTAATTTTCATATGTGTGATGCCGTTTCCAGCACAACAGGGCACGCTGCCAGATGTTTACCCATCTGTCCTCTCGATTCCCTTCCCGCCGCCTTCCCATCGCCATCACTGCCAGATACCTTGCCGGCAATCATTCCGATTTCCTCCAGCTCCGGTACCTCCTGGCTGCACTGCTCCGTAGCATAGGGACACCTGGGATGAAACCTGCATCCCGCAGGCGGATTCGTACTGCTGCCGATCTCGCCCTGCAGAAGGCTGCGCTCCCTGTTCTTTTCCCGTGGATCGGGAATCGGAACCGCCTCCAGTAATGCCCTCGTATAAGGATGTACCGGGTTCCTGAAAATCTCCTTCGCATCACCATACTCCACGATCTTCCCCAGATACATGACCGCGATTCGGTCGCTCACATAATTGACCGCACCCAATCCGTGGCCCACGAACAGCAGCGTTAATCCCAGCTCCTTCTGTAATTCTTTCAAAAGATTCAGAATCTGTGCCTGAATCGACACATCAAGCGCGCTGACCGGCTCATCACAGACAATAAACTCCGGATTCAAAGACAATGCCCTGGCAATCCCGATTCTCTGTCTCTGACCGCCAGAAAATTCATGCGGGTATCTGCCCAGAACCGTCCTCGGCAGACCTACCATATCCAATATTTTCAAAACATCCTTTTCCACGGTATCTTTCTGCGAAATATGATGGTACAGCATGGGCTGTGTCAAAATTTCAAAAATATGCTTTCTCGGATTCAAAGAAGAATACGGGTCCTGAAAGATCATCTGAAGCTTCGTTCTGATTCCCTGCATTTCTTTCTTATTCTTCCGCACAGCCTCCAGGTCCCGGCCATCATAGTAGATCTTACCCTCCGTGGGCGTCTCAAGTCCTACCAGCTGCCTGCCAATCGTGGACTTACCACACCCGGATTCTCCTACCAGGCCCAGCGTCTGTCCACGCATGACAGAAAAGCTGACCCCATCCACTGCTTTGACATATCCGGTCGTATGCGTTATGATGCCTCCCTTGACCGGATAATACTTCTTCATATTCTCCACCCGAATCAGAGGTGTATTGTTTCTCTTAGCCATAATCATCCTCATACATATTATCCATACTATCATCGGCTGCACAGACGCTTCACCTGTAACACAATGTCATTAAGTTAAGCCAATAACATACGCGTCCGGCTAAACTAAATGACATTGCCTGTAACAGTGAAACCAAAGACTGAACTGTCACCTTCGCTTCATTTCTCCTGACAGGCCACAACACATCTGGCATTATGCCCTGTTCCAAAAGGAAACATCTCCTGCGGCCTGCTGCACTCTTCTCTGCGGTACGGACAGCGGTCCGCAAACCGGCACCCTGCAATGTCATCATAACTCTCCGGCACCATCCCCGGTATTGCCTGCAGCTGCCTGGCCTCATCATCCCGAATCGTAGGTACCGTATCAAGCAATGCTCTCGTATAAGGATGCTTCGGATTTGCAAAAAGCTCCTGTACCGACGCTTCCTCAACAATCTGCCCCGCATACATCACAAGAACCCTGTCCGCCATGTTGGCGACCAGACCGATATCATGCGTAATCAGAATCATGGCCATGCTCTTTTCCCCGCAAAGCTCTTTCAAAAGCTTCATAATCTGTGCCTGAATCGTCACATCGAGCGCAGTCGTCGGCTCGTCCGCAATCAGCAGCCTCGGATTGCAGGACAATGCCATGGCTATCATCACCCTCTGACGCATTCCACCGGAAAGCGTATGGGGAAATTTCTTCATCATCGAGACAGGTTCCGGCATACCTACCTGCGCAAGCAATTTCACCGCCCTGTCCCTCGCCTCCTCCTTTGAGAGGTCCATATGGGTACGAATACTCTCCGTAATCTGACTGCCCACCGTAAACACCGGGTTCAGTGAAGTGAGCGGGTCCTGAAAAATCATCGTCAGCTCATCGCCTCGAATCGTATCCAACTCCTTTTCGGTCATTGCAAGAAGGTTTTTATCATCAAAGAAGACAGAGCCGTCAGTGACGGCTCCGCCCCTTCCCAATAACCTCATAATCGACAACGATGTAACACTCTTGCCACAGCCGGACTCACCTACAATGCAGAGCACCTCTCCCCGATCCACGTGAAAGCTGATATGATCCACGCTGGTCGTAGCCCCGTAATCTCCGGCAAAAACCGTCGTTAAATTCTGTACTTCCAATAAATGCGGCATAATGCTGCTGCCTCCTCGTAACAATGATACAGATTTTTGCATTTACTGCATCACTCCGTAACATCCCAATTCTGGACGTCATTGAAAAATCCGTATACGCTCGGTTCCGCACCTGTCACTCTATTGCTCACTGCGCCCTGCGCACTGATGACATATATAGAAAACATCGGCACATCCGTCTGCATCTTACCATTCACCACGGAATAGAAATCTGTAATCTCTGATACGTCGCTGGTCTGCTGCGTGCCGTCAAGCGCCGCTGCTACCTCGTCATCGGCATACCCCGTCCAGCTTCCCTCGCCGCCTAACAGCCATGAAACATCCGGATAGGGATCTACCGGCGCATAGGTATACTGCACTGCCATAATATCATAATCCGTAGTGCCTGCTATCGTCATCAGCGTTGCGAGGTCCACTGTGGTGATCTCCGCCTTGATTCCTACCGCTGCCCATTGCGCCACAATAACCTGAACACCATTTACAAAAGTGTTATCCCCGGAATTTACGTAGAAGCGCAGTGTCTGGGAGCCGTCCCATCCGGCCTCCTCAAGAAGCTCCTTCGCTTTCTCCGGATTGTACTCCATCGGTACGATTCCGTCGTCATAGAACGGACTTGCGGAAGACAGGAATCC
>CAYXKS010000288.1:0-1640 GCA_964465725.1 uncultured Bacteroides sp. | reverse complement strand
TCATCTTCACTGAACTTCTCGATAATATGCTTCGGAAGAACATGCAGATATCTTCCGTAGCTGTTCTGGAAAGTCGTGAGCGCCATCGGATACTTGGATGTGAACTCTATCGTCTTCTCATCCAGCACTTTAAGACCGGCCATAGATTCGGCACCCTCTTCCACGAAACCTGTCTCATCATCAGTACCCTCAAACGCATGCAGCAAAAGTGTGGTATTGGCCACAACCGGACTGGCATAGCGCATCACCGAGTATTCCACATCCTCAGCCGTAACCGGCGTTCCATCTGACCAGACAGCATTCTCATCTATATGCACGTTAAAGTGAATGTTGTCTTCTGTCGTGATAGAATCCGCCAGCATCCCCTGGAAATTCAGGTCCTTATCCAGTTCCATCAGTGGCAGGAACATCAAGTCTACCGCATACTTGTTGATTTCAGTCTGATCAATTGCAAAAGGATTAATCCCTCCAAGACTGTCTGTCACGCCGACATTGATGATCTTCTCACCTTCTGCAGCCGTAGCCGGACCCGCCGACTCACCGCCCTGCTCTGACTCTGCATCACCGCTCGCTGTGCTATCCGTTGCAGCGCCTTCTTCTGCCGTACTGTCTGCCCCTGAGGCACTTCCTCCGTCACCGGATGCGCCGCATGCAGTAACCGCAGCGACCATCACAATCGTCAGCAGCAGACTCATCAGTCTCCTCGTCTTTTCTTTCATAATCTCTCCTCCATTTCGAAGCATTTTTAACTCCTAAAATTTCCCAATCGCTTTAGTATAGCATAACCTTGACAAAAAAAGCAATGCGCTGTATATTTTCTACAATTATATTATTTACATAAGGAAAATGCGATGAAAAACCTGCTTAATTACCAAACTAGCGAATACGACTGCGGCCCAGTATCCCTGACCAATGCGATCCGCTATCTGTTCGACAGAGAAGCTATCTACCCAGACATTATTAAATATATTATGCTCTATTGTCTGGATTCATACAATGAAAACGGCGAAATCGGCAAGCGTGGCACTTCCACCTCCGCCATGCTTTTCTTAAGCAACTGGCTGAATGAATTTGGTCGTGTGAAGAACTTTCCCATATCCTGTGAATTTCTCTCCGGGCAAGAAGTCTGCGTATCCTGTGATAGCAGGATCGGCATGGCTCTCAGGCAGGGAGGCGCCGTGCTGCTGCGCCTTTTTCTTGACGTAAGCCATTATGTGCTTCTGACCGGAATAGAGGGGTCAGATGTCTGCCTCTTTGATCCTTATTATGAGGAGTTAGATGATCCGGAACTGGATCAGGAATATTTCGGGGATGGAATCACTTTTATCACAGACCAGCCCAAGCGCGCCAATCGAATGGTGTCTATGCAGCGCCTGAACCGCCTGTCTGAAGGATACTACGAAATGGGCCCTTATGAGACACGTGAGGCGGTGATTGTGTTTAACCGTGAGACACAGCCCTGATCCACGTCTAAGGCAGAATACGCATAAGTCATCCATATAGCAAGTCAAAAGAACAAATATTCGAAAATGATTGATTGCACTGTTCCAGGAGGTGAAATTTTCAAACCAAATAAAATCAATGTAAAATCGAGCGTGTTGTACTTGGAAAAACGAGAAGCTGCTGATGTTGATCTTGAG
>CAYXKS010000287.1:2644-4710 GCA_964465725.1 uncultured Bacteroides sp. | reverse complement strand
CTGAATGCAAGGTATCCGATATCAAAATATTTTACCGGAACAGACATAGAGCTTTCATGTTCCGCTAGGCTGCTCAGAATGCTTCCAAAAAACTTCATATTGTAGCCAGGCACCACCTGGTCCGCAGAAGAAGTAAAGATATTCTCCGAAGCAATAATAACCGCTTTGGATAATGTATCGTTCCCGACAACTTTCTCCGTGCCAAGACCGACCACAAAAGGGCCGTCAATATCATCGGCGCCTTTGCTGTAATCTTCTCCTCCAGATACTTCCTGTTTACTGAACGCGCTTCCGCTTGTCATAAGAAGTGGCTGATAATATATCCCATCTGTATCATCGTCATAATCAAGCCCCCTTGCATAAGGAACAAACACTGATCCGCCGGACACACGCTGAGTAATCTCATCACTTTCTATAGATGGGAGAAGCCAATAGGGAATCTGATAGTAATAGTCCCTGTCTTCTTCCACGATCATGCCGTCTACCAAAGAAACGCCATAGTAGTCCAGTAACTGTTCAAAATTATCCATATCGGTATCCGTCCAGGTCGGTACGATCAACGCATTTCCTCCCTGGTCAAGATACCGGGTCACCTTATCCACATCATCTGTAGAATAATCGCTGGTAGGCGCATTGATGATAATTCCCTGGGCATCCTCAGGGATCTCATCCACCGAGTTAAGATTTAATGTCTCATAGGAGAGGTTTTCCTTTTCCAGTGTATTCAGAAAAGCCTCCTCATAAGACAGTTCGTCGTGCCCTATGATAAGGTAGAATTTGGGAGTCTCTTCTATCGTCACTTTCGCGATCGCCGAAACCGTCTGCCCCTCTCCGTCATACCCTGTCACCGTATATTGGTAAGTGGAATAATTCATCTCATACTGGTATATCTGATCATAATCAACTACGGCGCTGCCCTTCGGGCCTTCCACGATCAGACTGTTATTCATTGGTTCTTCTTTCGTGTAATTGTAATAAAATTTCGGATTTGCCACCGGATCAATGTATTCAATACTTATATGCTCTGACAAACCTTTCATCTGCTGCAGTGTCTTATCCAAATCCTCATCTTTGTCCGTCTCGTCGGCCAGCACATATATTGTGACATCCTCCTCCAAATTGCCAAGCAGGTTTTTTGTATCTTCCGTCAACGTGTAAAGCTTATTCGCAGTCACGTCGAAAGAAGTATATTTGTCAGGGACAAAATTTAAGCCCAAATTGATGACTGCCGTCGCAATAAACGCAACAATAATCGTAAGGACACTGTATGCGCCCAGCCTGATTCCTTTTCCCGACACACTGTACCTGCGTTTCTGGATGGACTGTGCCGTACAGAAAAGGACAAAAATCGTCAGTGTAAGATAATACGCCACAGATTCCAGCTGAAAATAACCGTTCGACAGAGAATCAAATCTTCCCACCATATCAAAACAGTACAGTACTTTTACAACATAGTCCGCAATGACGCCCGTTCCGGAGCTGGAGATCATACTGCATAGCCCGCCCATGATATAACCCAGGAATAATACCGCCATCGTCAATATTGCCGCGATGACGACATTTTCCGTCAGCGACGACAGAAACAGGCCGATTGCCAGCCCCAGACAGCCGTACAGGAAAAATCCGAGCAGTGAGGCATAAGAAATGCCCGTCTGAAAATCTCCCGCCTGCATCAATGCAACAGGCGTAAGGCCAAGAATAATCGTCGGAATTGCAAGCACTGTCACCAGCGCAAGATATTTCCCAAGCACGATCTTCCCCACCGAGACCGGAGCCGTGAGGATCAGCTGATCCGTCTTATACTTCCGCTCTTCCGACAAGACACGCATACTAAGGATTGGAATAGTGATAATATACAAAAAGGCGATGCTCTGAAGCACATAGGAAATCGTCGGATATCCCGACATGATATTGTATACGGTAAAATAAATTCCCATCATAAAGAAGGTAGCCGCCAGAAACAGCCATCCCACAAAGGAGTGAAAAAAGGATTTCAGTTCTCTCTTATAAATTGCTGTCATTTTCTTCCGCCTCCCTGGTTAATTGATTTTCTGTTTCTTCGGTCC
>CAYXKS010000287.1:0-2544 GCA_964465725.1 uncultured Bacteroides sp. | reverse complement strand
TCTTCCTCTTCTTCCTTTCCTTCTTCATTGTCCTCTGTCAGCTCTAAGAAAATGTCCTCCAATGACTTCTCCAGACGCTTCATGGACAGAATCGGTATCCCTGCACCCGCAAGCGTCACAGACAGCTCTTTGCGGATATCTGCATTATCAGATACATTCAGACATACCTTAATACTGCCCTCTTCCTGCGCAGGCTCAATCGTATAATCTTCAATCTGTCTGATATCTTTCAAAACAGCTTCCACCTGTTCCTTTTCACAGAGAAGAACCACTTCCAGTTCTGTCTTTGTATGCATCATCTCCTGCAGTTCCTCCGGCGAACCGCTGGCCACCAGTTTTCCCTTGGATATGATCATAATATGGTCGCACACCGCACTGACTTCCGCCAGAATATGGGAGCTTAGAATAATCGTATGCTCCCTGGACAATTCTTTGATCAGATCCCTTATCTCCAGAATCTGTTTCGGGTCGAGTCCCACCATAGGTTCGTCCAGAATCAACACCTCCGGATAGCCGATCAGCGCCTGCGCCAACCCTACACGCTGCTTATACCCTTTGGAAAGATTTCGGATCAACCGTCCTCCGGCATCCTCCAACTGCGTTCTTTCAATAATCTCTTCCACATGCTCCATCCGTTCTTTCCTCGGTACTTTCTTGAGTTCCGCCACAAACATCAGATACTCATATACCGTCATATCCGTATAGAGCGGTGGTATTTCCGGGAGATAGCCAATGCACTTTTTCGCCTTCTCAGGCTCTGTCAAGATATCGAACCCATTGATCTTCACCGTTCCGCTTCCGGCGGCGATATAACCCGTCATGATATTCATTGTCGTGGATTTTCCCGCACCGTTCGGCCCAAGAAAACCATAAATCTGTCCTTTCTCTACAGTAAAAGACAGATTTTCCACCGCCGTGTGGTCTCCGTATTTTTTGCTTATATTCTCTACTTGTATCAAAACTTAGTTCCTCCCTTCTGATACAACAATGCTATTATTCGCAACTTACGCTGCTCAAAGTAACGGCATTTGCGCATTACAAGTGTCTACGTTTCACTCCGGTCGGCGCTGAGCAAACGTCCCCTGGACGTTTAGCGCCCTTCGGCGAGGCGCAAATGCGCAAAAAATTTACTTCATTGGATCGTAAATGCGCAGTTAATGCGCATTTCGACTGTGAATAGTAACACAACAATTACCGCACATACCGTTTTATACTTGTGCCCATGTCATCGTAAGCTACATAACAACTTTCTTTTTCCGGTTCTTACAGAGGCCATATATGGAAGCCGCTGCATGGCCAAAAACGAAATTTCCAATGTCGCTACCTATAAAAGCAGACACCCTTATAAAAATACCGGACAAATGTGTTGCTATTCTTATCAAATTGTGAAAAAACTGTGAAACAGGCAATATTCTAATGCAATATGTATCACTGCATATGCTATTGTCGCTGAGGCGACACCACAAAATATACCTGCAAATCCCGGCCTCAATTTTTCAAGCGCAAACACACCGTCACGATTATATCATAATATATTAGTAAAAACATCTGAAAACAGAAAGGAATCTTATGAAAGATTATATGTACAAAGAGAATATTGACAAGTTTCCTATTGCAATGGCCTATGTTCCGTGGCAGCGTTTTAACGGAATCAGCGATAATCTTGAAGAAGCGTACTGCGCCGGAACCGTGTTCCCGGAACTTGACAAACCATTCACAGGAAGGAGATGCTGTAAATAATGAACCTGCACTTTTCTAACGAGCAGGAAAAACTGCTCCACGACATTGGCATCCTGGATTTCGTTGTCATCGAACTGTCCCTGTATCTGGACACCCATCCCACTGACAGGAATGCTATGGAATACTTCAACCACTATAATCGTATGACGAATCAGGCAAAAAAAGAATACTCAGAAAAATTTGGTCCCCTGACACTCGCTCTCGCAGACACTTCTGACTGCAGCGGCTGGGATTGGGCGACTTTACCTATGCCCTGGGAAGGAGGCTGTGCTTAATGTGGAATTATGAAAGAAGACTTGAGTTTCCTGTTAATATCAAATCGCCCAATGCTATGCTGGCACAGGCAATTATCAGCCAATACGGCGGACCAGACGGTGAGATGGGCGCTTCCATGCGCTATCTGTCTCAGCGATATGCATGTCCTTACAGAGAGGTATCTGCAGTACTGACCGATATCGGTACGGAAGAACTTGCTCACCTTGAGATGGTTGCAGCGATCGTCCATCAGCTGACCAAGAACCTGTCTATGGAAGAAATCGAGGAATCCGGATTTGTCAATTACTATGTGGACCATACCATTGGAATCTGGCCCCAGGCCGCGGGCGGCGTACCATTTAACGCCTGTGAATTCCAATCAAAAGGAGATATTATAACGGATTTGACAGAGGATATGGCAGCAGAACAAAAGGCACGTTCAACTTATGACAATATTCTGCGTCTGGTGAGAGACGATCCTGATGTCTGCGAACCGATCAAGTTCCTGCGGGCGAGAGAGGTTGTGCACTTCCAGAGGTTCGGCGAAGC
>CAYXKS010000286.1:1392-4726 GCA_964465725.1 uncultured Bacteroides sp. | reverse complement strand
TGCCTGTCTGGTCTCACGGTGATGATCCCACCTCTCCCGTATCTTGTCCGCAAATAATCTGTGGAGGAGGTTTCCGCAATGATCTCCTCTCTGAACCTGTATGACCTGATTTACAATCGGCGCAATTTCTGACAATATTGTATGTAACGGCTCGGTTTCGGGCTTTGTTGTTACGGAATCTGCCCGTTCCAAATCTCTGCCATTTCATTTTTGTAAATTATATCATCGGAAAATACAACGAGGAAGGTGGATAAATTTTCATCCACCTTCCTCATTATGTCGTCTACTATAGTTACAACTCAGCCTATAAAAGTTCAGTCTCAATGCCATTTAGTCAAGCCAGTACACGATAACATACGCATCCTGCTTAACTAAATGACATTAATTCAATTCTCGCTTTCTCTATCGTATAAACTAAAATGTTTACCACTCAATTACCGCCGAAGCCCATGTAAGCCCGCCTCCAAACCCCGACAGAGCAATCCTCATTCCCGGCTTCAGCATGCCTTTCCGGTTCATTTCATCCAGCAGGATCGGCACACTTGCGGAAGAAATATTCCCACAATGATCCAGACTAATTGGGAACTTATCCTCGGACACCTTTAACCTTTTCGCTACAGATTGCAAAATCCTGATATTCGCCTGATGCAATGCAAAATAATCTATATCTTCCACCTTTAACCCGGCTGCCTGAATCGTTTTCTGCAGAGAGCGGGGCACAGCCGTCACAGCGAACTTATATACCTCCTGCCCATCCATATGCACATATTCTATGTCTTTTGATGTTGAGATCAGAGGATTATTGTTGGAACGGTTCCGGCAAGCCAGCACGCCGCCCTTCACACCGTCAGATCCTTGGTCAAAAGCAATCAGTCCTGCCTTCTCTTCCCTCTCTGCCCGAATCACCGCGGCGCCCGCACCGTCTCCAAACAAAACGCATGTACTCCTGTCATTCCAATCCATAATTCTGGATAACGTCTCCGCCCCCAAGATCAAGGCCGTCTTATATACCCCTGTCTGCAGATATACATTTGCGATGTTCAGAGCGAACATAAACCCGGCGCAGGCTGCGTTGATATCAAACGCCACCGCGTTTACCGCTCCAATCCGCGCCTGCACCTCGCAAGCACAGGAGGGAGTCACATAATCCGCCGACACGGTTCCCACGATAATCAGTTCAATTTCTTCCGCAGTCACACCGGCATTCTCCATGGCACGTCTTGCCGCTTCAACAGACATGTCTGCAGTCGTCTCTTCCTTTACCAGATGACGTTCCCTGATACCGGTACGCGTACTGATCCACTCGTCAGAAGTATCCATTATTCTGGCCAGATCATCGTTTGTCACGACAGTTGCAGGCAGACAGCTTCCCGTTCCTATTATTCTTGTTCCCATGTTTTCCCTCGTTCAAATATTTTTAATCTCTATAGTACCTGCACCACACAGCTTTCCGGACACAAACATCCATGAAAAGTACCGAAGCTGTTTCATAATTCCCGCCCGACACAGATGCTCCCTGAAAAACAGGCACAATGTTATTATTATCATCGAAATTCATCCATAACGTCTTTCACATGTTCCATCCTGGTCGCCCGATAAGCATTGGCTCCGCAGAATAAAAGCCCGTCCTCAACTTTACCTTCCACCGCATTGATTAATGCATCTGTAATACAGTACGGTGTCTCGTCAGGCTTACACGTACTGATACAGAGATGACACTTGCCGTGAGGGATACGTCCTTCCTTTGCTTTTCTCATAAAAGCATTAAGAATGGCCCTCCCCGGCATACCCACCGGGCTCTCGACTATGACAATATCCTCTTTTTTTGCATCAATATAACTCTGCTTATAGGCGTCCGAAGCGTCGCATTCATATGTCGTCACGAACCGTGTCGCCACCTGAACACCAGCCGCTCCCATTTCCAGATAGTGCTCCATATCACCCCGGTTATAAATGCCGCCTGCCATGATCACCGGAATCTGCATTCCATGCTCTCTGGCCGTCTCACTGACTTTACAGATAATATCACGCACCTCGTCATCATAGTGCAGTCCCTCGATATCCTCAAGCTGGTCTTTATGGAATCCGAGATGTCCGCCAGCCAGTGGTCCTTCGATAATCACTGCATCCGGCAGTCTGGTATATTTTTTCCACCAGTAGCGCATGATAACCTGCGCTGATTTCACGCTGGAAACAACAGGGGCCAGCTTCGTCTTCGCGTCCCCCACCAGCTTCGGCAGATCCATCGGCAGTCCCGCACCCGAAATAATCAGATCAATCCCTGCCCCGACGGCCGATTTCACATACTCTTCATATTTTCTTGTGGCAACCATAATATTGACTCCCAGGATGCCTTCTTTAGCAATCTTACGCGCTTTCTGAATCTCGGTTTTAATGGCACGCAGATTCGCCCCGATGGGATCAGTGTCAAAATCCGGCTCTCTGTAGCCTATCTGCGCCGTGGAGATCACTCCGATACCGCCCTCTGCGGCCACTGCGCCCGCCAGAGAAGACAGACTCACACCTACTCCCATACCGCCCTGTATTAATGGAACTCGCGCAACCAAATCCCCTATGATAAGAGGTTTTACTTTTACCATCTGTTTCGCCTTTTCCCTTCTTATGCTTCTCCGATCGCAAAAGTCAGCTCCGCCTGCGTCACCAGTCTGCCATCTACATAGGCTTTTGCTGATCCGACCCCGATCGGCCCCTTGATCTTGATGATCTCGGTTTCCAGCATTAGTACATCACCGGGCACGACCTTTCCCTTAAATTTCGCATTGTTGATTGCCGCAAAATACGCCGTCTTCCCTTTAAACTCCGGCTGGCTCAGGATTGCAACCGCACCCGCCTGCGCCAGTGCCTCTATAATCAGGACTCCCGGCATTACCGGCTCCTGTGGAAAATGACCTGCAAAGAAAGGTTCATTGTAGGAAACACACTTTTTCGCCACAACTCTTTTACCTTCTTCCAGCTCTTCAATCGTATCAATCAGCATAAAAGGCTGTCTATGCGGGATAATTTCCATGATTTCTTTCGCCGTCATAAGTGACATACTAATAGTTCCTCCTCCATAATCATATACATTTACACCTTTGCGTCTTCTCTGACACAAATTTCCATAAAAAACACAGCGCAAATACCGGTACACACCTGCACATACACACACGGTCGAGCTGTGTGGTGTGCGTATGTTCATCAAGACTTGTGCCCTCTTTTCACAGAACGTTCGTGTCAGGGATGACATGGGTACAAGTACGCTTGCTGCCGCATGCATAACTACGTTTACTGCTGCCCGTGATACTTCTTCACCAGAAGACTTGCGTTGTGTCCT
>CAYXKS010000286.1:0-1292 GCA_964465725.1 uncultured Bacteroides sp. | reverse complement strand
CTACGTTTACTGCTGCCCGTGATACTTCTTCACCAGAAGACTTGCGTTGTGTCCTCCGAATCCAAGAGAATTGGACAAGGCATACTCCACATCTTCTGTATACGCTTCCTTGCAGTAATTCAGGTCACATTCTTCATCCGGCACCTCATAGCCTACCGTTCTGTGAATATACCCCTCTTCAATCTCTTTCACACAAGTCACAAATTCAACGGCCCCGGCAGCCCCCAGCAAATGGCCTACCATGGACTTTGTGGAATTGATTTTGATCTCCTTCGCATGCTCCCCAAACAGCAATTTGATCGCTCTTGTCTCGAAAAGATCGTTATGATGCGTGCCTGTTCCATGGGCATTGATATATGTGATGTCTTCTTTCCTGATTCCCGCATCCGCCACCGCATATTCCATTGCTTTGGCTGCCCCTGCTCCATCCTCGGCCGGAGAAGTAATGTGGTAAGCGTCTGAAGAACAGCCATATCCAGCAACCTCAGCGTATATCCGTGCGCCTCTCGCCCTGGCATGTTCCAACTCTTCCAGCACTACAATAGCGGCGCCTTCACCCATCACAAATCCGCTCCTCTCCTTGTCAAAAGGAATCGAGCATCTCTTCGGGTCTTCACTCGTTGACAATGCCGTCAATGCAGAGAAACCACCTATTCCGATAGGACATACACTGCCCTCCGTGCCGCCTGCTATCATTACCTCTGCATCCCCATATTGAATGGTGCGGAATGCTTCCCCGATAGAGTTCGTCCCCGTGGCACAGGCTGTCACGACATTGATGCTCTTGCCTTTTAATCCAAACTGGATGGACACATTTCCCGCCGCCATATTGGAAATTGTCAACGGCACGAAAAGAGGCTCGATCCTGCCCGGTCCTTTCTCAATCAATCTGCTGTGAGACCGCTCCATAGCCTGCAATGAACCCGTACCGGAACCTACCGATACACCGACACGATACGGGTCTTCCTTTTCCATATTAAGCCCTGCATCTTCTATTGCCTCTTTCGTCGCCGCTACCGCATACTGAGAGAAAAGCTCCATTCTCTTTGCAGCCTTAAAGTCCATATAATTCTTCCCATCAAATCCTTTCACCTCAGCCGCCAGCTTACATTTATAATCCGTCGTGTCGAATCTTGTGATCCTGTCAAAGCCTGTCTTCCCCTCTTTGATCCCACTCCAGAATTCATCCACGCTCAGTCCGATCGGTGTGATCGCACCCATACCAGTCACTACTACTCGTCTGCTCATATCCGCCTCCATTTTATCTTATAGTAAACGCCATTGGAAATTTC
>CAYXKS010000285.1:0-4726 GCA_964465725.1 uncultured Bacteroides sp. | reverse complement strand
TTTTCTGCGAAAAACATCTTTCTCCTGTTCTGTCAGGCAGTCTCCTTCCAGCAAAAAAGCACAGCGTGCGTATTCGCTGGCAATCAGCTGGCAGATTTTTGCACGCGCATCCCTGTAATTTGTCTCCTTTACATTTGCAAAGGAAAGGCTGATAACCGGATAGGTTCCCTGCAGGGCGCGGTACTTCTCTTCCTGCCAGATGGACAGATTCTCAAACCAGCCGCCCTTTCCGGCATACTTTACCGAAAAGAACTGTTCCACCATGCTCATCGTAAGCGTTTTCCCAAAGCGACGCGGTCTGGTAATCAGCGTCACTTCGTCCCGGCTCTCCCACCATTCCCTGATAAAGTATGTTTTATCCACATAAAAGCAGTCATTCTCAATGATTTCTCCAAAGTCCTGTATCCCAATTCCTACCGTTCTCGCCATAACTGTTTCCCCACTACACCATGCTCCTTCTTCACGGCCCACTCCCAATTCCACTACAAACAAAATATAAAATTCCTAAAACAACGACATCTGCTGATATCTTTCTTCTCTCGGAATTCCCCTCGCAAAAGCCAGAACATCTTCCTCACTCTTTATATTCACCGCCTTTCCAGACTCTTCCAGATATTGATTTCCTGACGACATTTCCAACAATTTATGATAATAACATGCCAGGCGCCTATATTGTCTGGCAGCGAACTCCGCAGTATGCATGGTTCCACTCTTCCGCTCGGCCTCAATGATCAATACGCCCTGACTAACCCCGCTTTGTAATCGATCCCTCTCAACATACTGGTACTTAGCCAGGCTCGTACCTATCGGATATTCGCTTATGATGCATCCACCCGTCTCAATAATTTTTTGTGCCAGCCCTCTGTTTGATTTCGGCTGTATATTATCCAAACCACACGGCATTATTGCCACACATTTCCCGGAAGCATCCAACGCACCCTGCAAAGCTTCCGTATCGCATCCTAATGCCAGGCCGTTCACAACCGTAATATCCTCTCCGGCCAGAATCCTGCCTGTCCTATATGCCAGTTCTCTTCCTTTGGAAGAACAATTCCTGCTTCCGATTACCGCAATACTTTTATAAGCATTCAATATCCCTATCTCGCCCATGTAAAATAGAACAACCGGCCTTCCAGGAATATCTATTAAAGCAGAGGGATATTCTTCATCTTCTACCGTACAATAAGCTATTCCCATACCCTTGGATTGTTCCTTTAATTGTATCGCAGCATTCAGTTTCCCTATATCCTTTTCAGAATAATTTTTTTTCATATTAGATTGCCTTCCCCAACGCAAACATTTCTACATGTTTTGCACCGGCCATCGTTAAAATTTCTTTACACGCATACAAAGAATTTCCGGTTGTAGTCACATCATCCATTAACAATACAATATCATCCGTAATATCCATCTCCTGCACCGTCGATATCGTTTGCAAGTGAATCTGCTGATCCCGTTGTCCACCTAATGCCAATTTATCTATATCCATACTCCTCCGCAGAAAATACACCTTGTCTACCCGTCCATTCTGCGCCAGCATTTCCGCAAGCATACCAATTCCTGTAGTCAGATGCGAAGAATTGCTCGATGGAACCACACATATTGTCACATCCTTACAAATTTCTGCATCTAATATGTGATAGAAATATTTGATTGCCGAGGGTTTCCCTTCTTTCAGGTCAAGAATTTTGCCGCTAAAAACATCAAACAAGGGATTTTTTATCTTTCTTTCCCTATCCAGCCAATATTTATGATAATTACTGTACACCACAATTTCGCCAGTGTTATTCCAGGACTCGTTAATAAAAACCATACGCTCTTCATTCCTTCCTGTTCTCATATTAACATACGGCAGGATATGATACAACAAATGTTATTCCGTTTATTCCTGAAACACACATCTCAGGTTCCGCATCCCCTCATAACTTTCTCAATTCATCCATCATAGCACTCCTGTTTCCGTACATCCTCCTCCAGTTCTCCGCTATCTCACGAGCCTTCCTCTCACCATTTTCTGAAAAATCTTCTCATCTTTTTTCATTGTATCACAAAAAGGCAAAAGCGAAACCACTTTTGCCCTAATAAAACTACTGCAACATCTGCAGCAACATAATATGATACTCCTCATCCTGCACAATCCTGGCAAGCACCGCGTTCACACAACCATCCTCAATCAATCTCATATGTTGTTCATATTGGTCGATCGCCGCCCTCTCGGCTGCTATATTAGACGATATAATTCCCGGCATGACATTAACCAGATTCACATACTCAGGCGTCCACATCTGCGCTCTTCCGCTTCTTGTCGGGATCGTGAAATCAATACCATTGCCCAGGAGCATGATCAACTCCGCCAGTTTTTGCAAATGTATCATTTCCGCTACGGCGATACCGATCAGCGTCTTGGCTTCCGTACAGTAATTACAGCATACACAGCTTTCGCCGTGAATATATTGTGCAATTGCAGTCAATTCCGACACCGCCCCACAGTAATCGACCGTAAGCAGATTCGCATAGAATTGATTCTGCTCCTGCACCTTGACCGGCGGATAGGGAAACGGCAGCATCAGCGGCGTTATGCCGCTGAAACTGCAGTCATTCTTCAATTCTTTTCTTTTTTCTTCCATATTGTACCGATTAACCTTATTGTTCTCTTATTACATTCTATGGAAGTTTCATCCATCCCGTTACATCATTCCGTCCTTAATCACATTCTGGTCCCGCAGCACTTTCTCAACCACAGTTCCCCTGATTACCCGAAGCAATGGCTTCTTCAGTACGTTCAGCGGCCCCGGCAGTTCGATCTCCAGCGGAGATTTGCCATCCATCAGCTTCACACTGCTGCCAAGCAACTCGCGGATATCATATACGCTGCCCCAGACTTCCGGCACGCCTCTATCCACACCGAGCAGACCATATACAGCTTCCATCGCCGTCCGGACGGAATATTCCGTCGTGAAAACGGTGTCCCTTGGCGTCTCTGCAAACTGTCCCAGGAAGGCAAAGTTCACGCAGCCATCAGGAATGACGTCGGGGCGGTCTCCCTTGGTTCTGGGCATAAAGAACGCTGTGATATAGGGCATCATAGTCGGAACGCAAACTGCACTGTTTTCCGCCAGTTCCGGAATCTCTTCCTCCGGCACACCTATATGATAGAGCCACTCCTCTGTGATCTCTTTACCGGTACATTCCTTCATAGGTTTCTTGACATAATCGCCAGGCACATCCGTGAAAAGGCCATAGACCCATACGCATACCTGATCCTTATCCTGCTGTTTGAACTGGCCCTGTCTGTTGATCGTCCAGCTCAAAAGCCACGAAGAATCCTGACAGCTCACGATACCGCCGGTCACTACCTTGCCGCTCCTGGGATCGCGCTTGCATATATTCGTGATATAGGGAAGGATCTTGTCATCCAGGGTAGTGACTGTGGCGGATTCCCAATTAGTCTTCGTTATATCGGAACAGAATTTTTCCGGATGCC
Organism: uncultured Bacteroides sp.; assembly: GCA_964465725.1. Classification (GTDB taxonomy): domain Bacteria; phylum Bacillota; class Clostridia; order Lachnospirales; family Lachnospiraceae; genus UBA3282. The sequence goes on along the minus strand of CAYXKS010000285.1, from coordinate 1,242 downwards.
CGAACGCCTTATCCTGCGCCGCAATATTCTTCCAAAGGCTCCAGCAGCCGCTGGTTCTGACTTCTGCATCACCATTGGGAGCATGATTCTGGTCTCCGTACACCGTGCCTTCCGTACAGCTTCCGTTGGTGACGAAAACAAGATCGTTCTCGGTGAGCATAATGCCCTCTTCCACTCCCTTAACTTTACATTCGATGGCCTTGGCAACCTTCTTATCTCCCTCTGTCTCGAAGATAACATTCGTCACTTCCGTGTTAAACCGAAAATCGACTCCGGCCTCCTCCAAATATTTCTGCATCGGCAGAATCAGGGATTCATACTGGTTGTATTTCGTAAATTTGAGCGCGCTGAAATCCGGCAATCCCGCAATATGATGTATGAATCTCTGGAAATAAAGCTTCATCTCCAACGCGCTGTGCCAGTTTTCAAAAGCAAACATGGTACGCCAGTACAGCCAGAATGTAGAGTCAAAGACTTCCTCGTCAAAAACATCCTCTATCGTCTTGTCATACAAATCTTCATCCTTCGTCATGAAAAGTTTCATGATCTCCATACAGCCTTTCTGACTCAGGTTAAACAATCCGTCTGTATGGGCGTCTTCTCCACGGTTGACGGTTGCACGGCACAGGGAATAATTCGGGTCCTCTTTGTTCAGCCAATAATATTCATCCAGCACAGATACGCCCGGCGTCTCAATGGAGGGAATGCTGCGGAACAGATCCCATAAGCACTCGAAATGGTTCTCCATCTCGCGGCCACCGCGCATCACGTAGCCTCTTGTGGAGTCATAGATTCCGTCGCAAGCTCCTCCAGCTATACCCATAGCTTCCAGAATGTGTATATGGCTGCCAGGCATCTGTCCGTCACGCACTAAGAAGCACGCCGCCGCCAGAGATGCCAGGCCGCTTCCCACAATATAAGCATTTTTCTCCTCGACGCCTTCCGGCTTCTTCGGCCTTGCAAAAGCCTCGTAATTGCCGTTGCTATAATAAATTCCCTTGCTGTTTTTCGCATATCTTCCCAGCTCTGTATTGCGGTATTCAGGCTCAGCCGTCACATATTTTCTGTTGCTCACCTTACCAATGCCTGACTTCGTCTGCTGCGTTTCCCCCTCTTTTTTCTTTTCGTGATTGTGAACCGCATACGCAGCCGCCCCCGCTCCTGCTGCTACGGCAGCTACTCCCAATCCTAAACCTTTCCTCTTTGCCATGATCATACTCCACCTTTCTTTAATCTGCAAAT
>CAYXKS010000284.1:0-4728 GCA_964465725.1 uncultured Bacteroides sp. | reverse complement strand
ATAAAATAAGGATAATATTCAACTGCCTTGTCATTGCAACATTTGTCCAATACCATTGGCATTCAGTCACTCTAAACCGCCTGGCAATGATATGAATATAAAGGAGTATCAAAATACATGAGTCATAAATCTAAAAAAATACATCCGGCTGCATCTATATCCATGATCTTTTGCTGTCTTCTGCTGGTCGGCGCAGGTTTACTATATCTCCGATTGAGGAACGGCGTCTGGATCAAAGCACCGCAGGATAAAAACATCCTGCCCGGTACAGAAGTGATCTGCTATAGACAGGATGATATCCAGTGGGCCGATGACCGATTAGGAGATTCCCAATACACGCTGCGCTCTTCCGGCTGCCTGGTCAGCTGCATTGCTTCTGCACTCTCCATGGGAAGCGACATGGAAGAGACTCCCGGTACATTAAATATAAAATTGTCTTCTGGTCAGGTATATGATACTGAGGGAAATCTTCAATGGGAAGCATTGGCCGCTTTGGATGATTATCAAGTAGATGTCTATCCAGAGATTTCATCAGAAGTTATAACCTCTTGTCTCTCTGAAGAAAGATACCCCATTGTCAGAGTAAGAATGTATGCGGTTGGCAGCTTTCATTACGTACTGATAGTCGGTATACAAAACGGAGATTATCTGTGTATGGATCCCCTGAAAGACGAAATAACTCCTTTGTCAACTTATGGGAACCGGGTCTATGGAATCCGGTGTGTCAGCCCTTAACCCTCTCACCATAGAAGAATTCCTGTTCCCGTCAGCTTATACAATGTCTCTATAATTTTCATGTCGATATACATCATGGGACTATTGACTTCATCGCGGGCAGCGGCCTTTGTTGTGAAAAACTGCCTGTCACAAAATTACTCTGTGCAGGCAGGAACCGAACATTTATTCAAAATCTTGTCTCAAAAGATCAATCCAGTTTTTTCTGTTTCTGTGTGACTCCTGTAGCGATGAATACCGTAGCAAAAATAAAGGAAAGTATGGACCAGATCACCAGGTCCGAATAGGAACCTGCATTCACGATCCCGACCAGTCCTCCGAACGCATAGAATCCGCCCGCAACAATACTCCCTGTTTTCGACTTTCTCGCGGCTACGGCAATGATCCCGGCAACCAGCATACAGATTGCCAGAAAAAATCCCGCACTGCCGCTGACCTCTCCATTATCACTCAAAGTGTTAGCCACTCCCGCCGCACAGGACTGGAAGGTAATAAGAACAAACAATACCATTGAAATAATACCGATTACAAGACGAGCTGTTTTCATAGCAATAACTTCCTTTCGTTACGTTTAATTTTAATAGTTTCTTTTTAAAGGCGTTTTCATAAAAGAGACTTATCCATGGATCATGGATGCAGGATAACGGATTCCTTCATATAATCTTCTGCGCCGAACTGATCCGCATCATATGCTCTGAGTGAAAATGCAATCTCATCAATATTTGTGATACTGTTTTCTTCCAATGCAGAATCCGAAAAAGACATTTCCCGGAACGCACAATTGCCAGGATTGACTGTCGTCGCAAAAAAAGGATCGATCATATATCCGTTTACCGATGCATCGTCTACGCTGAACATGATTGCATGATCTGACGTTTTATTCACAAGAAAGAGATTTACAGTATATCCCCAGACAGGATCTTCCGTATATCCGGTAACAGCAACGGATGCATATTCATTTTCTGCGACTATAATGTCAGACGGCTGCATCTCCCTTACATATTTCTCTGCCTTCTCCTGGCCATAGGGATATACATGAATTGTATCTTCATATACAGGATCCGCCATCCAGTCATCATTATCATAAACCCTGAAGCTGAGCGCAATATCGGTGTATTGTGTGATACCATTTTCTGTCAACTTGTCTCCGGTAAAAGAAATCTCTTCATTTGCTTTCATACCGGCTGCAACTTCCCTGGCAAACAGCGGATCCGCTTCTACGCCATTGACCGAAGCACTCTGCACAGAAAACATATAAGTTTTGTCCACAGATCTGTTTTCAAGAAGCGTTTTCAACGTATAGCCCCAGATACTGTCCTCTTCAATCTCACGGATGATGATAGAGCACGCTTCATTATCTGCCACGGTAACCGTCTCAAATGGGATGGATTCTGTGCTGGTATCATCAGATGTTATCTCTTGTGCCGAGCGTTCCTTTTCCGTTTCCTCATAAGTTTCCTGTTGTTCAGATTCCGCATCGGAACTGACAGACGGTAGTTCTGCAGTACTGCCATTCTCTCCACATGCTGTCATTGAAAACAACAATGAACAGAGCAATACCAGTACCAACGCCTTCTTCATAATGTTTTTCCTCCCTCATATAAAATTTGCTCTACAGTTGTATTCCTTTCCATTATACAGCTACTGCAAAATTTGTCAACTTATAGTTATTTACTATAAAACTTATAGTTTGTTAAATCTTGCATAATATATCGTTAAAATAAAAGAATACAAAACAGATTGGAGTCATTATGAACCGCACTATATTGGGTAAACGATTACGTGAGGAACGCATTCACTGCAATATGACACAGGAACAAGTCGCAGAATATATCAATGTTTCTACTACTTATATAGGTCTGATAGAACGTGGAGAACGTTCCGTAACGCTTGAGAAACTCATCAGTCTCGCCGAATGTTTTCATGTAACGGTTGACTATCTGTTGGCTGATAACCTTCCTCCTGCAGACTCTATACAAGACAAAATGCTTCTGTCACTCTGGCACTCCGCAAATGAACAGCAGCGCAACATGATTCTTTCCCTTGTGCAATCTGTCCTGAGCAGTTCATAAGAAAAATGACCTTATCTGTAATATTACTGTCTGTAATATTATAGATAAAGTCATTCCTGATTTGGTCGGCTGGTAGCCGACAAAGTTCAATATTTTCTGATATCCTGCTATTTTCTTATCATGCCCAGTATATCGTATTTTACATAGTTTTCTATACGAAAACCCAGATCAAAAATAACAGCCCACAGTACGATCCGTAAGATCAGCATCACTTCCTTTGGAAGTCGTCTTGTCAAAATAAACTTTCTGTCCCAGTCCCCCACATTGAATCCGACCAGAGTTGCTGCCCACAGATAGAGAAACACAGCTGATGCTTCCAAAAGAAATACCTCAATGGATGACGTATAGTCTTGCATCAGCGCATAAGTTGATATTGTCAGGAAAATATAACCTAATGTTGCCACAATATTTTTCCACAAAACGCCTGTACGGAATCCCGGAATTCCTTTTATAACACATCCCGGATGCTTGTTTTCCTTTATTTTAAACCTATTTTCCTCCGTTTTTCTTTCTGGTCTGGTTCCTGTTGTTTCGACCGAACCTTTTAATTCCTGAATTGTTTGAAAACGGTTCCTGGCATCCATTTCAATACATCTTTTGATGATATCCTGCAGGACCGGCGCACTATACAAATGCTGCGCGGGCAGTTCACCGGTCAGCAGTCTGTTCATCAAAACACCTGTCGCATAGATATCTGCTCTGGCATCCGTCTGTCCGTACCCGTATTGTTCTGGCGCCGCATAACCTGCTGTGCCAAGAATTTCTGTGTCCTGCGTTTTCCCCTCCTTTATATTTCTCGCAATTCCGAAATCTATTACCTTGACCACACCATCATTGGAGATCATCACATTCTCCGGCTTAATATCTCTGTGTACGATTCCTCTGTTATGTACTACAAACAATGCGCTGCATATCTCTCTGACGATCGAGCACACCTGATTTTCTTCCAGAACCCCTCTTTTCTCCATATACTCTTCTAAAGTTTCACCGTTGATAAACTCCTCAATAACAATTCCCTTGTCTTCCCCTTGTGCCACACAATAAATACGGGGGATATTACGTTGGACAATATCCTGCAGCCTGGTGTACACTTCTACAGATTTTGCACTGACATATTTTTTGATATATATTTTCCCATCATTTTTTCTTCTTACAAGGAATACTTCCTGACCAGGTCTGTTTCCCAGACAAGCCAGCACTTCATAACTTTCTTCCAGATACTGCAATTTTCTGTTTACCATTTCTGACATTGACAATTCTCCTGTATAAGCTATAATGATTTCCTGTAATAACAATTATGCCATTCCAATGGGTACAAATTATCACTACATACAAATATACCACAAATGAGGCTGTTATAAATGAAAAAAACGACTGGTGAATTACTGAATCTGCTAAAAAACACATCAACTGTATCTTCTTATCTTGAAAGCCAGTCAGATCAGCTTACACGGCAGCTCCCTCTGTCAGTTTATCTGCAGGATATTCTACATGAAAAAGCTCAATCCAAAAGTGAATTGATCCGCCGTTCCGGCCTGGATCGAAGCTATGTTTATGATATCCTATCAGGCAAACGCTCCCCTTCCCGTGATAAAGTGCTGGCACTCTGCTTTGCGGTTCCGCTTACTGCCGAAGAAACTCAAAAGCTCCTGAAGATAACTGGCTATGCACCTCTGTATATACGTATGGAACGTGACAGCGTCATTTTTTTCGGACTGCAGCACGGCCTGACACTTACGGATACGAATGAACTTTTATATGAAATGAATCATCCCCTATTAGGATAACGGGTACTTCATGTGCTACTTATGTGTATGGAAAAGTTAAGGGCTACCGCCAACAACTTACATCAGCGATAGCCCTTGATTTTACTGCATTTCTTAGAACTTGCCAGCCTTAGCCGCTTCCTCAATCGAAACTG
>CAYXKS010000283.1:0-4749 GCA_964465725.1 uncultured Bacteroides sp. | reverse complement strand
TCATAAGCTCCCTGCTCTTCAATTACCTGCAGATCGTCCGCCACTGCCCCGACAAGCCCGTCATATTTTGTCAGATCCTCTCCCCAGAACTCCGTGTTGGAAAGAACCGCCTCCGCAATGGCACGGGAATCATCCTCTCTGTGAGCGTAGTAAAATTCCAGGATAAACCTGTCGTCCTTAATCGCATACTCTTCATCACCCCGAAGACCGGTGAATCCGTCCCCGTCAAGACGTTTCCCTCTGTAAAATGCAATATAGAACGCCAGGGAAGCCGTGATGCATTGCGGCAGCTTTCCGTATTTCTCCACATACCCTTTGAAGGATGGCATCACTCTCGCCTTCCATTTGGAAGTGGAGTTGAGCGAGATCGCAAGCAGCGCATGATCGATAAACGGATTGTTGAAACGATCGGTCACCGCTTTCGCGAAGTCTGTTACCTCCTGCTCCGGAAGGGTCAGTGTGGGGATGATCTCCTCGTAGATCGTCTTGTTCATAAATTCCCGTATCACGTCATCCTTCATACAGTCTCTGACAATATCCTGCCCGGACAGAAATGCTCCTAATACCATAGAGGTGTGTGCACCGTTCAAAATACGCACCTTACGCTGTTTATAAGGTTTGTGGTCATCCGTGATCAGCACCGGAAGTCCCGCCTTCTCAAAGGGAAGCTCCTCTTTCAGGCTCTCCGGTCCCTCAATCACCCAGAATCCGAACACTTCGCCTGTATCGATCACATTGTCACGATACCCCAGCTCCTCACAGATTGCATCCGCCTCCTTCGCCGGATAGCCGGTGACGATACGGTCTACCAGTGTGGAGCAGAAAATATTCTCTTTCTGAACCCACTCTGTAAACTCCGCTCCCAGCTCCCACTGTTTTGCATACTGCAGGACACATTTTTCCAGTTCTTTTCCATTATTGTCTATGAGCTCGCAGGAAAGGATCACGAAACCTTTGCCCTTCTCATTCCCGAACTTCTGATATCTCGCATACAGAAACTGAGTAAGCTTTCCCGGATAGCTGGATGCCGGCTTATCCTCAAACCTGCAGGAATCGTCATAGCAAATTCCTGCCTCCGTCGTGTTACATGCAATAAATCTAAGCTCCGGATTCTCTGCACACGACATATATGTATCATACTCGCTGTAAGGATTCAGACAGCGGCTTACGCTGGATATAACTCTTTTGGCATTCACCTTCTGTCCATTCTCATTTCCTCTCAGAAATAAAGTATACAATCCCTCCTGCTCATTGATGAAGTTCCGAATCCTGTCTCCTCCCTCGATCGGCTGTACCAATACAACCTTGGAGTTAAATCCCACTTTTTCATTCATAACATCAATAAAATAGTCCACAAAGGCACGGAGAAAATTGCCTTCCCCAAACTGCAGCACACGTTCCGGTGCCTTCTCTAATAAATAACCATCGTAATTTAATTCTTTTAATGTCTCATATGATAATGTTTTCATCAATATATTCTCCTTTTCAAATAAATTTTCATGTAAAACATTTTCCTGATTTTATTCCATAGTTAACGATATTTGGAATTTCGTTTTCAGCCTTGCAGAAGCTTCTGTCTATGGTTTCTGCAAGAACAGAAAACAGACATTTGTTATGTCGTTTACTATACTCATGCACAAGGGAAAGTACCTGTATTCCGTATACACAACCTTTCATATACAAATATACTGCGCTCCCGGAATCAGAATGTCTTCCCCTCCTAAAGTGTCACTCCCTGCTTGAAAATCGCCATATCATGAAACCCGTTCTCTTCCGATTTCACTTTTCTTCCGGAGGCAACTTCCACCACATACCGGAAAAGCTCCTCCCCCAATTCCTCCAGCGTCTTTCCGTTCACCATGTCGCCACAGTTAAAATCAATCCAGTTCTTCTTGTGCTCATAAAGGGGAGAATTGCTGGAAATCTTCACCGTCGGTACAGGAGATGCAAAAGGTGTTCCCCTGCCGGTGGTAAACAGCACAATGTGCGCTCCCGAAGCCGCAAGCGCCGTGGATGCCACCAGATCATTCCCCGGAGCGCTCAGCAGATTTAAGCCTTTCTCTTCCACCGTCTCCCCATAAGCCAGCACTCCCCTGACCGGAGCCGAGCCGGACTTCTGCGTACACCCGAGAGATTTATCTTCCAGAGTTGAAATCCCGCCCTTCTTGTTCCCCGGAGACGGATTCTCGTAGATTGTCTGGTTGTGGCTGGTAAAATAATTCTTGAAGTCATTGATCAGTGCAACCGTCTTATCAAACAGTTCCTCATTCTCACACCGGTTCATCAGAAGAGTCTCCGCACCGAACATTTCCGGCACTTCCGTGAGGATCGTCGTTCCGCCCTCCGCAACCAGCAGGTCGGAAAATTTACCAACCGTCGGATTGGCCGTGATACCGGAAAGCCCGTCAGATCCGCCGCACTTCATTCCTATAATCAATTCGCTGCAGGGTATCTGTGTCCGGCTGAAACGTCCGGCATATTCTGTAAGTGCTTCCACTAATTTCACGCCTTCTTCGATTTCATCCTCCGACTCCTGGGAAACCAGAAATTTCACCCGCTCCGGATCATATTCCCCGATATATTCCTTCAGCACATCAATGTTGCTGTTCTCACATCCAAGTCCCAGCACCAGGACGCCTCCGGCATTGGGATGTCTTATCAGATCCGCCAGGATACGCCTGGTATTCTCCTGATCCTCCCCCATCTGAGAACAGCCGTAAGGGTGGGCGAAAGCCGTAACCGCCTCCACGGAACCTTTCACACAGGATTGCGCTCTCTTCTCGATCGCTGCGGCCACATTATTGACACATCCCACCGTAGGAATGATCCAGATCTCATTGCGGACTCCCACCTTCCCGTCCGGCCTCCGAAAGCCCTGGAAACAATGACCGGCCTGCGGCTGACGGGAATCATCCTCATTGGTCTGTGCCTGCTCTGCATTGATCTGCGGTTCATATGTGTAAGTAAGCAGATCTCCGAGACCCGTCTTCATATTATGCGTATGCACCCACGCGCCCTGCCGGATCTCACTCTTCGCAATACCGATCGGCGCCCCATACTTGACCACTTCCTCTCCTTCTCCAATATCACGCAGCGCGAATTTATGCCCCTGCGGGATATCTTCCAACAACACGATTTCTTTTCCATCCATTGATATTGAACTATCCGCGTTCAGTGGCCTAAGCGCCACCGCCACCATATCATCCGGATGAATCCTTACAAATTCCTGCATAATACAGTACCCCTTTCTGACAAACGCTCTGACAAATTCTGCCAGATCCGCTATGCGAATCCCGGAATCTCAGAATCCTGGAATCTCACCGGCGAGCTCTGCCTGTAGCTGTAGCTTTGGCTCCGCTCGTTTTCCGGTTTCTTGTTTTAATTTTCTTATTTAATTTTCTTAGTTAACTTTGTTAGCTTTTTTGATTATCATTTTTATTTTTACTTTTACTACTTTATGGTATATTTACTTATTCTGACTGACACAAGCTCTAAAACTTAAAAATGTAAGAGCTTACACATAAATTATCTTTTTTTCTATCTAAAGTCAATACTATTCTGAATTCTTTCACTCTTTCTCTGTTTTGCATAATTTTTCCTCTAAAATATTAGCTATTATCACGATGAAAAAGTAATTGCACTATTCCGCATGAATGCTATAATTGTAGTAAGTGTAAGGGCTTACACTTCGGATGAAATGAATTGATGATTTGTGTCAGGGAAGACATGGAGATGCAATTATGAATATTTATGACATTGCAAAATTGGCCGGTGTATCTATCGCCACAGTATCAAGGGTTGTGAACGACAGTCCCAAAGTCAGCGAACGGACGAAGGAGAAGGTGCGCAGAATTATGGAAGACAACGACTATACACCCAACGCTTTCGCCCGGGGACTGGGTCTTGGCTCCATGAATACATTGGGCATTGTCTGTCCCGACGTGGCTGATATTTATATGTCGAACGCGGTATCCTATCTGGAGAAAAACCTGCAGGGATACGGTTATGACTGTATCCTGTACTGCAGCGGGTATGACGAAGAAGACAAACAGCAGGCTGTCGAGCGGATTCTGCGGAAGCAGATCGACGCTCTCATCATGGTCGGCTCCGAATACATATACGATACGCCGGAACAGAACGGATATCTGCACAATGTCGCCGAAAAGCTTCCTGTCTTCTTAATCAACGGATACATGGAAGGCAGCAATATTTACAGTGTACTGACAGATGATTTTCAGGCTGTCTATGACGTGACGGAGGAGTTACTTTTTACCGGCAAGAGAGAGATCCTTTTTCTTTCAAACGCTCACTCTTACAGTGCAATGAGTAAATTAGGGGGATATGAATCCGCTCTGAGGGAACATGGCATTCCGATAAACCAGAAGCTGATCCTCTATCCGGACAACGCAATCTACGCCACCAGAGACATGCTTCTGCGCCAGCGCAATCTGCACTTCGACAGTGTGATCGCCGCCACGGACGAACTGGCCATAGGCGCATTGAAGTACATCCATGCACGTGGAATGCGCGTACCGGGAGAAATCAGCGTCATAGGCTGCAATAACTCCGAACTTTCCATTTGCTGTGAGCCCGAACTTACTTCGATTGACAACAGAGTCGAGGTACTGTGCAAGACAACGATCGACTCGATCATGGCACTGCTGGGCGGAAGTACTGTCAAACAGAAACAAATGGTTAAATGTCACCTGATCAGACGTTCCACAACCACTTTCTGATTCCGAAGAGAAT
>CAYXKS010000282.1:1961-4757 GCA_964465725.1 uncultured Bacteroides sp. | reverse complement strand
GCAAAGAAGTTAGATGATTTTCTTAAAAGTGCGGAGGAGATAGATGCTCAGTATCAGCAGCTTGTTTTTGACGAATGCTGTGCAGTATTGGGTAAAAATATGCAAGAACAAATATAAATTGGATACACAGTGTGTAGCCAATTGTGGTAATATGGCATCTTTTTAAAAAGTTGTGACGTGTCACAACTTTTGGCAAAATTTCTTCTTGGGTACAATTTGGGTATACCAGCTTTGAAACCATATAAACAGTCAATAAAACCATATCAAAATAACATGATTTCATAAATTAAGAAGCAATGTAAAACAGGACTTGCAACGAACAGAAAAAAAGTCCGACTAATCGATGTAAAAGTAAGAAAAAATTCAGGGGAAGACGAGGTATTATATATGATAAGAAGAAAAGCAGCATTGGCGCTGACAGGACTGCTCTTGATAAGTACGCTCGGAGCATGTGCCGGACCGGGAAGCGGCAACGGGAATGAGTCACTGACACAGATAGAAGAAGTATCCGACGGACAGTCAGGACAGGAGGAAGAGAAAGTCTCAGAAGATGGCGGGGATACAGAGAATACAGGCATGACAGGGAATGAGGAGGCCGGTTCCGGAAGAGGGAGCAGGCCACAGTTCTTTAGCGACAGCGGGACAGCAGACCTTTCGGAGATTGGCGTGACGCCCCATGTGGAACCCTATACGGTAGAACCGGATCTGAGCAATGTTGATAATCTGTGGCAGTTTTATCTGGACGATGATATCAAGAATAAACTGGCTGAGAACGGATTCGTGGTGTGCGGGGATGCCGGCAGGGAGTTCTTTGAGATATATGAACAGGATCGTTATGAACAAATCGCCCATTTCGTGACAGTGGATTCGTTGATGCATACTTATCATCTGTATTTCGTACATTTGTTAAAAAATGTGGAGAAGACCGCTCTTACGGACAGCGTTCGGCAGCTGAGCGGCCGTATGCTGGAGGACAGCCTGGCACAGTACGAAAAGCTGAAGGGCAGCGAATGGGAAAATGCGGCAAAGCGCAATGTCGCTTTCTTTACAGTGGGATCGAAATTGATTGATGACAGTACTGTCATAAACAGTGACGTTGCGGATATGGTGCAGTATGAACTGGATTGTATCGGTAAGGCTGACAAAGTCTACCAGTCGGAAATAACGGGAGATATGGAAGACTATACGCAATATATACCGCGTGGATATTATGAAGGAGATGATACGCTGGAACCCTACTTTAAGGCGATGATGTGGTACGGACGGATGCACTTTAAACAGAGCGAGGAAGATCTGGACAGAAGCGCGCTCTTGATATCCCAGGCGCTTTCGGAGGATGAACAGGCTTATGGATTGTGGGAGTCTGTTTACGCCGTGACATCCTTTTTTGCGGGTGCAAGTGATGACTTAGGGGTGTGCGAATATGCTCCCGTGATCAGGGAAGCTTATGGTGATAATGTTACGGTGAATGACCTGCCGGGGAATGAAGAGGCGTTTGGACGGTTTCATGCGATGACGGCAGAATTGGATGCACCGCAGATCAATTCAGTTCCGATCTGGGAAGGCGAGGACAATGTGATCCCGGGATTCCGTTTTATGGGACAGCGGTTCACGATTGACGCCTCTATTATGCAGGAACTGATTTTCAGCAGGGTCAAAGAAAACAGCGCTGGAAATAAGCGTATGCTGCCGGATGTACTTGATGTGCCGGCGGCGCTTGGCAGCGATATAGCGCTTCAGATTCTGGAGGAAAATGGCGCGACAGATTATGCAGGATATACGGACAATATGAACCGCCTGAGAGATTTCTTTTCCATGGAAAACAGCTCGCTGTGGTCGGCAAGCCTGTATGCAGGATGGTTGAATACACTCAGGCCGCTTCTTGATGTGAAAGGTGAAGGATACCCTATGTTCATGCAGAGTGAGGAGTGGGGAAAGAAAGATCTCGAATGTTTTGCCGGCAGTTTCACGGAGTTAAAGCACGATACCATACTTTATGCCAAACAGGTGATAGCAGAAATGGGCGGCGGTGGATATGAGCAGGAGCCCGACGACAGAGGATATGTAGAGCCGGAACCGCTGGTGTATGCGAGATTTGTCGACCTGGCTGACAAAACAGCGAGTGGACTGAAAAATTATGGTATGCTCGGCGCTGCCGAAGAGGAGAATCTGTCGCGTCTTTCTCAGATCGCCAGGCAGCTTTTGGAGATTTCCCAAAAAGAGCTTCAGGATGTAGTCCTGACGGATGCCGAGTATGAGTTTATCAGAAATTATGGTGGTAATATAGAGCATTTCTGGTATGAAGCGGCGAGTGAGGAAAGCGGTGGGGAAGCGGTTTCCAGCCAGGAATTTCCGGCGGCGCTGGTGGTGGATATTGCTACAGATCCCAACGGAGAAGTGCTGGAAGCAGCTACGGACGATCCCTCTTTTATCTATGTGATCGTGAAGGTGGACGGCAAGGTGAAGATCGCCAGAGGAAGCGTCTACTCTTTCTATCAGTTCAGCTGGCCTATGGAGGACCGCCTGACGGATACGAAATGGCGTCAGATGATAGGCGCGATGCCGGGCGAGGATGGCAGTTACAACTATGACAAGACGATTCCGAAACCAGAGTGGACGCAGAGCTATCGGTATCAATATGAGTGGGAATAATCAGTCGTAATGGCAGAAACCTTGATAGATGCAGAGTGTGCAATAAAGAGTGTGCGGAAGTGTCTGAATTACCGCATATAATAGAGCACAATAAGGATCAAAGGTCTGAACTACTGCATGCAGAAGAGTACAATAAGGATCAAA
>CAYXKS010000282.1:0-1861 GCA_964465725.1 uncultured Bacteroides sp. | reverse complement strand
AGAAGAGTACAATAAGGATCAAAGCTCTGAACTCTTGCATACAGAAGAGCACGATAAGGATCTAAGACATGAAAAATATCGTAAAAAGAGCAATTATCATAATAATGGCGTTGGTTTGTACCGGCGCCGTTTTCTATATGTTTTGGCTTGGCGGTGCGTTCCTTCCGGGATGGATTTCGTGGAGTGGCGGAACACTGAGTGATTCGTCGGGGCAGTATGAGATTATTTTGGAGAGAAAAAAGGTCAAAGTTATATATGACGGTAGTGTCATATGGACTTCTCCGGATGAAACGAAGGTTCAGCAGGTAATGTCCTGCGATATTGACAGGGATCAGAAGGAGGAGCTGATCCTGCTTTGCTGGAAGGTGGGCAGATTCGGGGAGAGCAGACCATTCTGGGTGGAAGAAGATGAAAAGAAGTGGTCACAGCATATCTTTGTATATCAGTACGATCAGGGGGAGATCAAACCGAAATGGATGTCCTCCTATATCGGGCAGGATGTAGCCTGGATGGCGGTATATGAGGAAGCTGCTGAGGGAAAGTCATCTTATGATGGAGGCATGAGCATTCAGGGTGAAAACGGCAACATAGAAGACAGTGAGCATGAGGCCAAAGAACATGCAGCGGGTAGAACTCATCTGTTATTGAAAGCTCCGGATGGAAAGACCAGCAGTTGGATATGGGATTCCTGGGGATTCACGAGGGAAGAAACAGAAGTTTCGTTCGTAGTGTTCGGAGATATTCTGACACATGAACCGATCTACCGCTATGGCCTGAATCATGATGAAAATTTTGATTTCCTTTTTGAAAATATGAAGGATGATATTGCGGGGAGCGATATTGCGGTGATCAATCAGGAGACTCCGCTGACAGACGCCCCGGCCATGTATGGGGATTATCCAAGATTCGGTACACCGGCCGGTGTGGGAAAGGCGGTCTCGGATGCAGGATTTGATGTGGTGACTTGTGCGACTAATCATATGCTTGACAGAGGCGCCGAGGGAGTCAATTTTACGAAAAATTTTTTTGAAACCAATGAAATTGTATGTCTTGGCATACAGTACGAAGGCGATCAGAGCTATTGTCCGTATTCTATTGTTGTGAAAAAGGGTGTACGCTTCGCTATGCTCAATTACACATATGGAACCAACGGAATCAGGGTTCCGGAGGATTCTCCCAACATGGTACACCTATTGGATGATGAGGAAAAAGTTGGAAGAGACATTGCGGCGGCGGGAAGGGAAAGTGATTTCGTGATCGTCTTTGCACATTGGGGGACGGAATATGAGGAAATGCCTGATGATTTCCAGAGGAAATGGTCGCAGATTTTTCTGGAAAACGGAGTAGATGTGGTGATCGGTACACATCCACATACCCTTCAGCCATATGAAGTTCTTCGCACTGGGGAAGAAAATGGTCATGAAATGCTGGTCTATTATTCAATCGGGAATTATGTCAGCGCGCAGTATGAGAAATCCTGCGTAAAGGGAGGAATGGCAGAGTTTACAGTATCGCTTACGCCTGAGGGGTATCGGGTTACGGAGTATACGCTGGAGCCATTGACGATTATGCACCAGGAGGACGGAAGGTATACAGTGGATAAAGCCAGATTATACGAAGCGCATCCCCAATAGTGGATTTTTACAGGATTAACCACAACTTTTGTGTTTTTTAGGTATGCAGATTATCGAATTGCTTTAACATTTTATTGAAATGCTTGATTTTATACATTTTTTAACATAAATAAATTGATTTTATACTTTAAAATTTAGGTATGTAAATTAGGTATGTAAAAACAGACAATAAATATTGGTTCTGAACTATTCTTACTGATTTGCATACCTAAAAAACAGAATTGTTG
>CAYXKS010000281.1:0-4793 GCA_964465725.1 uncultured Bacteroides sp. | reverse complement strand
CCGATCTCATCCGTAGAGCGGATCGGCAGTTCAATATCAAAATTACCGCTCTCCACCATGGACATCTGTTCCATCATCTCATGCATGGGCCTTGTCAGCCTCCGGGAAAAATAGAACGATCCCAGGAAAAGCGCCAGCACCGACACTCCCACAAAGAAATACATCATGTGCTGCATCCGTCTGATACTGCCAAAGGCAGTCTTCTCGTCCAGCGAAACGACCACCGACAGTCCGTAGCGGTCAGCCGCCTGCCGGATCACGAGACGATCTTCCCGCTCCTCCAGTTCTCCCAGCATCTCCCCGATATTCTGTCCGATCAGTTCCTCCTGGCCGCTGTAAAAGCAGTCGTTCTTTTCATTGACCACATAGATGGCTTCATTGCCGGAAAATGCCACACTGCGGAAGATCCCCTCCAGCTTCTTCAAGTCGATCTCAATGAAGATCGTCCCCACATAGGGCGTATTGCCCACCGGCCCGCGCAGGTCGAAATAATTGCGCGCCACCGTGAAGACCTTCTCCGGCGTTCCGTAAAAATAAGTGGTGGGATGCGGCGGCACGAGAATCAGATCCTTCCCGGTCTTGTCCAGTTCTTCATAAGCCACCGTCTCCTCAAACAGTTCCGGATCCAGGAAAAAAGTGTTGTAAACGCTGTAGTGGAAAGACTGCTTCTCCCCCTGGCTGTCCTGCGCGATCACATGCACGCCGCTGATGTAGGAATCCACACTCTGGATATACTGCAGGAAATTGCCCATATCACGCCGCCGGTCCTCCTCCAGCGTATCCGGGGCATAGCCCTCCCCGTACAGGATCTGCCGGAAATGATCGAAGGACAGATAACTGTCCTGTATGCCATAAACACCGAAATTGTAGAAATAGGGCATCTTCGATATGGTATTGTAGGAATCCAGCATGGATTCTATACTGGCTTCCACATAGCCAGCCGCCTGCTCGTACTGTCCCCGCAGTGCCTGCGAGTAGTCCTTGATCATCCTGTTGGCAATAAAAGTCGCCAGCACCGCCATTGGCAAAAGCCCCAACAATATGATTGTCAGGGCAAATTTCTGATAGAGACTGAAGCTTTTCATAGGGACCACCATGCTCCTTTCCGCAGCGGCTACTCGTAAAGCCATCACAGATCACTGTTTCCGGCTCCTGCGGCAGCCTGTACGGGAGCTTCCGTATATGGCTTTAGCAGAAACCGAAAGCAACAATCTGTTATGTCGTTTACCATAACGATAGCAGATTCCTCAGAGAAAAACAATCAGCCCTTGGCCGCTCCCGCCGTGATTCCTTTCACGAAATACTTCTGGAACATACAGAAGATGACGAGCGCCGGCACAATGGAGATAATGGTGCCTGCAAAAACGATATCCCATCTTGCCGTATACTGTCCGACGAACCCGGCGATCTCCACCGTGATCGTCTTGGCTTTACCGCTGGGAAGCACCAGATACGGCATCAGATAATCATTCCATATCCCCAGTCCGTTTAGGATGACCATGGAACCGGTGCAGGGCCCAAGCAGCGGAAACGTCACTTTCCAAAAGGTCTGAAAGGGCGTACAGCCGTCGATCATGGCTGCTTCCTCGATCTCCAGCGGGATGCCTTTTAAGAAGCTGCTGTACAGAAGCGTGCCGAAGGCAATGGAGCCGGCGATATAACATACGATCGGGCCAACCATGTTGCCGAACATGTGAAACATCCGCATTTCCTTAAACAGCGGAAACATGTACAGATGAAAGGGAATCATCATGCCAGCCAGGAAATATGTGTACACCAGGGCCGTCGTGCGGCTCTGTCTTCTCTCGATCCCATATGCCGCCATAGGCACAATGAACACAATCAGCACCTCCGACACCACCGTCAGGAAGACAGAGTGAATGATCGCCGTCAGGAAGTCTGACTGTGCAAACAGATCCTTGAAATTCTGCACATACAGGCTGGTCGGAAAACTGATGGGACTCTTCAGGATATCGCCGTTGCTCTTGAAAGCCGACATCAGCGCGAACAGCACCGGATAGATAAAGAGGAATACCAGAACCGCAGCCACTGCAAACAACACATAATCCTTTGGCCTTACTCTCAGTTTCGCTTTCTTCATTACATCTGCACCTCCCTGCTTCTTAAGAATTTCTGCTGCAGCGTATTCAGCACAATAATGATAAACAACAGCATGATACCCACCGCAGTACCGAATCCCTGCCTGCCCTCGTTGAAGCCCACTTTATAAAGCAGATACACAAGCGTCTCCGAAGTGAATCCCGGCCCACCGTCCGTCATGACATTGATCTGGTCGAAGACCTTCAGCCCATTGATCAGGGACAGTGTAAAGTTGATGGTGAACGCGCCGGAGATCAGCGGGATCGTGATAGACTTAAACCTCTGCCATGGGCTTGCGCCGTCGATCTGCGCCGCCTCGATCAGGTCTGTGGACACACTCTGCAGGGAAGCCAGATAGATGATCATATAGTAGCCTGCACCCTTCCAGACTAAAACCACTCCGATCATGATCAGCGTCAGGCTGCTGTTGCCCAGCCAGTCCTGCTTCCAGTTATCCAGTCCCAGATTACCCAGAACCGCGTTAAACGTACCGAAATTATAATTGTACATGATCTTCCAGATAAAACCGGATACGATACCGCTGATCAGCACCGGAATATAAAACCCGCTTCTAAAGAAGTTCTTCCCCCATCTCACGTTGTCCACGATCAGGGCAAGTCCCAGCGCGAACAGGTTCTCAAATACGGAGATAAAAACGGTCAGGATCACTGTATTTTTCAGTGCGTTGCCGAAGCGGGCGCTGGTGAATATCTCTTTGTAATTGGCCAGCCCGATAAACTTGACATCCGGGCTGATACCGTCCCAGGACGTGAAGCTGTAATATACGCTGGCGACTGTAGGAACTATGATAAACAAGGTAAAAAAGAGAAACGCAGGCGCGATAAACAGAAACGCCGATTTGTCAAATTTCCTGGTTGTTTTCAAAATAAACCCCTCCATGTGAGAATCCCGAAACTGCTTCTGCAGCCCGGGATTCCCTGCTGACTACATTCTGCAATTCTTAACGTCTGCCGCTCCCAGACACGCTCTGTGCGGTGAAAGGCGCGGGCCCGTCAAATTGCCGCCCACTATTCGATACCTACTCCTGTGATCGGGTTAAAGCTTTCCATGCTGACCTGCCAGGTCTTGTTCAGTTCGTCGCAGGCCGAATCGATATCCCTCGTCCCCTGCAGAACCTCGATCAATGTCTTGTAAGTAAAATTTCTGAAATCCGGCGGAAGCTCATTCTCCCCTACCCGGCCATTCCACATGGGCGCCAGGTCGTCCGCCGTCTCGTTGGCGTCGATCACTTCCTGGAAGACATCCATCACATCAAGATCCGGTGTCTGGGCCGTAGACGGGATTGCGCTCATTTTCTCGCAAAACATCTTATAATTGTCCGGCTGGAAGAAAAACTTGATAAACGCTTCCGCCGCCGCCTTCTTGTCGGGATCCTTGGCCGCCTCAGCGGAGATTGCCAGGCCTCCCACGCCACCGCCGCCTACCAGACGCGTCTTGCCGTCCGGGCTGGGTATCGCGAACCACCCCATCTCAAACTCCGGATCAGCCTGCGCGATCTGGGAGAACATATGGGTACCGGAATACATCATGGCAGCCATGTCGTTTACCAGGAACGTAGTGATCTGCGCATCCGGCGTGGATACCCAGCCTTCCTGTGCATACTGCATGATCGTCTGCAGTTCCTCGAAGGTCGCCTTGATGGTGTCGTCCGAGAAATCCTTCGTGCCCTCATAGCAGTGCTTGATAAAATCAGGATCCTGACTTAAGACCTGATCGTTGTAAGCCTTGTGGAACCAGAAACCCATATGCCAGATGTCCTGGCCGCCCACCACGAGAGGCGCCATATCGCCCTTGTCGGCGATTTTCTGGCACAATTCTATGAACTCGTCATAGGTCGCCGGCTCCGTCCAGCCATTCTCGTCAAAATATGCCTTGTTATAGATAATGCCGTTGGTGTTCTCCCCACTGAACGGCGCCGTATACACCTTACCGTCAAATGCCGTGGTCGTCCGGAAAAGAGAGACGATATCATCAGACAACGGCTCCAGTTTGCCGGCACGTACATACATCGCCGTGTCTCTCATTTCCATGACATCCGGAAATTCTCCCACACTGTCCTTGGTCTTGATGAACTCGCTGTAAGCGCCGCCGTTACCGGGCTCGATCGTCACCGTGATGTCCGGATAGGTCTCATTGAATTTGTTGACGATCTCATTCATGGAAGCCTTCGCCCCCTCGTCGCCGTCCGCAAATATGTAAGTCAGTTCCGTAGGCCCAGAGACGATCGACTCTGCCCCTGCTGCCGTATCCTCTTCAGCGCTCTCCGCCGCCGGTTCCTGCTCTGCTTCTGCTGCCGCTGCGTCATCTGCTGTGCTCTCCGCCGCATCCGTCTCTGTATTTGCGCTTCCCTCTGCCGGTGCGCTGTCCCCGCTGCCGCCGCATCCTGTCAGAACCGCTGCCACCACGGCGCCCGACAAAAGCGCTGCCAGTAATTTCTTTCTCATAGCCTTCTTCCTCCTCCGATTTTCTTTTTCTTTTCAGATCAATGCAGATTCCCTCCCGCTTGCTCCTTTACTCCGTTCCTGGATTTTGCTTTCCTGCAGGGAATCCTTTTTCTATTTCAAAATGTTGATTCGGCTGGCCATCCGTTTCAGTAATTGTACTATACCAATTTCCGCCCATGAAAAAAATGCACATTTTAAAGTTCAACGTGCATTTTTTTAAGAAGAAAA
>CAYXKS010000280.1:2929-4821 GCA_964465725.1 uncultured Bacteroides sp. | reverse complement strand
AACTTCAGCAGTTTATTCACAATTTTTCCTTCTGTTAAATCATGGTTCATACTTGCACCTCATGTCTTTTTTGACACAAACGTTCTGTGAAAAGTACGGTGCAGGTTATAAATCATAATACATCTTGAACTCCGCCGGATTCGGAATCTGCTCCATCCTGCGCAGTTCTCCGCGCTTGCGCTCCAGCCAGATATCGATCAGCCTCTGTGGGAACACACCGCCCTTCGTCAGATAATCATGATCCGCTTCCAGAGCATCCAGCGCCTCTCCCAGCGATTTGGGCAAACCCTTGATTTTCCTCTGCTCCTCCTCGGACAAATTATAGAGATTGAAGTCATAGGGTCCCCATCCGTTCGCCTCCGGGTCGATCTGGTTCTCGATGCCGTCCAGCCCGGCCATCAGTATAGCCGCATATGCATAGTATGGATTCGCCGTCGCATCAGGGTTGCGCAGTTCGAACCGCTTCGCCTCCGGAGACTTGGCGTAAGCCGGAATTCTGATGACCGCACTGCGGTTGGACGTCGCATAGCCCACCGTCACCGGCGCCTCATATCCCGGTACAAGACGTTTGAATGAATTTGTTGACGGGTTTGTGAAAGCGCACAAAGATGCGATATGCTTCAACAGTCCGCCGATAAAATAATGCGCCGTACGGCTGAGTCCCGAATATCCGTCAGCATCATAGAACAGAGGCTGTCCGTCTTTTAACAGGAGCATATGCACATGCAGCCCATTCCCTGCCTCCTGATAGATGGGCTTTGGCATGAAAGTAGCCGTCTTGCCCTCCCTGGCCGCCATATTCTTGATAATATACTTGATGATCATGGTATTATCCGCCATATCAGGCATATCCGCCAGCTCCACCTCGATCTCCATCTGTCCCGGGCCGCCCACTTCATGATGGTGGTACTTCACACGAATTCCCCAGTCTTCCATCATCATACACATGCGGCTTCTTAAATCATATCCCACATCCTGGGGCGCCGCCACATGGTAACCGCCTTTATAAGGCACTTCGTAGCCATTGTTGCCGTGTCTGTACAAATCCATACTGCAGTTCCACTCTGCCTGTCTGGTGTTGATCTGATATCCGCACTGCTGCGGCGTCACTTCATAGCGCGCGCTGTCCAGCAGATAGAATTCAAACTCCGGCCCGATAATCATCCGGTCCGCAATCCCTTTCTCCTTCATGTACTCCACCGCCCGCAGACTCACATTCTTCGGGTACTGGTCGAAAGGTTTATTCTCACCCTTGCCAATTGTACATACATTACCGCACATCGTAAGCGTGGGCACCACCGCAAACGGGTCCACATAGGCGGTTTCGGGATCAGGCAGAAATACCATGTCGCTCTTCTCCACCGGCGCATACCCATAATTGGAGCCGTCGAAACCGATACCGTAGGTAAACGTATCCTCACCAAACCGCTCCACCGGAATCGTGATATGCCGCCACCTTCCATCAATATCCGTCATCTTGAAATCGATCATACGGATATTCTGTTCTTCGCACAATTTCCTGATTGCTTCACTTCTGTCCATTTTTCGCTCCTTTCACAAATTCCCTTAGTATTGTATTAGTATATCATAGATCTCCTGTTGTTTGTACATGGTTCTTGGCTGCACGGATACAAAAATATCTAACATTTTTGTTAGAACTTCGTAAGAAAAGCCGATACAAAATCATTCACGGACATCTTATGATATAGTAAACAGTATAACAAATTTCTGTTTCCGGCTCTTTCAAGAGCCATATGCGAAAGCTTCTGCAAGGCCGGCAACGAAATCTCCACTGTCGTTGCCTATGGAAAGCAGAAATTTATAATATCAGAAGGAGTCCAATCAATGTATCTTAAACTAATCTGCCGAAATGCAAAACGTTCCGCCAAAGA
>CAYXKS010000280.1:0-2829 GCA_964465725.1 uncultured Bacteroides sp. | reverse complement strand
TCCAATCAATGTATCTTAAACTAATCTGCCGAAATGCAAAACGTTCCGCCAAAGACTATCTGATCTATATCGTCACTATGACAATCTGCGCCATGCTGTTCTATGCCTTTCTGTCTGTCACAAGCAGGTATTACCATCCTGATATCGGCGCAGAATTCAATCTGTCCATACTTGGCGGCAGCATGAAGCTGGCCATCTGTTCCATTACATTGCTGCTTCTGTTTCTGATCCGCTATGTGAACAATTACATGCTGCTCCGCAGACAGAAAGAATTTGCCACGCAGTCCGTCCTCGGAATGGAACAGCGGACGATTGCCTGGCTTTTCTTCGCAGAAACTTTCATCCTGGGCGGAGTCTGCGTCTTCTTCGGCATACTTTCAGGCATGATCTGCTCACAATTTATCACCGCCATGCTTCTCTCCATGTACGGCTTCAAATACCGGTTATCCTGGATGCTGTTTCCGGACACCGTTCTTCTTACAGTGTGCTTCTTTGCCATAAGTCTGCTGGTGGTAGGTCTGTTCAATGTCCGCACCATACGGAAGATCAGGATCATCGACATGCTCTATGCGGACAGGCTAAACGACCCCCAGCTTGCCAAAAGCAGATATATGCCCATCGTAACCATCCTTCATGCCATAATGCTGCTCTTTATGGTATTAAAAGGCATTTCGTCAAAACACTATTACTTCGATCCCCGCTTTGCCCTCCCTGTGCGCATCATGTTCCATGGGATTATTTTCGCTCCGACTGTCGCCTTCCTATGGCATTTCGTCTGGATTATAAAGCGCAGGAAACGGGGATTTTGCAGACTGGTTTTCATCGAAATGCTGTGTACCCTTGTTTGTCTCTACTTCTCGGCAAGCGTACCGCGCATCTGCTCCCGCTATTATATTTCCTTCGGCTCCTCGGCTCTGGGCACGGATACCGGCACAAATCTGTATCTTCTTTTCCTCCTGACAGACCTGATCTATCTGGTCAGCAGTGTCATCTATCTGTCAGGCGAAGCCATCTGTCTCTGGAAAAAGAAAGCGCCGGCACACACATACAGCGGCCAAAACCTGTTTTTCTTCGGACAGATTATTTCCAAGCTGACTACCACTGCCAAAACCATGACCTTAATCTGCCTGACGCTGGTGCTCTCCATCGTTCTCTTTCTGGCGGCGCCGGCGCTGACCGGATGGGCCTCCGGATACCTGGAGCAGCGTGCCCTGTATGACATTCAGATCAGCACTTCCTATACTGACGTTTACCAGGAATCGGATCTGCCGTCAGGTGATTATACATTAGTGGATTCTTTTATGCAAAGTCACGGGATAGAACCGGCTTACGACTGTACCTTCAATCTCTGTCTCCCCCGCAGGGAAGAGTTTCAAAACCGTGTCAAATGGGACTTTCCCACCGTCGCGATCTCTCTTTCCGACTATAATTCCCTGCGGGAAATGCTGGGATATGAGGCAATCACTTTAAAGGAAAACGAATTTGTGACGCAATGGCAGTCAATCGCCACTGACGATGAGCGTGAAGAGTTTATACGGACGCATATGACGGTAGATACTGACGCCGGAGTTCTGACCGCAGCGCTTTCGCCACAGATATATTATGACGACTCCCTGGGTGAAACGCTTTACAATCGATATACCGATGCGATCTATATATTCCCGGATGCTGTCTGCGAAAAGCTGCTTCCCGTCATGCGCAACCGCTATATTCAGACAAAAGAGCCGATTCCGTACACGGATGCCCTGCAGTTGGAACAGAATTTTACAGAAAAATATCCCGAAGAACCAGCGGACGGCATTGGAACCAGCTACTATATCCGCACAAAAACCGATCAGGTCAACAGCACGAAAGCCTCGATCTTCACAACCCATGTTATGATGAGCTACAGCGGCATCATCCTGATGGTGATCTGTCTGACGATTCTCTCCCTGCAGCAGCTTTTGGACGCCTCGCAGTATCAGTACCGCTTCGGCGTCCTGAAGAAACTTGGTGTGGAAGAATCTGAAACAAGAAGGCTTATTTTCAAGCAGCTGGGCGTATGGTTCGGGCTACCAGTCACGATAGCCATCCTGGCGGCTTCGGTCCTGACCGTCTATTTCTTTCATTCAATAGCAGCGCAGATTTCCGCCTATATTGGATTCTCAGCTCTGCTGATGCAGGTAATCATTACCGTGGGAATCCTGGCAGCCCTTCTTCTATGTTATTTCATCAGTACATGGATTCTATTCAAAAAGTCTGTCGAAGGATAAGCCTTGGCATATAAAACCGGCTGTTACACGAAAGGTCCAAAAACCATAGTGTAACAGCCGGTAATAATCCTGATAATAGTCAATAACACTGTCAACCAACATTATTAGAAATATCTTGACATATTTTCTTGTTTTCAGTATAAATTAATTAGAGATAAGCATGACTTATCATATAGGAGCTATGCTCCTGTAAAAAGCAGTGAGTCCTACTGAGAGTGGAATCGATAAAAGCAGTGAGTCCTACTGAGAGTGGAATCGATAAAAGCAGTGAGTCCTACTGAGAGTGGAATCGATTCGAGGCTGCGCAAGTGCGTGGCCTCAATTTTTATCATCAAGAAACTACTATTTACATTCAACGGAAGGAAGACTATGGAGCAGAAACGTCTGAAATTATACCTTATAGATATGAAATATGTTCGCGATCTGGCGAGGGCAGATGGTCATGTTATGTCCGTATCTCCACAGATCGGGAAAGAAACGAGACCATTTGTGGGAATTATAATTATTTGTGGTACGAAAAAGTATTGCATTGTTACTATTCACAGCTTACGCTGCTCATAGTAACGGCATTTGCGCA
>CAYXKS010000279.1:0-4838 GCA_964465725.1 uncultured Bacteroides sp. | reverse complement strand
CCTCTATTTTTCCCTCTATCTTGCCTTCCATTTTTCCTTCCCGCCTGATTCTATCCATTATTTCGCACATAATACGCACTCCTTCCTCCCGCATCTTATAAAAATTAACTTTCTCCACAATCCGTGGAAAATACGCCGTCTGGTAAAGCGGATTTGAGTCTTCCAGGTATCTCTTTCTTCTTCATTGTGAACCTCCCTGTAAATTTCATACAGAGTCCGTCACAGTCAAGCAAATAAGAAGAATAAAAATATATCTTTACTCATTTCCATTTTCTAATTTAGATTTAGATTTTATTGTGACAGCTCTGCCAAACAAATGTGAATCTCCGGCAGAACTGCCTGATTACGAGCGATATACTACTGAAATGTAATCACAAAACCTTCACTGTCTATCACCCGTATTTAAGAAACAAGATTTGTTTTGATATTTGCTTTATGCAAGAAGTATAGCACAGAGTTATACATAATACAATATATTTTTCAAATAACATAAAACGTTTTTTCGTTTATTAAAAACAATTTTGGCTTCAATATCATTACTTAAATAATTATGCCAACACGCAATGAAATTATGCCAATACATGATGTCAGGCGCATCCGGCTTAATTAAATGTCATTGCTGTCCGAACTGTTACAGAGAAATTTCTGTAAAACCATCTCTGTAAGCGCACTGCAAAACAGCCGCCTCCCGTAGGGATGCGGCTGCTCCGGCCATACAACTTTGATACCTGAACTCTTTCAGTCAGCCTCCACGGGCAAACAAGCGCTAATCTCGTTGCCCGCGGAAATAAAGATACCTGAAATTTCTTACTCAGGCTGCAAAATATATCCGATCTGATTCATTAGCCAAGTAAGGACAGCGCCAGCTGATTGCTCTGGTTTGCCTGGGACAGCATGGAAGTGCCGGCCTGCTGCAGGATGTTGTTGTTTGCGTATCTAACCATCTCTGTAGCGATGTCCGTGTCACGGATTGCTGCCTCCGCAGATGTGGTATTCTCTACAATATTATCCAGGTTACTGATCGTATGTTCAAGCCTGTTCTGAATCGCACCGAGGCTAGAACGCTGTTCAGATACATCCTGAATCGCACTTTTAGCAAATGCATTCAAGGCCGCAAATTCCTGTGATGTAGGCGGCGCATCCTGAGCAGTCTTATAGTTCTTATAAGATGTCCCTGTCACATTCCAGGTTGGCGCTGTAAAAGTTGATGCATCTACACCTGTCGTATCATCTTTATACTCTGCACTAATGTCAGTCGCATCGTATTTGAAGAACTTATAAAGCTGCTCTGCCTTAAGAGTGTTTTCGCCATCTGTAAAGGTACCCTGCACATGATTCTCCGTAGCATCATCCATGTTCTTGACGCCAAATTTAATTTCTTTATGGACAGCGCTCGCAATCAAGTCATTTGTTGACATATTCTTAATTGTAATCGCTATATGCTGACCTGATTCTGCTCCAACCTGTAATCCCTTATTTTTAAAGGAGCCATCCAACAGACTCTGCTCATTAAATGTAGTCGTACTCTGTACACGGTCAATCTCACTCATCAGCTGCTTAACCTCAGCATGAATATACTTACGGTCTGTAGATGTAAGTGTACCATTCTCGCCCTTAACAGCCAGCTCGTTCATTCTCTGCAGCATATCCTGTACTTCATTCAAAGCGCCCTCTGCCGTCTGCACGCAGGAGATACCATCCTGAGCATTCGCGGATGCCTGTGTAAGACCACGAATCTGTCTTCTCATCTTCTCGGAAATCGATAAGCCTGCCGCATCATCTGCCGCACGGTTGATCTTGTAACCAGATGATAACTTCTCCGTTGACCTGGCCTGTGCCTTTGTTGTAAGACCAAGCATTCTGTTAGAGTTCATTGCTGTAATGTTGTGTTGTACTACCATAATTTACCTCCTTGTGTTTACCAGCCACAATTCCGTTTGTGACCATATTTTTTATTTAGTTTTTATTTTTTTGATCTGTACATATTTCCTGACAGATCATTTTATAATAATCCCGGAACCCCCAGGATAGTTCCAGGCTATTATCATCATTTAAAGTGTCTTACATCCTCGCATGACTTTTAGCTTCCCGTTCTGAATCATCTGGCGGCGAACTTTTTCTTCCGGTACTTCTCCGGCAATTCCGGCACCGCATAATAATGTGAAAGTTGTTCCTTCTTCTGCGGGTCAGTGGTGTTGGCTTCAATCACCTTACTGCGGACAACGTTTACGTCCTTCGGAATATCCAGCATCACGCGGGTATGATTTTTACTGCCGCCCAGAAAAACAATCTTAATGTTATCGCCTATCATCAAATATTCTTCTGTGCTCACCGTCAGTCTTAACATTGTCATACCTCCCTGTATTCTTCCTGTTGTCTGCTTCCCTGCCATGCAACAGTTGTATAAGAAGTGTTGCATTACCGCGTACTGTTGTATAGTAAAAAGGACCCGAAGATACCAAACAACGCAAAGGAGAATTGACATGAGCACAACATACCCTATCAAGAATGAAGAAAAACTAAGAAAATTTAAAGAATACTATCTTCTGAAAAAACCGGTTCACAGAAACTATGCTATGATCATCATGGGATTAAACACCGCTTTTCGAATCAGCGACCTTCTGAAATTACAGTGGAACGATGTGTATAATAAGAAAAAGAACTGCTTCAAAGATCATATCTGTATTACGGAGCAGAAAACAGGGAAACAAAGAAGTGTGGCAATCAACAAAAGCGTCTTTGAAGCATTACAGGTTTTGCAAAAAGAAAAGACTTATTGCGAAGAGAACCCGTATCTTTTCCCGAACGGCAGACAGCCCGCAACCCCTCTATCCCGTTCCCAGGCTTTCCGTATTATTAAGGAAGCCGCCGAGTACGCCGGGCTGGACGAGCATATAAGCTGTCATTCACTGCGAAAAACCTTCGGGTATCACGCATGGAGGCAAGGTGTCCAGCCAGCCCTCCTGATGGAACTCTATAACCACTCTTCATATCGTGTAACCAAGCAGTACCTGTGTATTGAACAGGAGGATAAAGACATGGTTTATCTAAACGTCCGGCTATAACATATTGCATAAGCCAGCACAAGCTACAAAAATATTGCTACAAAATATTTTTGCCTTTCTACTAAACTATTTAAAAACGAGTCCGATATATATAATGTAAGGCAGAAATGCAACACTTCTTATACAAGTGTTGCATTTCTGCCTGTATTTATCTAATATCATTCCCAAAAAAGAACTTCACATTCACACCTATTTTTCTATAAAAATATAAAATCAGAAAGCCGGAATCGCTGTAACATCCAGTAATTCCGGCTTGTACTCATTTTATATGCAATTTCATGCCTGCTATGCTGCCTCGCTTCTCAGTTTGGGAAAAATGCATGCTTTTCGCAGTCTCAGCACAACTTCATGTCTTATTTGCGTACCAAATGTCTCGGCAGTCCGTTCACATACAATGGCTGCAGTTCACCCATAATAAGCGGTCTTGCATATTTCTCATAACCTTCCGTAAGGCCCTTGCCGTCAGCCGTGATCCACTCATCGGGAACGTTTCTCTCTACATTGGCAATGGCGTGGATGTCATATGCGCTTGTACCGCACTGATAAGGAGCATCACCGTTTCTGTCCAGAGTGATCATCATGCCTGTCTTGCCTTCCTCTGCCGCCATAACAGCGTCATGTCCTACCTGGAACGCCTCATTGATATCCGTCAGGGAAGCCAGATGAGTAGCTGCTCTCTGCAGTGTGGAAAACTCGATCGCACGAGTCTTAAGACCTGTCTCCGCTGCAATCTTCTCTGCCAGCATAACAGCCGTTCCGGACATCTGCTTGTGTCCGAACGCGTCTACCGCTACTTCTCGGCCGATCTCACATACATATCTGCCGTCCGCAACCTTAACGCCCTCAGATACCGCAATTACTACGGAAGATTTGGTCGCTGCCAGTTCCTTCACATCAGCTACGAATTTATCGATGTCAAATACTCTCTCAGGAAGGTAAATAGCGTCACATCCCTGGCAGTCATCGCCCTTAGCCAAAGCTGCTGCCGCTGTCAGCCATCCCGCATTACGTCCCATGATCTCAACAATACATACCGTAGGCTTCTTCGCACCAAAAGACTCATTGTCACGAATCACTTCTTTAATGGAAGTTGCGATATATTTCGCAGCGGAACCATATCCTGGACAATGATCTGTCACAGGCAGATCGTTATCGATTGTCTTAGGAACGCCCATGAATCTCTGCGGCTTGTTGTGCGCTGCAGCATAATCAGACAGCATCTTAACTGTGTCCATGGAATCATTACCGCCTGCATAGAACAGACACTCAATGTCATGTTTCTCCATGATCTCAAAAACTTTCTCATATACATCTTCATGGCCTTCAATCTTAGGCATCTTGAAACGGCAGGAACCCAGGAATGCAGAAGGTGTTCTCTTCAGCAGTTCGATTCCGGTCTCATCATCCAGATACTCACCCAGATCAATCATTTTATCTTCCAGAAATCCTTCGATACCATGAACCATACCATAAATCTTCTTTACACCCAACTTCTTGGCTGCAGCATATACACCGGCTACAGAAGAGTTGATTACGGCTGTAGGGCCGCCAGACTGACCAACAACAATATTTCCCTTCATTGTCTCTCTCCTTTATATGATATTCTTTATACTGTTCCCGTCCGGTATTCACCGGATACCAAAACGATTATACCAAATAAATCCAGCCAAGACAAGCTGATGTTGCATAACATTGTAACAGTTCATTCCTCAGCTTCTCTGTTACGAACATTCATCCACCATGCTTCTTTAACACTCTCTCCAGAAATTCCGA
>CAYXKS010000278.1:0-4843 GCA_964465725.1 uncultured Bacteroides sp. | reverse complement strand
TCATAGTCTTCCCAGATGTAGACCATATAGCGGAGCAGCTGCATACTGACATTATAATCCACTTTTGTTTTATGTTCAATAAGAGATACGAAGAACAATATATTTTTCTCCGAAATTTTTATTCGCTTCACAGTGTCGGAATTCCTTTCTTCTGTAAACATTGGTATGTATCGCTCGGTCACATCCTCGATATCTTCGGCCCTGACATTTTTCAGGATGGGCATGTCCAGATAATTTCTGAGGAACTGGGAGCATAGCTCTGCGTTCCCGAATATGAGCTTGCTGCTGCTGTCGTGTGGTTTGCTGTTTGTCAGCTGTTTTCTTTTTCCGGAGTGTGGATTGGAAGTTTGCGATTGTTGAGAGGTGGGATTTTTCTTCTTTTTTGACATGTGATTCTCCTTTCGATTTGGACAGCGCCGATAGATGTGACAGATTATTTCAAAGTATTATTCTGAGAAGATAACAAAATCCTGAAAGAAGAGTATATTTTGAAAACATATTGAAAAGATTTGTTTACTGATATGGGTTTTCAAACAGACTCTAAGAGTGAATATATCCGTGCAGGCGATTGTCCGTGTGTCTGATGTTTTGTGGATTGTATAGCGTGTATTAGAAAATACAGCTGTTATTCCGGACGGAATATTGTTAAGATGCACTTTACAAATATGTTATTGTGCAAGATGGGATTATTATATATTATTCGTCATATTTTCACAAGAGTTTTTTGTGAAAAGCACTAAAATTAGGTAAATAGCAAAACAAAACTGGATTTTGACTATTTACATATTCATGACTGGTGTGAGATGATAGAAATACTGAAAGATATATAAAAAAGACGGGATGATAGAATAAGTGAAAACAAGAGAAGAAGCGCTGGACTACGGCATGTCATTTCCAAATACATATAAGGAGGCTCCTTTTCATGATGACAACTGGCAGCTGGTAAGGGTAAAGGGGAGTAAAAAAGCTTTTCTCTGGACTTATGAGAGAAACGGTTATGTGAATCTCAATGTGAAAGCGAACCCGGAGTGGCGGGATTTCTGGCGGGATGCATATGATTCTGTGACAGCCGGCTGGCATCAGAACAAGGAACATTGGAATACGATTATCCTGGATGGGACGATTCCAGAAGAGGATATTAAAAGGATGATCGCGGAGAGCTATGACCTTGTCACTGACAGCCCGACGAAGCGGATCTATGAGGCAGTTAAGAAAGTGCCGAAGGGCAGGGTGGCAACATACGGACAGATTGCGGAGCTCGCCGGGGACAGGAAGATGGCCAGGGCGGTTGGCAATGCTCTGCGCAGGTGTCCCGATCCCGATTCGATTCCCTGTCACAGAGTGGTCAATGCAAAGGGAGAATTGTCGGGGGGATTTGCGTTTGGAGGAGAAGAGATACAGGCAAAGCTGTTGGCGGAAGAAGGAATAGAATTGTCAGATGGCAGAGTAGATTTGGGTAAATATTCAATTTAGGACCTTGTGCTTGCGGCAAAGTCTGTGTGACCATGTAAATCAGATCAGGAGAGGTATGGACTGAAATGAGTTGCAGTCTGGCAGAAATCGCCTTATGATAAAAGAAAACGGAATAATATAAAGAAAGGAAGATTAATTATGGTAAAATTTCGTTCAGAAAAGATATCAGAACACATCACAAGAATTTATGGACTCACGGAAGAGCAGATGTATCTGGTGGAAGGCTCGCAGAGAGCGGCGCTGATCGATACAGGCAGCGGAGCAGGAAGTCTCCGGAAGTTTGTGGAGACTCTGACAGATAAGCCGGTTATCGTGCTTCTGACCCACGGACATGTGGATCATGCGATGGGAGCGCCTGAGTTTGACACCGTTTACATGGATCGCAGGGATGATTATATTTATAACCAGCACTGTGATCTGGAAGTGAGGAAGGGATATTTATCACAGTCTCCGGATTTTGCGCAGATAGCAGAGGAGGATTATATTCCTGTAGCTCCGGCTGATTCTTTTCTTGATATGGGCGAAGGGGATGCATTTGATTTGGGCGGCGTATCTGTTGAGATTTATTCCTGTCCGGGACATACGAAAGGAAGCTCATGTATGCTGATTCGCGAGGAGCGCGCTCTTCTTACCGGGGATGCCTGCAATACCTTTACGTTCCTGTTCGACGATTACTGCACAGGTCTCAGTACATATGAAAAGAATCTGCATGCATTGAAGAGGAAGACAGCGGGTAAGTTTGACCGTATCTATTTGTCCCATGGACCTGGAAGGGATTATCCGGTGGAGCTGATCGATGAAGTACTGGAGGTTTGCGAGGATATTAAAAGCGGAAACGTGGATGATTTGCCGTTTGATTTTATGGGAAAGAAGGCATTTATTGCGAAGGCGATGGAAATGGGCGGCGGCCGTCTGGACGGAAAGCTGGGGAATATTGTGTATAATAAGGAACGTGTGGAAGAATGAGATGGAATAAATAACAGGAGGGTGAACAATTCATGAACAAATGGACAAGATTTTTTTATCAGCCGTGTCTTCCGGCAGGGGCGAACGGGGAACATGTGACAGGAGGGAAGGAACATATCGAGCTGTCACGCAGAGCGGCGTCGGAAGGAATGGTACTTCTGAAGAATGAGCAGAAGACACTTCCGCTTCCGGCAGGGGCTAAGGTTGCGCTGTTTGGAAAAGGATGCGCAGACTATGTGAAGGGCGGTGGTGGAAGCGGAGATGTCACCGTGGCTTATATCAGAAGCCTTCTGGAAGGAATGCGCTGCAAGGAGAAGGAAGGAAAGGTTCAGGTTTACGGACCGCTGGCAAAGTTTTATGAGGAGGAAGTGAAGAGGCAGTACGGGGAAGGAGTCGTACCTGGTCTCACCGAGGAGCCTGAGATACCGGAGAAGCTTCTGACCGGAGCCAGGGCTTTCACAGATACGGCGATTATTACAATCTGTCGTTTTTCCGGTGAAAACTGGGACAGGACGGTGGAGAACGAGGAGCAGAAAGAAAGCCTGGAGGCCAGATTTCAGGAAGGGGAAGAAAGGTTCCTGACGAGGGCAGCACAGGTCTTTGACCAGGGAGATTTCTATCTTTCCGCGAAAGAGAAGAAGATGGTGGAAGCGGTAACCGCGAATTTCCCCAGGGTGATCGTTGTTTTGAATGTGGGCGGTGTTGTAGATTCCGAATGGTTTAAGGAAGATGAGCATATCCAGTCAGTGCTGATGGCATGGCAGGGAGGCATGGAAGGCGGGCTTGCAGCGGCGGATATTCTCTGCGGCGATGTGACGCCCTCCGGTAAGCTGGTGGATACTTTTGCGAAAAAGCTTGCGGACTACCCTTCCTCCCGGAATTTTCATGATTCGATCTACTATGCGGAGTATACGGAAGATATTTATGTGGGGTACCGCTATTTCGAGACGATTCCGGATGCGGCGCAGAAGGTCAACTATCCCTTCGGTTATGGTCTCAGTTACACGGAATTTGAGACAGAGCATATCAGAACGGAATGGACAGGAGACGGGGTGGAAGAGTACTGTGTTGTAAGAAATACAGGCGACAGGCCGGGACGCGAGGTCGTACAGCTGTATGTCAGCGCACCGCAGGGAAGACTCGGCAAACCGGCGAAGGAACTCAAGGCATATAAGAAGACACGCCTCCTGCAGCCGGGGGAGGCGCAGTACATGAAGCTTACAGTGTCATGGGAGCAGATGGCGTCTTATGATGATCTGGGTAAAGTGCAGAAATCTGCTTATGTGTTGGAGAAGGGCGAATATAAGCTGTGGCTTGGCGGCAGTGTGCGCGATGCGGTAGAGATTCCGGAGGGAAAGGTACTGGATAAGGATCAGGTTGTGGAACAGCTTTCGGCGAAGTGCGTACCGAACATGCTGAAAGAGCGTATGCTTTCCGACGGTACGATGGAAGCTCTTCCCACGAACCCGGATGCAGTGTGCATTTCCAAATGGGATGAGGAAAATGGAGCACGTACACCGGATGTTCTTGCGCGCAAAGGCATAATGCCCTGGGGACCAGCGGAAAAACGCATGTTCTCGGAAGTGGCGGAAGGAAGCTGCACAATGGAAGAGTTCATGGATCAGCTTACCATAGACGATATGATCCAGCTGTTGTGCGGACAGCCCAACACCGGTGTGGCCAATACCTTTGGGTTCGGCAACCTTCCGGAATACGGTGTGCCCAATGTTATGACGGCGGACGGACCTGCAGGACTGCGCATCAATCCTCAGTGCGGCGTGAATACAACGGCGTTCCCCTGTGCAACACTGTTGGCGTGCACCTGGGACACTGATCTTGTGGAAAAGGTCGGCGCCGCCGGAGCGGAGGAAGTTGTGGAAAACAATATCGGCGTATGGCTGACGCCGGCGATGAATATTCACAGAAGCCCACTGTGCGGAAGAAACTTCGAGTATTATTCGGAAGATCCGCTGGTTGCCGGTAAGATGGGAGCCGCCATGGTTCGGGGAATCCAATCGAAAAAGGTTGCGGCTTCGGTGAAGCATTTTGCGGTAAACAATAAGGAGACTTGCCGGTTTGAAAGCGATTCCCGCGTGTCGGAACGGGCGTTGCGCGAGATTTACCTCAAGGGCTTCGAGATCACCGTAAAAGAGTCTGATCCATGGACGATCATGTCTTCCTACAATATCATAAACGGGCACCGCGATTCTGAGCAGGCGGAACTGCTGACAGGGATCCTGCGTGATGAATGGGGCTTTGGAGGCATGGTGACAACAGACTGGTGGAACCATGCAGAGCAGTATATCGAGATCAAGGCCGGAAATGATGTGAAGATGGGCTGCGGTTATCCGGAGCGTGTCAGGGCGGACTATGAAGCGGGCAGAGTCAGCGGGGAAGAGATACG
>CAYXKS010000277.1:2949-4871 GCA_964465725.1 uncultured Bacteroides sp. | reverse complement strand
AACTGTGCGCCTTTCGAGAACGTGATCGTTATGGGACATGTGCAGGACGAGAACGGCCAGAAGATGAGTAAGAGTAAGGGCAATGCGGTGGATCCTTTCGAGGCGCTGGAGACTTACGGCGCTGATGCGATCCGCTGGTATTTCTATATCAACTCCGCGCCCTGGCTGCCCAACCGCTTCCATGGCAAGGCGGTGCAGGAAGGACAGCGTAAGTTCCTGGGTACACTGTGGAATACCTATGCATTTTTCGTATTGTATGCGAATATCGACAACTTCGATGCGACGAAGTATAGTTTGGAATATGATAAACTCCCTGCTATGGACAGATGGCTTCTGTCCAAGCTGAATACGGCTATCACGGAGGTTGACACGAATCTGGACAACTACCGGATCCCG
Organism: uncultured Bacteroides sp.; assembly: GCA_964465725.1. Classification (GTDB taxonomy): domain Bacteria; phylum Bacillota; class Clostridia; order Lachnospirales; family Lachnospiraceae; genus UBA3282. The sequence goes on along the minus strand of CAYXKS010000277.1, from coordinate 4,475 downwards.
GAGGCGTCCCGTGTCCTGGATGATTTCGTGGATGAGATGAGCAACTGGTACGTCAGAAGAAGCCGTGAGCGTTTCTGGGCGAAGGGCATGGAGCAGGATAAGATCAATGCTTACATGACGTTATATACAGCGCTTGTCACGATCTGCAAATGTGCGGCGCCGATGATTCCTTTTATGACAGAGGAAATTTATCTGAACCTTGTCAGGAGCATCGACAAGAACGCGCCGGAGAGTATCCATCTGTGCGATTTCCCGGCTGCAGATGAAAAGATGATTGACAAGAAGCTGGAAGAGGATATGGATGAGGTGCTGAAGATCGTCGTTATGGGACGTGCGGCGCGCAATGCGGCGAACATCAAGAACCGTCAGCCTATCGGAACCATGTTTGTCAAGGCGGAACACGAACTGAGCGATTTCTATCAGGAGATCATCAAAGAGGAGCTGAACGTAAAGGAGATCGTATTCCGTGATGATGTATCTTCGTTCACAAGTTACAGTTTCAAGCCGCAGCTTAAGACGGTGGGACCGAAATACGGTAAGCAGCTTGGCGGTATCAGAGAGTATTTAAGCTCCGTGGACGGCACGAAGGCTATGGAAGAACTGAAAGCGCAGGGCGTGTTGAGATTCGAAGTAAACGGTGCGGAGATCGCACTGGCGGAAGAAGACCTGCTGATCGAGATGGCACAGAAGGAAGGCTATGTATCGGAAGCTGACAACAGTGTCACTGTCGTGCTGGATACGAACCTGTCTGAGGAACTGATTGAGGAAGGCTTTATGTATGAAGTGATCAGCAAGATCCAGACCATGCGTAAGGAAGCGGATTTCGAGGTGATGGATCACATCAAAGTTTCCATCAACGGCAATGATAAGGTGGCCGGAATCGTACAGAAGAACGCAGAGGCGATTTCCACGAAGGTGCTTGCGGATGCCATTGTGACGGAAGAAGATTTGGCAGTATCCAAAGAATGGAACGTCAACGGCGAGAAAGTGACGATCGCGGTGGAGAAGACGATGTAGACAGGGTGGATCAGAAAATATGCGTCAGGTGCCGGATACAGGTACCTGACGCCGAATCTGACATCAAACAACGGAGAAAACCCCGGTCTGAACAAGAATAACACTGACAATACATGGAAAATTTAAGCAGATTGCTGATAGTCAAAACCACAAATACGAGATATAATGTAGAAGTGTGAAAAAGACGAAAAGATTTTCTGAGGCGTCAAAGGATGCCATCAGAGAAAATCTATGTGTCGTAAGATGGGCAGGGCCCGTCTTGAAGAATCGCTTTCGGCTGATTCTTCTGAAATGGTTCATGTATTGTTTGTGCAAGGGATAATATAGGGCACAAATATGACAAAAGATTTAGCAGACGAGGAGGCGTATAAATGGCAAAGAAGACATCAACACCAACTTTTGATGCAGAGCTTTTCAAGAGAAGCGTCCTGTACAATGTGAAGACACTTTACAGGAAGAGCCTTGAAGAGGCTACGGATCAGCAGATCTTCCAGGCGGTATCTTATGCG
>CAYXKS010000277.1:1728-2849 GCA_964465725.1 uncultured Bacteroides sp. | reverse complement strand
GAATATTTCCTGACATGGGAAGAGGCATGGGAAGTAACCACGAAGACTTGTGCCTATACCAACCATACGATCATGTCGGAAGCGCTGGAGAAGTGGCCGATCGAGCTTTTTTCCAGACTGCTGCCTCGTATCTATCAGATCGTGGAGGAGATCAACCGCAGGTTTATCATTCAGATAGAGCAGAAATATCCGGGGAATCAGGAGAAGATCCGTAAGATGGCGATCGTTTATGACGGCCAGGTAAAGATGGCTCATCTTGCCATCGCGGCAGGATATTCAGTCAACGGTGTTGCGAGACTGCACACAGAGATTCTGAAGAATCAGGAATTAAAAGACTTCTATGAGATGATGCCCGAGAAGTTCAATAATAAGACCAATGGTATCACCCAGAGACGTTTTCTTTTGCATGCGAATCCACTTCTGGCTGACTGGGTGACGGCGCATGTGGGTAATGACTGGATCACTGATTTGCCACAGATCTCAAGATTGAAGATATATGCGGACGACAAGAAAGCACAGCAGGAGTTCATGAATATCAAGTATCAGAACAAGGTCCGTCTGGCAAAATATATTTTGGAGCACAATGGTGTTGAAGTAAATCCCCGCTCCATTTTCGACGTACAGGTGAAGAGGCTGCATGAGTACAAGCGACAGCTGCTGAATATTCTGCACGTGATGTATCTGTACAATGAACTGAAGGATCATCCGGATATGGAATTCTATCCGAGAACCTTTATCTTCGGCGCCAAGGCGGCGGCAGGGTATCGGAATGCCAAACTGACGATCAAGCTGATCAATGCTGTAGCGGACGTGGTAAACAATGACCCTGCAATCGGCGGCAAGATCAAGGTTGTCTTTATTGAGAACTACCGCGTGTCCAATGCGGAAATTATCTTTGCAGCGGCAGATGTATCAGAGCAGATATCTACGGCAAGTAAAGAGGCATCCGGTACGGGCAATATGAAGTTTATGTTAAACGGCGCGATTACGCTGGGCACCATGGACGGCGCCAATGTGGAGATTGTGGAGGAAGTGGGCGAGGAGAATGCCTTTATCTTCGGTCTGAGTTCCGACGAGGTTATCCGCTATGAGAATTACGGCGGCTACGATCCCAACGAGAT
>CAYXKS010000277.1:0-1628 GCA_964465725.1 uncultured Bacteroides sp. | reverse complement strand
GTTCCGACGAGGTTATCCGCTATGAGAATTACGGCGGCTACGATCCCAACGAGATCTTCAACAACGATCCTGACGTGCGCAGAGTTCTGATGCAGCTGATCAACGGCACATATTCACCGCAGGATCCTGAGTTGTTCAGGACATTATATAATTCTCTGTTGAATACGCTGAGCACGGATAAGGCTGACAGGTACTTTATTCTGAAAGATTTCAAGCCTTATGCAGAGGCGCAGAGGAAAGTGGAAGCGGCCTACAGGGATGAGAGCAGCTGGGCGAGAAGCGCGATCCTGAATGTGGCGTGCGCCGGCAAGTTCACTTCCGACAGAACGATCAAAGAGTATGTGGATGAAATCTGGAAACTGGATAAGGTAGTGCTTCCGAAAGAGCCGGTGGAGACGGAGAAGAAGCTTTTCAGTAAATAACGATAAGTCGGATCAGTCTGAGCATTTGCCGTATTGGTTTAGAGTTATAGTAAACGAAATTTCTAATGTCGTTAACTATAAATAAGATTCATAGTATGAGTGCCGCAAAATGACAGGATTATAGTTATTGAGCGGCACTCTTTTTATTGACCAATCTGGCAACAATCGCCATAATACATTTGTGATAGAACCAACCGCACACAATCATCAAGGCAAATATTAAAATCCACAAAAGGCTGGATTCGATGTGTAGATAGTCAAAAAGTACAATGTGGATCAGGTAAATTTCGAGTGTATATTTTCCAATCTTATCAAGTGCACAATAGATTTTACGTCCGGCAGATACAGTATTCAGCAGAGAAAAAAGTCTGCACAGAGAGAATATGACTGCAGGAGCAATGAAAATAAATGGATACCAGTGCAGGCCGTAAGGCCACATCAAGGTTGGTACAAATTCACGCAGATAGTACAATGTAATATAACTGAAGATACCTGTAACGTAGGCGGACACTTCTGCTTCCCATCCAAATTCACGGTCTTCTGAGAAGTAACGCCCGGCAATCATGCCGATAACAAATATGGTAAGGCGTGTAATGGCAACGATAGTATAGTTTTCCAGAAAGCAGAGATCCAGAAAGAGAGTAAGTAATAACAGCAAGAGTTCCCGCCAGCTTTTTCCCATGAATTTGAATAAGACAGGGGTAATCAGGTAAAAAACAATTATGGATGGCATATACCAGTTGAAGGATGGAGGAATGTTCAACCAGAATGCCGCTCCTGTGAAATTAAGCAGAACAGTTGCAAAACGATTTTCCATCGGTATCTCAGGCAGATGTAAGAGCAGCCATACGGCCAGAACAGGAAAATAAAACGGCAGGATTCTGAGTAAACGTTTCTTATAAAAAGCGACAGAGCTGGAATTGTGTGACAGGGACTGATACAGACCGAAACCGGAAATAAACATAAAAATATCAGCACCGCCGAAACCTGTCGAACGGATATAGGAGGATACCTTTGAAAGTAGCGCGATATGCAGTGGGAAAGCAATACCGCTGTGATAGGTCATGATCCACAAAATAGCGAACCCCATAATAGCGTTTCTGTATTTGCTGATTTTGGCGAGCATCCAAGTGAGACCTCCTGCTTTTTATTTTCTCATTTTACTATAGCGGTTTGAGTCAAAAAACACAAGACTATGGAGGGAGG
>CAYXKS010000276.1:3219-4959 GCA_964465725.1 uncultured Bacteroides sp. | reverse complement strand
AAAAAGGAGATTCCATGTACAAGATCCTAATCATCGAAGACGAAAAACTGATCCAGGAAGAGCTGGAAACACTTCTGGCAAATGCCGGATTCCTGGCTGTTTCTGTGACGGATTTCACAGACACGCTGATGCAGATCAAGGCACAATCGCCCGACCTGATCTTGTTGGATATCAATTTGCCGGGTCAAAACGGATACAGCCTCTGCGCATCGGTCCGTCGTTTCTCCGATGTTCCGATCCTGTTTATCACAGGCCGGAATACTTCTATGGACGAGCTGCAGGCACTGACCTTAGGCGGAGACGATTATATTATGAAGCCCTATAATATTCCCGTACTTCTGGCAAGAATCAATAATTTGCTAAAGAGAAACCAACCCGCTAAACCACCTGAATATCTGGAATACCGTGGCATCCTCCTGAATCCGGTTGCCGGAACCTTAACCTATTCCGGTCAGGAACTGGAAATAACAAAAACCGAGTTAAAGATTCTTCACTATCTCTTTAGTCATTCCGGCGAGATCGCATCACGCCTGGACCTGGTGACATATCTGTGGGACAATGAAATTCATATAGATGACAATACGCTCAGCGTCAACATCATGCGGATTCGGGAAAAGCTGCGCACACTTGGTATCGACGATCTGATACAGACAAAGCGGGGAATGGGGTATAAGATATGAATTTTATCGATTATCTGAACGACAAGAGGATTCCGGTGCTGATCTGCTTTACCGGCGGTCTGTCCTTTACAGCGCTTCTGTGGCTGTTCGGCCTGGAACCGGATGAAATCACGCTTCTGTGGATCTGTTTTCTGTGCATAGCCGGCGGAACACTCCTGACTGACTATCTTCATAAGAGAAAAAGAATTCTGTACTTAAAATCCGTAATGAACTCCCTGGATCAAAAATATTTATCTGCGGAAATAACAACTCCTCCCGAATCGGAGCTGGAAAAAATATATTTCCAGCTGATGAAAACTGCCCTGAAGGCCATGACAGATGAAGTATCTCTGTCCAGACGACTCAACGATGAGTACAGAGACTTTATAGAACAATGGGTCCATGAAATAAAAGTGCCTGTCACCGGAATCCAGCTTCTGTGCGAAAACACCAAAACCTGTGCCTCCCGTCCCTCCGGAAATATAAATGAGAGTACAAATGAAAGTGCAAAGCTGTTTTCATCAGATATTGCGCGAAAGATTATGGCACAGGCAGAAATTATCTCGCAAAATATTGAACGGGTATTATTCTATGCACGGCTGGGAAGTGTAGAAAAAGACTATTTTATCACGGAAGTTTCTTTGAAAACCTGCGCGCTGGATGCGCTGGCCCAAAACAAACAATTCCTGATACAAAATAATACCTGCGTTCACACAGAAAAACTCCTCGACACCGTATATTCCGACCGGAAATGGCTCACTTTCATCCTGAATCAAATCATTATCAACAGTGTCAAATATCGGGGCAGCCGTCCTCCGGTCATCGAACTGATCTCACAGGACCATGGGAACTATATAACACTTTCCGTCACTGACAACGGCATTGGCATTAAGGAGAGCGAACGTGGCCGCGTCTTCGACAAAGGATTTGTCGGAAGCAACGGTCGCGTCGGGAACAATTCCACGGGAATCGGTCTGTATCTGTGCGATCAGCTCTGTAGCAGGCTGGGGATTGGCATAGAGATCGAATCGGCGGTGGGACAATATACTACGGTATTTCTTCACTTCCCAAAGAGCAAACG
>CAYXKS010000276.1:0-3119 GCA_964465725.1 uncultured Bacteroides sp. | reverse complement strand
TATTCTTACAATTCTGTTAGATAAAATCAATGTATTCCTATACAAGGCAATACCGCCTGTTGCTAAAATAATGACAAGTCACAGGAAAAGACATACATATTATCAACAGAAGGATGGTGAAACAGGCATCATGATAAATAAGAAGCCCCCTCTGCTCCACGTAGAGCATATCGAAAAATACTATGGCAGCCCAAACGCCATGACAAAAGCTTTAAATCAGGTCAGCTTTGATGTAATGCCAGGCGAATTTATCAGTATCATGGGCGCCTCCGGTTCCGGTAAAACCACATTGCTCAACTGTATTTCCACCATTGATACCGTAAGCTCCGGCCATATCCTGCTGGACGGTGAGGACATCACAACCATCGCAGATAAAGACCTCGCCGCATTTCGCCGGGACCACCTGGGTTTCGTATTCCAAGACTTCAATCTTCTGGATACTCTGACTCTGGAAGAGAATATCGCCCTTCCCTTAACGATTGCCGAACTGCCGCCCGAAGAAATCAACGACCGCGTCCATCGTATCGCAGACCGGTTACTGATCCGTGATGCGATGGCCAAATTCCCTACCCAGGTGTCAGGAGGACAGAAACAGCGCTGTGCATTTGCGCGGGCCGTGATCTGTAATCCCCGGCTGATTATGGCCGACGAACCCACCGGTTCTTTGGATTCCCACGCCTCCCGCATTCTGCTGGAAACGATGTCGGATTTCAATCAGGAGCGGAAAGCAACCATCCTTATGGTGACTCATGACGCCTTCAGCGCCAGCTATGCAAAACGTATTCTCTTCTTAAAAGACGGCCGTATTTTCAACGAGATTCTTAAGGGTGAAAAAACACGCACTGTATTTTATCACGAAATCCTGGATGTTCTCGCTCTGTTGGGAGGTGACATGCCATGCTGAATCAATTATCTCTCCGCAACACAAGACGACAATTTCGGGAATACGCTTTCTTCTTCATCACCCTTGCATGCACAGTGTCCGCTATGTATGCTTTTAACGCGTTGCTTTTCTCAGATACGGTGAAATCGCTCCCCGATATGGAAATTCTCCCTTATCTGATCATAGCCGCTTCAATACTGATTATCCTCATTATGGGATGGCTTGTCGGCTACATGACTAATTACATGCTCAAAAGGCGCAGCCGGGAATTCAGTATATATATGATATCAGGAATTTCGAACCGCAGGATCAACACCCTCATCTTCCGGGAAAATGTTTTGATCGGTCTGCTTGCTTTCATCCCGGGTATCCTTTTCGGGGGACTGTCTACGCAGCTGCTGGAAGCTGTCCTGCTCAATCTGTTCGGACTTCCCTATCTGCTGCATTTTGGTTTCTTACCGCCCGCTATCGGATTGACAGGTCTTTATTTTCTGAGCATGCTCCTGTATTCCATCCGGAAAAACAGGCGATGGATACTCCGGGTACAGCTTCGCGACCTGCTTTACTACGACCGACAAAATGAAAATCCTCTGGTTTCCGGCAAAGTTTCAGCGGTCATTATTTTCCTTTTGTCCGTTCTGGCCTGCTGCTGCGGTTTTTTGCTTATATCAACTCATCCTCTGGGCGAAGGGTATGACATCCTTATCGGGACAATTCTGCTGGTTTTGTTCCTGTTTGGTTTTTTCACCAGCGTGCCGGCATTTCTCGTGGCTTGTTTCGGAAACCGCACGGATTGGAAATACAGACGGCACAGACTGGTAACATTCCGCAGCTTTACCGCCAAAATACATTCCGCAAGCACTCTTATGGGTATTCTCTCTATCCTGTTCATGCTGGCGATAACCTTCGGAGGAATCGGAACGGCTATCGGGCTGATAATGAGTCAGAATGTAAAAGAGGGTGCCTTTGATATCATGATCCTGCATAAAGGGGAATTATATGATTTCTCACAATATGATTCTGTCACCCGGCACAACTTCTCCGCCCAGAGTTGCACTTACAGAATCTATACCAATGAAAAAACCGACTTTCGCTCTGTCTATAATCAGGCTGTCGAGGAGGCCGGCCGAACACCCTATACTTTTGCAGAATTCCGATACGATACCTGCATGGCACAAAGCGATTACCTGAGACTGCGCAAACTCCTTGGCTACCAGCCTTTGACGCTGGCCCCTTCCCGTTGTTATGTGCACTGTGTTCCGTCATTAAAAGAAAGCTGTGAAACTTTAATCAGGCAGAAAAGCAGCCTTACATGCGCCGGATATTCCTTTGCCGCAGACGAAGTATTTTCAGAACCTTTTGCCCAGACAAACAGTTACGGAAACGGTTCCGGTTATATCATCATCGTTCCGGACAGCGCTGTCAGCCAGATGACTGTAGTGTACAGTATATATGCGGCAGTATCAGAAATGCCACTTACTCCTGACGATCTGCAGAATATTATGGATTCATGCAGCGGCCTTGTCCCTCTGGACCGGGCAAGCGCAGTCTCCACTTCCGACGGTCTTCCTACCATGTTCATGCGCGGCGATACCGTCAATTACCTCTCCGGCAAGTGGATGGATAAAGCCGAGTTCCACTATCTCTATTCGATATTGATCTGCCTCTTTTATCTGGCAGCCATACTGGAAATTGCCGGCGCAGCAATCCTGTCCACGCAGATTCTCGGCGACCGACAGACGAAGCATTCGCAGGATCGTATCTTGCTACAGCTCGGCATGGACAAATATATGCTTGCCCGGCTGAACAACCGCCGCCTGTCATTGCTGTTTCTGCTTCCTCTTCTTCCAGCGCTGATACTCAGCAGCGCCTTCATTTCAATCTGTACGAAGCAGATACTTGTGGGTTTCTTCCTACTGCCGGTTGTTCCGGATATCCTTTGGACTTTACAATCCATTGCCGTCTCTCTCTTTCTCTTCCTGCTGCTTTACGGCATCTATTACACCGCCACCCGCATCAGTTACGGGCGGCGGTCTTGACAAGACATAAAAATAACCGCCCCCGACCAAAGCCGCAAGCATTTTTGGTGGTTGGTCGCGTAATAGTTTTTAGTTACTATTCCAAAAATAATATATTAAAATACGTATTTACAAATCCGCATGACATGTGCTATGATATCAGAAAGCATATTTTCTTTAAAACAGATCAGGTACTTTTCAGGTACGTTCTATTTTCT
>CAYXKS010000275.1:0-5002 GCA_964465725.1 uncultured Bacteroides sp. | reverse complement strand
AAGACATGGAGGTGCAAGTATGATAAATATCCTTGTAGTGGAAGATGACAGGAAATTAAACCAGATCGTCTGTACGTATTTAAACGACAGCGGGTTCCACGCGAAGGGGTGCCTGAACGCGAGGGAGGCTTATGATGAGATGTACAACAGTCTCTATGAACTGATTATTTCTGATATTATGATGCCGGAAATCGACGGCTTTGAGTTTGCACAGGCGATCAGGAGGGTAAACAAGACGATACCGATTCTGTTCATGTCCGCAAGGGATGACCTGCCCGCGAAACAGAAGGGATTCCAGTTGGGAATTGATGATTATATGGTGAAGCCCATCGAGCTGGATGAGCTTCTGCTGCGTGTCAGGGCGCTGCTTCGCAGGGCGAATATCGAGATGGAGAGGAAGATCACGGTAGGGAATCTGGTGCTGGATGCGGATGGTATGAGCGCGGAGATCGACGGGGAAGAGGTCAGTCTCACTACACGGGAATTTAATATCATTTATAAGCTACTGTCGTATCCAAAGAAGACTTTTTCCAGGGCACAACTGATGGATGAGTTCTGGGGTGTGGACAGCGATACCAGCCTGCGGGCGGTGGATGTGTATGTGACGAAACTGCGGGATAAGCTCTCGGACTGCGACGGGTTCCAGATCGTGACGGTGAGAGGATTGGGGTATAAGGCGGTGCTGAAATGAAAATTAAAGAAAATCTTTTTCCTCCGTCTCTTTTTGCTATTTACTTAGGAATTCTGTTCTTAATGTCCGGTGTACATACCGGACTGCTCGTATTTATGAACCGGATTCATTTGAGCGAACTGTCTCAGACGATCATTCCCATGGTTTATTGGGGGATAGTGGCGGTGGGACTTACTCTTTTTACAAGACAGAAAATGAGAAGTACTTACGAGGAGCCTATGCATAAGATGGCGGAAGCGGCCAGAAAAGTGTCAGAGGGAGATTTTTCCGTATATGTTCCTACGATTCATACGGCGGATAAGCTGGACTATCTAGACGTCATGATTCTGGATTTCAATAAGATGGTGGAGGAGTTGGGGAGCATTGAGACGCTGAAGACGGACTTTATCTCCAATGTGTCCCACGAGATGAAGACTCCGATTGCTATTATCAAGAACTATGCGCAGCTTCTGCGGGCGGGAAAGGCGTCCAAGGAGCAGAGAGAGGAATACGCAAAAGGAATCGAAGATGCGGCGTCAAGGCTTTCCTCTCTGATCAGCAATATCCTGAAGATGAATAAGCTGGAAAATCAGAGACTCATACCGGAGGCAGAGACTTATGATGTATGCAGGCAGCTGTGTGAGAGCGTTCTTCTGTTTGAGGATGCAATCGAGGAAAAGGAGATCGAATTGGAGGCAGATATCGAGGATACGGCGATGATCAGAGCGGATGCAAGCTTGATGGAGCTTGTATGGAACAACCTGCTCTCTAATGCGGTAAAATTCACCGGACAGGGAGGCACCATCACGGTCCGGCAGACATCGGACGCAGAGCATATCAGGGTATCGGTGTCAGATACAGGATGTGGCATAGCAAATGAAAGTATAAAGCATATCTTTGACAAGTTTTATCAAGGGGACACTTCCCATTCCATGGAGGGGAACGGGCTGGGCCTGGCACTGGTAAAGCGGGTGCTGGAACTGATGGACGGGGAGATCCAGGTTACCAGTGAAGAGAGAAAAGGCAGCACTTTTCTCGTGACACTGCCAGTGGCCGAGCAGAAGCAAAGCGGGCTGTCATAAGCGGCAAATGTGTTGGGATGGTTACTATCCACGGCTGATATGCGCGAGGTGTTTTTTTGTGAGTGGAGCAAAGCGGAAGTCACAGAAAAATCCGGGAGGAGAGCAGGAAATGGAAGAACATAGAAAAAAAGTAGTTCCGGAAAGGGAACATAGAAATTATGTGGGATATGAATATAAAGAGATAGTGACGGATAACGATATGCTCTCCCTGCTTCTGGACGGGTACGAGAATTTCGGATGGGAGATAAACGACAGCCTTCCGGATAATGGAATCAGCGGAAAGCCGGGCGGCTCCCAGAAGACGCTGCTTCGGCTGAGGCGCGACCGTAAGATCCTCAATAAAGCGGAGCTGACCAGGTTGCAGAGGAACTTCGAGGCATGTATTTCTCAGATACAGACGCTGGAACAGAGGAAAACATCCGCGGCAACTGCTAGCGCCATCATCCTTGGGATGATCGGAACCGCATTTATGGCATGTTCTACGTTTGCGGTGACAGCGCAGCCGCCGCATTATATTTTATGCACTCTGCTTGCCATACCGGGATTTCTGGGGTGGATATTTCCATATTTTTTTTATAAGAAGATTGCGGCGAAGCAGACGGAAAAGATTACGCCGTTGATTGAGGCGAAGTATGATGAGATCTATGAGATATGTGAGAAAGGAAATAAGCTGTTATATTAGTATTCAGGAGAAGCGGTGAAGTTGATGCTTATCTTTATTCTGAATCCAGATGTTACTGTTCACAGTCGAAATGCGCATTAACTGCGCATTTACGACCCAAAGAAGTAAATTTTTTGAGGGATATTGTATTTGTGTAAGACAATGCAACTGTTACTGTACATATCAACAGATTGTGGTAAAATTAGAAAGGAGTATGGAAATAATCTGTAGCGCAGGACAACGGTTCAGGGGGTAAGAAGTATGTGGATTTTATTTGCGTTTGGTTCAGCTCTGTTTGCCGGGATTACATCTATTCTGGCGAAGTGTGGAATCCGGAAAACGGATTCTAATGTGGCCACGGCAATTCGAACGATAGTGGTTTTATTATTTTCCTGGCTGATGGTGTTCATCACAGGCTCACAGTCACAGATTGGAGCGATTGATGGCAGGACATGGCTGTTTCTTGTTCTGTCGGGACTCGCCACCGGAGCGTCATGGCTCTGCTATTTCAGGGCATTGCAGATTGGCGATATCAACAAGGTGGTTCCTATTGATAAGTCCAGCGTCATTCTTACGATTTTGCTTGCTTTCCTTTTCTTGGGTGAAGCGATCAGTCTATCCAAGGCGGCAGGGGTTGTCCTGATCGGCGTGGGTACATTTCTGATGATCGAGAAGAAAAAGTCGGATGCCGAAAATACAGGAAAAGGGTTTGGCTGGTTTTTCTACGCTTTAGGTTCGGCCATCTTTGCGAGTCTGACGTCTATTCTCGGCAAGATCGGGATTGCCGGGGTGGAATCCAACCTTGGTACGGCAATTCGTACAGCCGTTGTACTGATTATGGCATGGTTGATGGTGTTTGTGACGGGAAGGCAGCACACGATAAAGGAAGTTCCGAAAAAAGAACTCGGTTTTATATGCCTGTCGGGGCTTGCCACCGGAGCGTCGTGGCTTTGTTATTACAGGGCGTTGCAGGATGGCTTGGCAAGTGTGGTTGTCCCTATTGACAAGCTCAGTATTGTAGTGACAGTTGTTTTTTCTTATTTTGTATTTAGCGAGCGATTGTCAAGGAAAGCTCTTGCAGGTCTGTTCATGATTGTGGCGGGAACACTGGTAATGCTGATTCCTTGATGATTTCAAGTTACAACCTTTTGGTATATACTGCATAACGAAACGAGACTTCTGCTGGGGTTTCGTTTTTTTTATAATATATAGTAAACGACATAACAGATTTCTGTTTCCGACTCTTGCAGGAACCATATACGGAAACTTCTGTAAGGCCGAAAATGAAATTTTTAATGTCGTTAACTATAACTTATATGAGATGATCTCAGAGGTTTGAGGACCAGAAATCGGATCGCTCCGGAATATGAGGAAACATAATCAAAGGGTGAAGCGGTCAGAAAGGCAAGCGGGGAAGAGGACAGAATGAGACGGTGTTGTGTTTTAAAATTATCAGGCTGGATATGGATGTGTATTTGTGTGGCGGTTGTCTTGAGCGCGTGTGGAAAAAATGAGGATTCTTCTGGCAATAATAGAAATATAGAAGCTTTGGACGACAGAAAACTGGAGCATGGAAGTGACATGGAACAGATGGAAACGTTAGAAAAAGACGAAACTCTCTTCGAAGAGAACAGTGGGAACAGTCAGAAGGGAGGAAATAAATTCATATCCGTAGACCGTAAAACAAAAGTCCAGGATGTGATCGATAATCCGGTCTTCGAAGGGTACGGCAGATTGATTTTTCCGGTGGACAGGACGGTCAACGATGGGCTGACGCTGGAGGATGTGGGTGATATCCTGATCTGGTATAGTTATATCAATCCCGATAAGACGGTAGAAATCATAAATTGCCTGGGAGAGCAGGCGGCAGAAGGAAATCAGGTTTTTTATGATATCTACACAGAGGAAGAAAAGGCGGCGGACCCATGGAAGGAGGATACCGGGTTGTTCTTTTTTCGGGGAGAGCCGGGCGGAAAAGTGGCGTTCTGTAATGCGGGTGGCGGTTTTGCCTATGTAGGGGCTATGCAGGACAGTTTTCCCCATGCGCTGGAGCTTTCAAAGAAAGGATACAATGCCTTTGTATTGATTTATCGTCCTAACGCGCAGACAGCCTGTGAGGACCTGGCCAGAGCGATTGCGTTTGTCCATGAAAACGCGGATGCACTGCAGGTGGATGTGTCAGACTACTCCCTGTGGGGAGCTTCCGCAGGTGCCAGGATGGCAGCGTGGCTCGGCACTTATGGGACGGAAGCATTCGGAGAAGACGAATACCCTCAGCCGGCGGCAGTGATTATGCAATACACGGGATTGTCTGAGGTTACGGGGGCAGAGCCACCGACCTACAACTGCGTGGGAACCCGTGACGGAATTGCATCTTACCGGACTATGGAAGACAGGATCAACAGGATTAAGCGCCAGGGGACGGATGCGGAGATCGAGATATTTGAGGGCCTTCCCCACGGTTTTGGGCTGGGGGAAGGAACAGTTGCAGAAGGGTGGATCGACAATGCCGTGGCGTTTTGGGAACGTCAGATGGAGTAAGAAGCTGTGTTTAAACCGTTACTATTCACGATTAGTATTCCGCGAGGG
>CAYXKS010000274.1:1636-5005 GCA_964465725.1 uncultured Bacteroides sp. | reverse complement strand
CGGTGAAGAGATGATAGACAGTAAAGAGAAATTTAAATATTATTTAAAGCAGGATAAGCTTGCATTGGGAAAAGCGGCGGACGAGAAACCAAAACTTTTCGGCGATGAGACATGGAAATATGAAATTCTTCTTCGCAAAATAGAGTATTATACGAACTGCAAAAAAGGTATCCTGGCGACCGTTATCCGTAAGTTTTATAAATTCCGCTTTCACAGGATGAGCATACGGCTGGGATTTATCATTTCTCCCAATGTATTTGAGGAAGGACTTGCGATTCCCCACTATGGCATGCTGGGAGTTCATGCCAATGCAAAGATCGGGAAGAACTGCCGTTTGTTGGAGGGCGTTGTGATTATGGCTGACGGAGGAAGCCATGACGCGGCAGTTGTCGGTGATAATTGCTTTTTTGGGATTGGAGCCAAGGTAGTAGGCGCCGTCAGGATTGCAGACGATGTGGCGGTGGGCGCCGGCGCCGTTGTCACAAAGGACATTTTGGAAGCGGGAACGACGTGGGCAGGCGTGCCGGCACGAAAGATCAGCGATCACAATTCACATAGCAATTTAAGTAAGGCATTATTCCAGTAAGTATTGGCTGTGAATAGTACCAAATATAAAGAGAAAAAGCATGGAGAACATAGGAATGAAGAGTCTGGTTCATAAACTTGGCTATATTTTCAGTAAAAAGGACAAGAAAAAAATAGCGGTTCTGCTGTTTGCGGTAATTATCGGGAGCTTCTTGGAGCTGCTGGGTGTTTCTGTTTTTACGCCTTTTGTAAATATTATTATGAATCAGGAGACGATTCAGAAGACATGGTATCTGAAACTGGTTTATGATACATTCGGTTTTCAGGATAATAAGGGATTTCTCATGTTTCTGTCCGTATGCATTATCATTGTTTATATCGTGAAGAATGTTTATCTGATTCTCGAGAGAAGCCTGATGTTCAAGTTCTCTTACAATACACAGAAAAATCTCTCTACAAGACTGCTTGTGACTTATATGAAGGAGCCCTATACCTTCCATCTGAATAAGAATATCGCAACACTGCAGAGAAGCTTGCAGGAGGATACGAGCCAGTTCATGCAGGTTATCCTGTACTCCTTTGAGCTGATTACGGAGGTCGTAACCTGTTCGGTGCTGGGGATATTTTTGATGATTGTGAGTAAATCCATTACGGTTGTGATACTTGTCCTGCTTGTCCTGTGTGTCGGGTTATTTTTCTTTATCACCAAGAAGTACGCAAGAGGGCTTGGGCAGAAGAATCAGGGATACAGGGGGATGATTTTTCAATGGATGAATCAGTCTCTGGGCGGCATCAAGGAAATTAAGATTCTGAACAGAGAGCAGTATTTTATCGATGAATATCAGGACTATTATGCAAAGTTTGCCAGGGGCCTCCGAATCAGCAGAGTGATTTCTATTCTGCCTAAATATATTGTGGAAGCTGTTTGCATGTCAGGACTTCTGATAGCGATTATTATCAAGATGGTTTTCGGAGAGGCGGATATCATCTACTATGTGCCTCAGCTGGCGGTCTTCGCGGTGGCAGCCCTGCGGCTGATGCCCAGCGTGGGTAAGATCAATGAATACACAACCAGTATTTTGTATGCGCTTCCGTCGGTAGATCTGGTCTATCATGACTTGACGGAGATCGAAGCTTATGTGGAACATCAGGATCATGAAGTGGTAGAGCCGTGGAATCTGAAGAAAGAAATCCGAGTGGAGCATGTGACCTATCATTATCCGGATGTAGAAGAGGCCGTGATCATGGATGCTGATTTTGTGATACCGAAAGGAAAAACGGCGGCCTTTATCGGCGCGTCAGGCGCGGGAAAAACTACCATGGTAGATATTATACTGGGGCTGCTCGAACCGCAGCAGGGAAGGGTTATGGCTGATGATCTGGACATTCATGAAAAACCCAGGACATTTCATTCCCAGGTAGGCTATATTCCACAGGTAATCTATCTGTCGGATGACACGATTTGTAACAACATAGCATTTGGCGTCAAGAAGTCGGAAATTGACGTAAAGGCGGTTCAGGAGGCGGTAGAAAAAGCACAACTTACAGAGTTTATCAATAGCCTGCCACACGGATTGGATACCTTTGTGGGAGACAGGGGCGTTAGATTGTCCGGCGGTCAGAGACAGCGCATCGGAATAGCCAGGGCATTGTACCATGATCCTGAGATACTGGTTTTGGATGAAGCAACTTCGGCATTGGATAACGATACGGAGGCAGCAGTTATGGAGGCTGTTGAGAATCTGCAGGGGACAAAGACAATGATTATCATTGCCCATAGATTGACTACAATCCGGAATGTAGATATGATTTATGAGGTGGAGGGCGGTAGAGTAGTCGAGAAGAGGAAGGAAGAAGTGTTCGGGGAACAAAGCGGTCCGGAAGAGTAACAGTTTAGCCCATGAGAACGTATAAATCAAGTCAGAAGCGAATCTGTACAGAAAGACGGAAAGGCTTATACCATGACAGACTGGCTTTTCAGGGTAAAGGTTTTGGGAATGGAAAAAATGGTGAAAAGGCTGGGATTGAATAACAGAATACGGATGGATGACAAGACGCGGGAGATTTTGTTCTTCGTGTCTCTGGCACTTATTGCCATGGCAGCTTTTTTGCTGGTTGGGGCGGATAGTTATGTTTTGTTTGATGACAGCGGAAGCTATCTCAATATGGAGAGATATGTGGAGGGTGTCATGCCTCTTTATCCGCTGTTTCTGCGTATGAACAGGCTGTTGTTCGGAGAAAATATTTATTTGCAGGCGGTAGTTATAGAACAGTCGGTTTTTGCATGTCTGTGCCTGATCATATTTACGAAAATGCTGCGTACACGGTTTGATTTGAATTACCTGGAGTCTTATATTATTTATCTGCTTTCGCTCCTGCCTTTTACGACGGACATGCCGGATGCGATGACTACACAGGAAATCGTGACGGAAGGAATTGCGTACGCTGCCTTTTATTTGTTTATGGCGGTTCTTTTGAAAGCGGTTTGGGAGAAAAGCCTTCGTGATGTGGTTTTTCTGTTTCTGATTACGCTGTTTTTGGCGGCAACCCGGTCGCAGCTTCAGATTTTGTTTGGAGTCTGCGGGGTGATTTTCTTCTATATTGTGCTTGTTGGACAGAAGGGAAGACGTCGGGTGAGTGGGGACAGGCAGGAAAATGCCGAAAAGACATGGGAGGCATGGAATTCAAGATGTCGGTGGCCGGTACGGTTGGTTCTTGGCACGGCGGGATGCCTGATAATCAGTCTTGCAGGTGTCTGGTGCACGAGCAGGATCAGTATTATTTATCAACAGAGTCTGAGCAGGTATACACAGAGGTTACAGCGTTTGGAAGCAATGGAGCAGG
>CAYXKS010000274.1:0-1536 GCA_964465725.1 uncultured Bacteroides sp. | reverse complement strand
CAGTACACCTCGCTTATCTTTTCCAGAGGTATGTATGAGGCTGATTATGAGGACTACCAGCTTTTCGAGGATGACCAGATGCGGGAGCTGTATCTGTATCTGTATGATGTGGCGGATCAGTCGAAACGTCGATATGTCTATGCCAGACCGGGACTGTGGATGTGGAAGGATATTGTAGGCGGAATCGGCTCTGTTGGCGGCGAATGTTTCTATGCACAGATAGAATACTATGCGGATAAGCCGGAAATAAACCAGCGCGGCGATTATGCAGCTTTTCGGAGCGCGAACATGATGGCAATAGGGATAACGCTGGTCAAGGCGCATTGGGATAGGCTTTTGTACCACACTCTGATGCTGTTGCCGCAGGCTTTTATCTGTACAGTATTCTTCCAGATAGAGCAAATATATCTGTTATGCCATATTGTCACGCTTTTTCTGTACCTTTCAGCAATCGGCCTTATGATCTGGGCATATGTGGATCGTAAGGTGGATAGAGCTTATGCGGAGTTCATGTCGGCTGTTCTGGGGACGAACCTGGTGATGGTTTTGATCATTTCTCTTGTGTTCTTTGGACAGCAGAGATATCTGGTATATAATTTTGGAATTTTTTATATGATTTATTTCCTGCTGCTTCTGCAGTTTTGGAAAATATACGGAAAGAACTGGTTAATGAAATGGATAGGTCGAAAAGAATCTTGATCATTATCCCGGCTTACAATGAAGAGGATAGTATCGAGAAGGTTGCCGATAATTTAATAACAAATTTTCCTCAGTACGATTATGTCATTGTCAATGACGGATCGACGGACCGGACGAAGAAGGTGTGTCAAAACAAAGGCTATGAGGTTCTGCATTTGCCGGTCAATATGGGAATCGGGGGAGCGGTTCAGACCGGTTACCGCTATGCCTGGGATAATGACTATGATATGGCGGTTCAGATGGACGGCGACGGACAGCATGATGTGAGCTTTTTAGAAGGTATGATCCGGTGCATGGAAGAGGAACAGGCAGATTGTGTGATTGGGTCCCGTTTTGTGGAAAAGGAAGGGTTTCAGTCTTCTGGAATCCGCAGAGTCGGTATTCGGTTTCTGAGCTTTCTGGGATGGTTTCTGACCGGTGTGAAAGTGAAGGACATTACCAGCGGTTTCCGTCTCGTAAACCGTCGGTTCATTCAAATCTTTTCACAGGATTATCCGGCGGATTATCCTGAACCGGAGGCGATGATCATTACGGCGGTTCACGGAGGGAGGATCAGGGAGTATCCGGTAGTTATGCGGGAGCGGGAAGGCGGAATCAGTTCCATCACGCTGAAAAAATCGGTTTACTATATGTTTAAGGTGACTTTGGCGATGTTGATCCGGAGACTGAGCTTCGGAGTCAGGAGGCAGAAATGATTCCACAAAATCTGCAGATCACGCTTTCTATTGCTGTTGTCTGCTACTTTATCATTATCCTCTATTATCTGAAGAGGAAAATGCTGGAACTGAAATATACATTGATCTGGCTTGTGGCAGGCGTAGTCATGGGAGTCATGAT
>CAYXKS010000273.1:0-5007 GCA_964465725.1 uncultured Bacteroides sp. | reverse complement strand
TTTAAGGCCCCTGTTGTAATCAGCACACTACATAAAATAATAATCGCACAGTTCAAGATTGTAATACCAAATGGAAATTGATAATTCAAATAGTTCATCAGGCTGTTTTTCAAAAATGAGCAAAGAACATATCCAATTCCTCCACCAATTATCACAGATAATACAAGTCCCATGCCGACTACAATCAGTCCCTCTTTATGAACCATCACGGATAATTGTTTTTGGGACATTCCCACGGAACGCATGAGAGAAAATTCCCTGCGCCTTACGATAATTCCCGTCAAAGTTGTATTCAACAAATTCATCACGGAAAAACAGCCAATCAAGACAATGGCTATCGCAAGGGCTAACTGTGTCCCCTGCAGGAAGTTTTCATTCTGGGCAATCGCAGCAGAAAGTGAATCCACACTCAGCCGCGGGTTATCTGATACAATCTGGTCTATTTCATTTTCTGCCTGCTGTTCAAAAGAATCCTCTACACGAATCACATACTGATATGTCAGATTGCTGTGTGCGATTTTTTGCATGGAATCAACCGGCAATAACAGCATATCTATTTTATCGCCATGATTTCCAATTTTACTTTCGTCAAGAACTGCCGCAATCTCAAATTCCAGATTCTTCGTATGCTGCCCATCAAAAATCTTTAGCGTTACAGACGAACCGGCTTCTGGATAAATACCAAAATACTTCTCAAAGTCATTCGGTCTGCCAATAATCATCTGATTCTTAGATACCATTTGCTTATAATCTGATAGGTTTCCATTTAAGAGACAGCTTTGCAGCAAAGCCATATCTGCTTTCTCAAATCCTACAATTTCTGCATCTGATTCCACCGCCTGCAGATCATAGGAAACTGGTAGGTGCTGATCGTTCATAATCTTTTGCACACCTGATAATTGCGAGAGTTCTTTTTCCACTTCCTCCGTAAAAGGACTTGATTCCTGCAAAATCTCCAGAGGATTTTCCATCAGCTCCTGATTTGAGATCCTTAAAACGAACTGTCCCCTTGCAAACCCGGATAAAGACATATCTTCTGCATTGATAGAAGAAAGGACAGAAGACAAACCTAACAGTAAAACGCCAGTCAGGACAAGAGAGGCGACTGTCAGTATATTCTTTTTCTTATAACGCAAAACCTGATTTACTGCCAAAGACCCCAGTGTAAGCTTGTGCTGCCTATGTCTACATTTTGGTTGGTTATTTTGTTCATAGCGGGAAGCCTCTATGGGTGAAACGGCCGCAGCTATTTTAGCAGGTTTTTTGATGGACAGGCGCACAGTGGCATAAGTTAACGCAACAACAATCGGGCATATCCATAGCACATTCCATAATTCAAATCCATGCGGAATTAAAAGATAAGCCACTGCAATTCCCACAATCAGTCCAATAGGAATTGCAGGTAACATCAACAAAGTCCCCTCCCTGAGAACAAGTCTTTGAATCTGTTTTGCTGTCATCCCTATTGTGCGGAGCTGTCCATATTCTTTAATTGAATTGATAATGGAAATATAAAAAATGTTGTATATAACCAAAACACCAGCGATCACGATAACAACCAGCCCGGCAACCGCCGCCAGAACCATCAATGCCGAAGGCCGGCTAAGGTTCAGATACGCTTCATTATAAGAAGGAGCCGCTTTACAGCCTGCATCAGCCACTATCTGTGATATCAAGTTTTTTACATCCCCAGAGCCCGCATCTAAATTTACACGGAGCATTACTGCCGGTGAAAAGTTATCCCATCCATCCATTTCTAAGAAGTATTCTTCAGAAACCATAGCCGCATATAAGGAACGGTCAGTGCCTTTCGCCCCTGTTTTCAAGTATCCCGTTATAAGAAAGGATTTTTCTTCGCCGTTGTTTGGGTCTGGCAGCCGGATGGTATCTCCTATTCTAGCATTTATCTTCTGCCGGATTAAGTATTCCTGTTCAATCAAGATCTCATTTGCTTTCTCTGGCATTTTCCCCTGGTCAACAGACAACCCATTTAATATAAGTGTATCATTATTGGAATACGAAATATTAAGACGGTCATTTCCAGATTTCACACTGCCAATGGAAGCTGTGAATCCGCATAAATCCACCCGCACATCATCAGCCAATTTCTGATATTGTTCTTTTTCTATGCCGGAAATAAGCGCATGATAGGAACCCGTAATGTTATTGCCTCCCTTTTGGTTCACTGTAATAATTCCAGAAACCAGGAGCAATACGGACGCCATCAAAAATGTTGCCAATGAAATTGCAATAATCGTAAAAATTTTCTTCAAATGCTCTTTCTTTAATTGAGCAGACGCTAATTTTTTAATAACGGCGCTGGTGTCATTCTCAAAAGGCCATGTCATATTCGTTTCTCTCCTTTGGCTGTAATACCTCTGTTTCATACGAAAAGAATTCAGTCCGCCGCCCTGATCCGCTCCACAAGGGAAAGCCTTCCGGTATAACGGACCGCACAGACCGAGAATACCGCCTGTACCAGAAGCAGCGCAGCCGCAAACACCAGTACCTGGAACACCGGGAAATGATAAGTCAATTCCCCGAAAATACCGGTCTTATAAAGAACCCTGCACACCGCCAGACTGCACGCCGTTCCCACCGTCAGGGTCACAAGCAGCGTAATCCCCACATAGTACAGGCACTCAAGGGACAGCATTCGGGTCAGCTGGCGGCCGCTCATGCCAACGGACTGGAATACGCCAAACTCCTGCTGGCGGGTGAGGAGATTAGTGATCAGTGTATTGGTAAGATTGATCAGGGCAAATACGAAGATAAAGACCAGAATGCTGTAGAGCCGGGTCATTTCTCCCCGCATGCCAGCCTCCACTTCGGCTATTCGATCATTCAGTCCGGAAACCGCCACCCGCTCATCCGACACGACGCCGAATACCGCCCGCCGCAGTTGTCCGCTGTCCTGCCCGGTATGAACATTCACATAGCCGGTAAAATCCGAAATCTCCGGATAAAGGACACCCAGTTCTTCCTCGGGCAGAATAAAGAAATGGGTCGAGCTGCCGATTATAACATCTTTGACAATGCCCATCACGGTATAGGTCTTCGTCTGTCCGTTGTAACAAGAAACGGTAACGACGTCCCCAACATGATACTCGGTTTTGTAAATCTCTTTCAGTGCGCGGCCGGCCGGACAGACCAAAATCCCGTTCTCCTCCGCCAACCGACGGTAATCTGCGGTCCCCTCAAGAACTGCTCCGCCGGCATACATCTTCGCCATATCCTCCTGGTCAATTCCTCTGACGATAAAGGCCTCATGTTCACGGTTGCCCGGGATCTCGCTGATGGCAGGGATTTCCACGCAAGCCATGCCGTATGCCGTGACATAGTCCACATCCGGGATAGCAGCAAGCTTGTTCTGCTGATCCCGTCCCAAAGGATTATCTTTCTGCATCTCATAAAATTCCCGGCCTGCGTAGTCTTCATATTGTAAAAGGTACTGGCTCCTGTCTCCAAACTGGGACTGGGCCATTTCCTCTACGTCCACCGAATTTACGTAGGCGGAAATACACAGAAGCAGAATCCCGGTCAGGCTTAAGGACAGAGCCGTCACAGAAGCTTTTTTGCGGTTCCGGGAGAAATTCATCCGGGCCAGTCTGGTTATGGTCAGGCGGCGGTGCAACTGTCTGGAACTACTGCGTCCCTGATACCCGGAATAGGCAGTGGTCCGGACGGCTTCAATAGCAGATACTTTTCCTGCCATGGATAAGGGTTTTCTGGTGGCAGCCAGAACCATTCCATACGTCAGGAACAGAATCACCATTACGGATTGGATATTGTCACGCCAGGACCAATAACCGGGTACAGCAATCCGTGCGATCACTGCGGCAAGAATCAGTCCAAGGGGAACTGCCAGGGCAGTCAGGAAGCGTCTCTCCCGCTTTACCACCCGCTTTAACTGCTGCGGCGTTGTTCCAAGCACTTTTAAGCGCCCGTATTCCCGCATTTTTTCCATCACGGAGATGTAGAAAATATTGTAGATGACAATCGCGCAGATGACAGCAATCAATACCGACAGGGCATAGATCTCCATCCCGTTTCCCAGATAAAGATCCACCATTCCAAAATAGCTGGAGCTGTAAAAGGTCCGGTCCGCCGGGATTCCCATTTCTGTGAAGAACCTTTCGATGTCTGCGCGAAGCCCTTCCGGCTCCATTACCTGGCTCCCTTCAAAACGGAAACGCAGCTCATAAGGAGCCGGGTGGATGCCTGTATCCACGGCAATTTCCGGGATCCAGACCGTGAAAATCCGGCTGTCGTTCTCCGATTCCAGAATGCCTGTGACGGTATAGAGTTTCTCACCGTTTCCAAGGTTCAGGGTAACCGTCTGGCCGATTTCTGCCGGAAGGTTAAAATAGCTGAAAAAAGAGCGCTCTATACAGAGCTCATTTTCTGCCTGGGGATAAGCCCCGGCAATCCTGCCGTATCCCATCAGGTCGATCATCTCCGGGCTTACAAAGCTGACGTTCAAAACGCTGTCCGCATGGCGGACAGAGCCGACATCGGCTATATATCCCCATTTTTCAAACCTACCCGTATCCACAAGCCGTGCGACCTCTTCTCTGGTCAGCCCGCTGCAGCCGGCCTGATACTGCCCCAGGATATTGTCCAGCGTCTTCTTCTGCTGTGCCGAGTAGATAAAACAGAGGGTTCCCATCAGGCAGACAGCAAGGGCAATCGTAAGAATGATAAAAACGCTCCGACGCCTGTCGGCTTTCATGCTACGGCCTGCCAGTTTCTTTTCCACCCTGCTGGTGTCGTTCTCAAAAGGCCATGTCATATCTTGCCACCTCCTAATTGCGATTTTGGCAATTTTTCCACGATCCTGCCGTCCTCAATCCTTACAATCCGGTCGGCAAGCTGGGCAATCTCGTTGTTGTGGGTAATCATGACAATGGTCTGGTTAAACTCCATGCTGGTACGCTTTAAAAGTCCCAGTACATCGGCGCTGGTCCTGGAATCCAAATTTCCGGTGGGCTCATCGGCCAGGATGAT
>CAYXKS010000272.1:0-5025 GCA_964465725.1 uncultured Bacteroides sp. | reverse complement strand
CCCTGGATTGGTGGAATGGCAATCGTTCCTGTCTTGCCGATGCGAAATTGTCCGGAATGATACTTGGACTTACGCTCAGAACGAAACCGGAAGAGATTTACCGGACGCTGCTGGAAGCTGCTGCTTTTGGAATGCGCGCTATTTTTGAAGAGTACGAAAAGAGCGGTGTTATGGCAAAAGAGCTTTATGCGTGTGGTGGTATTGCAGGTAAGAATCCGTTTATGATGCAGATTTATGCGGATGTACTTGGAAAGACGATTCTTACGGGATCTACGAGTCAGGGTTCGGCGTTTGGTTCAGCCGTCTACGCGGCTGTGGCAGCGGGCACTGATGCTGGAGGGTATGTTTCCGTCAATGAAGCTGCGAAGACAATGGGGAAGACCGGAAAGAAAAGATATGAACCGATCTCTCAGAATGTGGAAGCCTACCACAGGCTTTACAGAGAGTACAAAGCATTACACGATTATTTTGGGACAGGTGGCAATGAAGTAATGCACCGGATGCAGGACTTTTGACAGAAACAACTTATATAGGAGAATGCATACATGGAAAAAATTCTGATTGTTGATGACAGTCCCTTCCAGGGAATCCAGTTAAAAGATATCTTGAAAGATGAATATGATGTCGCTGTTGCACTGACTGCAAAAGAGGGATTTGATCGTGCAGTTGTTGAGGATTTTTCCCTGATTTTGCTTGATGTTGTTATGCCGGGCATGGATGGTTTCACATTATTGAAGAAATTGCAGGAAGAATCTTCTACCCGGAGTGTTCCGGTAATTATGATCACAAGTCTTTCGGATATAGAGCATGAGCAGCTTGGATTTAAGTTGGGTGCGGTTGATTATATCAGCAAGCCGTTTAGTCCGCTGATCGTAAAAGCGAGAGTCAACACGCATGTTAAATTGTATAATTATCGAAGACAGGTTGAGTACCAATCCAGAACTGACCAGTTGACTGGAATTGCTAACAGACGGCAGTATGATTATGATAGTATTAAGAAATGGAAAGAGGCCATTCGCCTCCAGGTTCCGTTTACTATCTGTATGTTTGATATCGATCGTTTTAAAGCATATAATGATACGTATGGACATCCTGCAGGAGATAAGGTTATTGTTTCCATTGCAAAGACAGTGTCCTCTTATTTTCACCGCAGTACAGATTTTTTTGCTCGTTATGGGGGAGAAGAATTTGTGGCAATTCTTTTAGGCGATGATTCCCAGAGATCATATGAATATTTGGAGGAGATACGGCAGGCGATAGAAGATCTTCATATTCCACATGCTCCTTCAGCTGGTAAATGGGTGACGGTCAGTATTGGAGGTGTCACAGTAATACCACAATCAGAAAGTGTATATGATTCATATTTGGAGATTGCGGATACTATGTTGTATGACGCTAAAAGATTCGGACGGAACAGGGTAGTTTGGGCTGACGAGAATGTGAAGCATCAGTGGGACAATAATGACAGCAATCTTAATAATGTGGAAAAACAGTAAAAGAGGGTATGGCGTCGAACTATAACTTATAGTCCGGCGCCATTTGGTGTATCAAGGTTACTATTCACGGTGCCTTGCACCCTGCTGCAAGGCATCCGGCCAATAAAGTTACGGTTTTAGGCATCCAGCATCAAGTGATGAACCATTTCGATTTATTGAAAATACATAGGGCATATGCTAAAATAATAAGAATCAGAGTTGAAGACACATATCGAAGAATTGTCTTCGGGAAAGGGTAGTATACCATATGAAAAGAAACAGAAAAAAAGTAAGATATGTTTGCCTGACATGTCTGGCAGTATTTACTGCGGTTGCTGTGACGGGATGCGGAGGCAAAAGTCCCCTTGATCCCAGCGATCCGGTATCTATAACGGTATGGCACTATTATAATGGCTCTCAACAGACGGCTTTTGATATCCTGGTAGAAGAATTCAATGATACTGTAGGTCGTGAAAAGGGTATTCATGTGGAGAGCTATAGCCAGGGTTCCGTAGCAGATTTGGAGACGGCTGTGAGAGATTCTATCAATGGCAAGGTAGGAGCGGATGAGATGCCGGATATGTTTTCTTCCTATGCGGATACTGCATACGAGATAGAACAGGCAGGCGCTCTGGCCGATCTTTCTGATTATCTTGATAATGAAGAATTGGAAAAATATGTAGATTCTTATATTGAAGAAGGCCGGATCGCTTCTGACGGTTCTCTCAAAATTTTTCCTACGGCTAAATCAACAGAGATTATGATGATCAACAAGACGGGTTGGGAACCTTTCGCATCGGCTACCGGGGCTTCTCTTGATGATCTTGGGACGATAGAGGGTGTAGTTGCCACCGCACAGAAGTATTATGAATGGACGGATGATCAGACTCCGGATGTGGCGGGCGATGGAATGGCCTTTTATGGGAGAGATGCCGTTGCAAATTACTTTATAATAGGTATGCAGCAGCTTGGAGTAGAGATTTTTCAGGTAGAAAATGGACAGGTAACTCTGAATACACCTAAGGAAGAGATACGCCGCTTATGGGAAAATTATTATGTACCCATGGTTAAGGGTTACTTTGGGGCATATGGCTCGTTTCGTTCCGATGATGTAAAGACAGGAGATCTTCTGGCTTATACAGGGTCCACATCATCTGCCATGTATTTTCCAAGTCAGGTGGAGTCAGATGACGGAAGTTATCCTATCGATTATATTGTGATGATGGCTCCTGTATTTGAGGGTGGACAGCATTATGCTGTACAGCAGGGAGCGGGTATGGTAGTCAGTAAATCAGATGAAAGACACGAATATGCCTCGGTAGAATTTCTGAAATGGTTTACGGAGGCGGAGAACAATCTGCAGTTCGGTTGTGTATCCGGTTATCTTCCTGTGTTAAAGGAGGCAAACAATGTAGAGAAACTGGATCAGGTGATCGCAGACAGACAGCTGGAAGTAGCGCCCAAGACATATGACTGTTTGACTACTATTTTTAAAGAGATGAATGGTTTGACACTGTATACGAATAAAAGCTTCGCAAAAGGCAGCGCTGCAAGAAAGGTGCTGGAATATAATCTTGCGGATAAAGCAGCAAAAGATCGCGAAAGTGTAGTTGCAGCTCTGGAGGGAGGTATGAGCCTCGATGAGGCGTCAGGACCTTACGTGACGGAGGAAGCTTTTGAGGAATGGTATGAATCTTTTTGTGAGGCGTTAAATAATTCAATCAGCGAGTAGGGGTAAGATGGAGAGCAAGAATCGTCATAGCAAAAAAACATCTATATTTAGAATGTTTCTGATACCTTTGATTATTATCATGTTGGTGCAGAGTGGAATTACGATCGGAACCCTGGTGATCAGAAGAACAGGTAGAATGCTTCAGGGATATTCCAGCAGTATGATGAACCGGTTGGTAGAAAACAGAAGGGTGATACTTCAAAATGATATGAATCAGAGGTGGGCATCTGTCAGTGAGCAGGAAGCGCATCTGGATAGTATTCTGGAAGAATTTTTGAAAGAGCGGTCTGTGGGAGTGGAAGACTTTCTTGGCTCGGATACTTTGAAAAATGATTTTTTGAGCTTAGTTTTTCCGGAATGTCTCGATATACAGCAGAAGACTTCTACTACGGGTATTTTTGTAATTCTGGCAGGGACAGATACGGAAACGACAGGAGACTATGACGGATTTTTTATCAGAGACTCCGATCCAAATACAAGTCCTGCAAATTATTCGGATCTATTGCTTGAGAGAGGAGATAAGCAGTTATCCAGGGAGTGGAATATACCGTTGGATACCTATTGGACGACTCGCTATCATCTGGATGGGGATAGTTTCTTTTATGAGCCGTGGAGAGCCGGAGCAGAGCATCCGGATGCGGATATCAAGGACCTGGGCTTTTGGTCTGTGCCATTTACTCTGGAAAAAGAGATGGCGGATTCTCACAAGATGATTACCTATTCTCTGCCTCTCAGATATGAGGGGAAGGTGTATGGGGTGTTTGGTGTGGAAGTTTCTGAAAGAAGATTAGCCGATTATTTTCCGGTTACGGAGCTGAACGATTTACAGCAGTCGGGATATATGATAGCGGTTCGGCAGGAGGATGGAAGCTATGCACCATTGCTGGGAAAGGGCATCCTTTACGATCTCGTCTACTCCAATGGAGATTCATTCATTCTTCAGGAGACGCATTATGACTATTTGTCAAAAGTAGAGAATGTGAAATTGGACAAACAGGATATATATGCAGTTGTGTGTCCGATTAAGCTGTACAACTATAATGTGCCCTATGAGAATACAGAGTGGGTCTTGTTGGGACTGGATACAGAAGAAGATCTTTTTGGCATGAGTCGTCAGCTTTATGTCTGGATGCTGGCAGCAGTTTTGGTCGGTTTGATTTTTGGTGTATTCGGTATTTATTTTGTGGTAAAGTATCTGACGAAACCAGTACAGTATCTGATGCAGTGTATCAGCAAAGGAAATGCGGGTCTTCGGGAATTTAAACCTTCCAATATTCTGGAGGTAGACGCTTTATATGATGTGGTAAAAGAATTGACAGACAGTCAGATAGAATCGGAAAATAATCTGTTGGAGGAGAAGGAGCGTTATAGGGTAGCTCTGGAATCCAGCGACGATGTTTTCTTCTCTTATGATATTGAAAATCGAATGCTGGATATCGTGAATCACGAGACGATGAGCGGACAGTGGCTGTGTGAGGAGTTCGGAGCCAGTTTCATTAATCCGGATTATATCTACGATATGGACCGTGCAAGAGTCGCCGATGCATTGCAGAGCAGGGCGGATAGTATTTCTGTGGAATTTCGGTTAAAATGGCCGGAGGATACGGATTTTGTATGGGTGGAGCTTTTCGGTAAGACGGTGTATGATACGACGGGTGAACGACGGAAGATCGTAGGCAGCATACGCAACATACAGGAACAGAAGGAGAGGGAAGCCAGACAGCTTCGGAAGAACTCGACAGACACTATCACCGGACTGTATTCATTCAGTTCCGGTATGAAACGTATAGAAGAATGTCGTAAACTCCAGTATGAGGG
>CAYXKS010000271.1:2900-5029 GCA_964465725.1 uncultured Bacteroides sp. | reverse complement strand
ATAACCTGAAAGGGGTGGTATATCAATATGCAAGAGGATTTATCGGTATCGTGTACAGAGCCAATGAGGATGATTTAGAGTTTGAAGCATTTTATGTGAGACCGACGAATGAGCGTGCTGAATTCTATCTGAACCAGGACACAGCACCTGTACTGGTTGTTGAGGATATGAAACATGGAATCGGGGCAAAAGGTTCTCTGGGTATTTTCGTAGATATCGGGACGGAGGCATTTGTGTCAGAACTGAAAGTTGTCTGTACAGATTAAGGGGAAAGGAATATGTAGCAGTTCAGCCCAGGACTTTGCACTTGCTGCAAAGTCCGTGAGAACATGTAAATTAGGCCAGAAGGGAATCTGCCCCTCGCCGAAGGCGACTTGGAATGGGCAGATTCCGTAACAGTGAAGCCAAAGGCTGAACTGTTACAGGAATATAGAGAATTATTGAAATACATCGCGATTTCCACAATGATATGTGCTATACTGTTACAAAGATTCAGATAAAATATAGGGTGCAGCAGGATTGATAAAGGTGGTACAGCATGGCAGGAAAAGCAAATCTTCCCATAGGGATTGAGGACTTTGGAAGAATTCGGAAAGACGGATTTTACTATGTCGATAAAACAAGGATGATCAAAGATCTTCTGGAGCATATTGCATATTTAAATTTGTTCACCCGTCCGAGGCGGTTTGGGAAAACCCTGAATATGAGCATGTTGAAATATTTTTTTGAAACAGGCAGTGACAGAACACTTTTTGACGGATTGGAAATCTCTGGAGAAAAAGAGCTTTGTGACAAATATATGGGGAAATTTCCTGTTATTTCGATCAGCTTAAAAGAGGTGGGAGGAGAAAGCTTTGAAGCAGCAAAAAGGATTCTGCGCTCTGTTATCGGCGATGAGGCGGTCAGATTTTCATTTCTATCAGAAAGCGACAGACTGACGGCAATAGAACGACAGCAGTATACGAGACTTATCGAGCTGGACAGCCAGGGCGAATATGCAATGTCAGATGAAGTTTTATCGAAAAGTCTCTTAACCTTATCTCGCTTTCTGCACAAACATTATGGGCAAAGTACCATCATATTAATTGATGAATATGATGTACCGCTTGATCAGGCATACCTGTCGGGTTATTATGATGCCATGGTAAATCTGATCAGGACCTTATTTGGGAGGGCTCTTAAAACAAACAGCAGCCTGTACTTTGCAGTTCTTACCGGATGTTTGCGGATATCCAAAGAAAGCATCTTTACCGGTCTAAATAATTTTAATGTATACACGGTAAAAGATGTGCAATATAATGAATATTTTGGATTTTCAGATGCAGAAGTGAAGGAGCTTCTTGGATATTATGGGTTCATGGAGAAATTTGATACGGTAAAGGAATGGTATGACGGTTATCGTTTTGGCGAATTGGAAATATACTGCCCGTGGGATGTAGTAAGTTATTGTCATGCACTTAAGATGAATTCTTTCGTGCTTCCACAGAATTATTGGGTAAATACGAGCAGCAACAATATTATCAGAAAATTTATAGACAGGGCAGACGGAACGACCAGGGATGAAATCGAACGGCTGATCAGCGGTGAAAGTATTTATAAAAAAATACGGCAGGAGCTGACTTACAGGGATCTGGATTCCAGGATCGATAACTTATGGAGTATCCTTTACACAACGGGTTACCTGACACAATGCGGAAAAGACAGTGAAGGGCTAACCGGGCTTGTGATCCCAAACAGGGAAATAGAGTGGATATTTGTGGAACAGATACAGGAATGGTTTGAATCTGAGACGAAAAAGGATACACAAAAACTGGAAAGCTTCTGCAGGGCATTCGAAGAAAAGGATACGGCCGCTATAGAGAAAGGCTTTACGGCATATCTGCGAAGGATGATCAGTATTCGCGACACCAATGTCAGAAAAGAAATGAAAGAAAATTTTTATCATGGTATTTTACTGGGACTGTTTGCAGGCATGGAGGGATGGAAGGTCAAGTCCAATGCAGAGTCCGGCGATGGCTATAGCGATATCTGTGTAGAGGCTGAGGATAAGGAAATTGGCTTCATTATTGAGATTAAATATGCCGAAAACGCCGCATTTGACGAGGCTTGCAGGGTGGCGCTGGAGCAGA
>CAYXKS010000271.1:0-2800 GCA_964465725.1 uncultured Bacteroides sp. | reverse complement strand
AAATATGCCGAAAACGCCGCATTTGACGAGGCTTGCAGGGTGGCGCTGGAGCAGATCCATGACAGAAATTACGAGGAACTATTGATTGATGATGGCATGACCAGAATCCACAAATATGGAATTGCATGCTACAAAAAGCGCTGCAGGGTGATTTCCGGGTGACCTTGTGAAAGTTCTTCTCACACTGTATCTGATGGAATAACGATTTTGCTGTTTTCTATAAATGCTTCGATCACTTCATTGAACTTTTGCGGCACATCCATATTTACACAATGTCCCGCATTTTCAAAAATCTCAACGTTACATTGCGGCTCTGTGTTTTTCCACATTTCCACAGCGGCCAGTTCCATTGGTATGTCAAATTTTCCGCATCCGATCAGCAGAGGATAGTTCCTGGGCCGGGTCTCATATTTGTTTACCATACTGTTCAAAGATGCCAGATATTGAAAGGATTTCTTTGGAAACTGAAGATTCATATGATAAAATGCATCCTGAGCCTGCGGGGTGTAGGCGGAGATTTTCTTGTTGGCTTCTGCAAACCATTTGACAGAAACCAGGGCTTTCAACATCATCAGGATCTGTGATGCACTATTCTCTTTCTGCATTTTCACATCAAAATGATTGATATCATATCCGCCGAAACAGGCAAGGGAGCTAACCGCATCGGGATACCGGTTTGCAAAATCCTGTGCCAGAACGGCGCCTAATGAAACGCCCACAATATGTATTTTTTCGATCTGATGGGTCTTCATGATATCGCATATCCAAGGGGACATTTTATCGATGCTGTCACCCTTTCTGGTATCCGTTGACTGTCCGTGGCCAAGAAGATCGACTGCTAATACGTTGTATTTGTTTTGGAAATATGCAGTCTGTGCTTGAAACATCCGGTGATCCACAAAGGCGGCATGAAGAAACAGAATCCAGTCCTTGTGTTCGTTTCCGCTGATATAATATGTAATTGGAGAAGAGGCTGATCTGAATTTTTGCATTATCTTATTTTTCCTTATATTATGTATTATAGTAAACGGTATAACAAATTTCTGTTTCCGGCTTTTACAGAAGTCTTATAGGGAGGTTCCTGCAAGGCCGAGAACGAAATTTGTTATGCCCTTGACCCATAGAAGCGGAGAGGCAGGATCTGCTTACTGGATAATTTTAATATTGTATACCTCGCCTAACTGTGCCGGATAAGTCTCCATAATAGCGCCGTTATATGTGATCTCGATGAGATCGCCTACCTCAGGCTCTATGGCAGGATCAGAAGCTGGTATCTGTACTTCAATCCGGTCTGCACTGTTAAGTTCTGCACTTCCTTCGACCGGTTCTACTAAACAGCAGCTGTCACCTGTTTCAAGAACAGTTGCCTCAAAAGTGGTTTTCACAATATCCGGCGTTCTTACCTTTACCCCTTTAACTTTGACGGAGACTACCTTGTCAACCTCTGATTCATTATGTCCTGCATCGACACCGATTTTAAACCATGCGCCCTTTTCTACGTCCATTTTTACCGGCATGCCGGGCGTAAGGTAGGCCGGCTCATCATATGCGTTTTCTTCCGTGACTTCAACAGGTTCTAATTCAACCAGGGTATCCGACAATCCGGTACCGGAGGATATCGTGATCTGATTTCCGGTAGGAGAAATTTCCTCTACCGAGTAGACGAATGCTTCGCTGCTCCCGGCCGGAACGATGATTTCAATCTCGTGTGTATCATTGTTGCCGCATGCGGTAAGAGAGAGGATGCAAATGAGAGATAATAGTATTGTAATGTATTTTTTCATAAGATAGTGTCTCCTGTGGCCCGTTTTTTTAATGTCGTTAACAATAGTATCACATTGACAGGACGGATTGCAACAGGCGGAAAAGTACCAGAGCAATGAATTCCGATGGTTATCGGCAACGTTACTATTCACGGTGCCTTGCACCCTGCTGCAAGGCATCCGGCCAATAAAGCTACGGTTTCAGACATCCAGCCCCTCGCCGAAGGCGACTTGGAATGGGCTGGATGCGTTACAGTTCGCGGGCGGTTAGGCCGTGAACTGTAACTTGGCAACGGGCGGTTGACAGATTGGCAGGGTGGAATGGTGGAAGTGCAACCGATTAAATTATATAATGATAGTATCAAAAGCAGTGGATGGGTACTTTCCTTACTGGCTGTAAGAGGCATTAACCATAAATATATTGTAACAGGGAGGTGTCAGTTTATGACAATGGCAGACAGAATACAGTCTCTCAGAAAAAGCAAGGGCATATCACAGGAGGAACTTGCGGACCGCATCGGAGTTTCCAGACAGGCGGTATCGAAATGGGAAAGCGAACAGAGCAGTCCGGACCTGGAAAAGGTTATTCTGTTAAGCGATTATTTTGATGTGACAACAGATTATTTATTAAGAGGAATAGAGCCAAAAGAGGAGTCAGGAGAAAAATGCGGACAGGGCAGAGACGGACAGGATGCGAGAATCTATGCCGCGGGCGGCACCTCAATTAATGTGATCGGGTTGGTAACTGCAGTCATGGTCTGGCTGGAGGAACAGTCACAGGGATCTGTTGCCATTGGAGTTATCTTTTTCGCAGTCGGCTGTCTGATATATGCGATCGGGCAATTCGTGGGAGAGGAGAAAGCGCCTGCAAGGAAATGGTTTATCGCAGTCAATGCGTGGATCGTCCTGTTGATGCCTGCCTCCTGCATCTTTAATATGATACAGGGAATGGCCGGAGGGCATTGGTGGGCAGTCAGTCCTTTGCCACAATGGGGTTATTCTCTTGCCGCGATGGGGATGTTCTGGCTGTGCTATAT
>CAYXKS010000270.1:0-5051 GCA_964465725.1 uncultured Bacteroides sp. | reverse complement strand
AAAATACATAAAGCCCAGAACACTTGATTTTACAAGGTTTCTGGACTTCTTCAAAATAGCGAGAGGGGGACTTGAACCCTCGACACTACGGGTATGAACCGTATGCTCTAGCCAGCTGAGCTATCTCGCCATATTCAATTCCAATGGGGCCTATAGGGCTCGAACCTATGACCCTCTGCTTGTAAGGCAGATGCTCTCCCAGCTGAGCTAAGACCCCATTATGGGCGGGTCACTTCCGCAACCCGCTCTGCTAGTATACAATTTCCTGACACTGCTTGTCAATAGTTTTATAAAAATTTTTGTAGAAAATTAGTCTGCTGTCAGAATCTCCTCTGCCATATCCAGCATTTCATCTGCACTCAGGCCAAGATCGTTTCCAAACAGATCATAGCTAATACCGTTCTTCTCCCATCTGACACTGGTCACTTTCTGGATTTCTACCTTATCCGCTCCGACAGATATATAATAATTATCTTTCTGTTGATTGATCTCATCTTCCTTAGTCAGTTCATACGATTCCGGAACGAACTTGTAAGTATACTCATCATAACGAAGCACAGTATCACCGCATGTTCTGACAGAATCAGGCTGTTTTGTATCTGAGATATCCCCCAGCTTTCTTTCAATGTAAAGATCAATGTTGGCTTTCCCAGCCTTACTGTAAGTAATCTCCAGTTGCTGCACCGTTTTTATTTTCTCGTTTGCTTCCCCGTATGCATCCATTTCACCGATGCAAGCGCCACTGAATACATACCCATTGGCAAACTGTGCTACATGATCCGCCTCAAAACCTATTTCCGCTTCCGCTTTCCCAATCTCCTCATAACTCGTATATTCCGGCACGGAGCTGCTGCCACCTGTAAACCCAACCACGCGGGATGCGAATACACTGCCGCATGACATAATCATACAGGCCGCTGCCACACCGACACAAAGTTTCTTTATGCTTATATGCTTCATAAAATTTCCCTCCTGTTTTTCCTGGATTGCTCTGTCAATCCTGCACTTTAAATCTTCTGAAGCTGAAATACCGTCACATTCATTTTCCAAAATTATTCTGATTTGTTTATCAAATTCCTGTTTTGTACGCATATAAATCCTCCTCTCCTTATAGGGCAATCCATCTGATTGCTGTAAACCGGGTCTTATTGACGACTTGCATAATAGATCTGCGAACTGGTCCGAACTGCCGCTTTCTCGCTGTCCTTTAACACTGACTGCATCTGCTTTCTCGCCGTATGCAACCTGGATTTTACTGTTCCTTCTGTAATTTTAAGGATTCCTGCAATCTCTTTTACAGTAAATGAATCATAGTAATACAGAACAACCACGGATCTTAGCTTAACAGAAAGTGACCTGACTACATTTAATACCATTTCAGCCTCTTCCAACTGTATTATTTTTTCTAAAGATGAGACTTCCTCCGGATGGTCCATTCTTCTGACAACCTCATCATCCGGAATCTCTCTCTTACTTTTCTTTCCGATGCGATAGGCTGTCCTTACAAGAATCTGCATCATCCATGCCTTAAACCCACTATTATTTTTCAATTCACGGGCATGAAGCCATATCTTCACAAACGTTTCCTGTGTGATGTCCTCACTGTCCGATAAATTCCCTGTGATCAAATATGCTGTATGGATTGCAAGATTCTTGTATTTCATATACAGTTCATCGAAAGCCTCCTTATTGCCGGCCTTCAACTGCTCTATCAGAATTTCTTCCTTCAAAATGTCATCTCCTGTCTTCTTTTATAGTAAACAACATTAAAAATTTCGTTTACGGCCTTACAGAAGTTTCCATATGCGGCTCCTGCAAGAGCCAGAAACAGAAATTTATTATGTCATTTACTATCGGTGCACCTGATATAAAGAGTCCTCTTCAAAGAAAAAGGTTCGGTTTTTTCAAAAAAGAAGCGTTGCAAAATAACTTCTGCAACGCCTCTCTATCTTCTTATTTTTTTCTTTCAAAATCCAGATACCTCGTACCCTGAAAAGACAGGCTGCCTGTATCGCCCTCAGCCAGCATACCATACTCAGAACCGCCGACCGAAAATTCCATCCTGTCACCGCTGTCAAACTGAAAAGTAATGTAATACTGTGCGAAAAAGGATCACAATGCTTACCGTCTTACATCCTATCCGGCGCAGAGAAGCCCAGCAGGTCAATACAGGTCTCCAACACGTCTCTGGTTAACATAAGTAAGGCAATCCAACCCGCTTTCTTCTTCCCGTCCTCTTCCGTCAGAATCTTCGTCTCGTGATAGAAGTGATTAAAGGCATTAGCCAGGTCATAGATATAAGCACAGATTCTGTGCGGTGCAATCTCCTCGTAAGCGATTTCCATCATAGCGTTAAACTTCGCCAGTTCCAGCATCAGACTCTTCTCGGAAGCATTGTCAGGCTCTTCTATGACCACCTCAGTCAATTTACCGCCCTGTTCCTCATACTTGCCCAGTATTGACTTGATTCGTACAATCGTATATAAAATATATGGTCCCGTATCTCCTTCAAAGGAAGTAAACCTGTCCAGATCAAAGATATAATCTTTCGATGCCTGATTGGAAAGATCGCCATATTTGATCGCCGCCAGTCCGACAATCTTAGCGGTCTGCTCCGCCTCCGATTCGTCGATCTCATATCCTTTCGTCTCAGCATTCTCCCGGATCTTGCGGATCATTTCTTCATTGATCTCACGAATCAGATTTTCCAGCCTCATGACACCGCCCTCTCTGGTTTTAAAAGGCTTGCCATCCTTACCATTCATGGTTCCGAAACCAATGTGCACAAGCTCCGTCTCTTCATTGACCAATCCGGTCTTCCTTGCGCAGCGGAAAACCTGTTCAAAATAAAGTTCCTGTCTTTTATCTGTCAGATAGATCAGCTTGTCCGGATGATACTTCTCCATACGGTCCATGATAGTCGCCAGATCGGTTGTGTTGTAAAGAGATGCTCCATCCGATTTCAGAATCATGCAAGGCGGCACTTCCTTCGTATCTGTCTCTTTCCTGACATCAACCACAAGAGCGCCGTCGCTCTCATAAGCATAACCGCCGTTCTTCATTTCCTCCACCATGCCGGGAATGAGATCATGCACGTCAGACTCTCCCTTCCAGAGGTCAAATTCCACGTTGAGGTTTACATAATTTTTCTTCAGATCCGCTACGGAGACATTGATGATATGATTCCACAGCGCGCGATAACCGCGCACGCCATTCTGAAGTTTATAGGTGGCTTCCATCGCATCCGCCTTATAGTCCTCGTCTTCCTTTGACTTTGCGCTGGCCGTAGGATAGATCTCCTCCAGCTCCGATATGGTAAAAGGCGCCTCCTCGGGATACTCACCTTCATAAGCATCATCGAAATAGACCAGTTCCGGCTTACGCTTCTTTAGTTCCGTGATAATCAGTCCCATCTGCAATCCCCAGTCGCCCAGATGAATGTCACCGATCACGTCATGCCCTGCATACCGGCATATCCGCTTGATACTCTCACCGATAATCGCGGAGCGGAGATGTCCTACATGAAGTGGTTTCGCCACGTTAGGACCGCCATAATCGATAATGATCTTCTTTGCTTTCTCCGGCATCTGCAGGCCGAATTTCTCGCTGCTTCGCATCGCACAAAGATAATCCTTCACGAATGCTTCTGATACTTTCAAATTCAAAAAGCCCGGCGCCACAGCCGACACTTCCGTAAACACACTGCTATCCTGCAGCCGATCGACCACATCCTGTGCAATCATAAGAGGCGCTTTATGATACTTCTTAGCTCCCGCCATGGCGCCATTACACTGGTATTCACACAGATCCGGCCTGTTGGAAAGTGTCACCTTTCCCAATCCGGCATCATATCCTGCCGCTTCAAACGCTTTCATCATCTCTTCTGAAATTAAATCCAATATTTTCTGCATAATTTTCCATGCCTTTCCGTAATCTAAACTATTACATAACCTTCTGCAAGCAGTCACATGTCTTGTTACTTTCGGTCCCGTATCAGGACGAAGTACTAATTTCTCATATTTCGGGAATATATACACCCACAATAATCCTGCCTGTACAAATCATACTCCCTGGACAGTTCAACAGACCGCTTATAACCGTTCTTCTTCTTGAAATCCGACGAAAGCCATGTGATCCCATGTTCTTTCGCAAGCCGCTCGCCAATCTCATTCAGCTTCGCCGCATTCTTAAGCGGACTGATCGTCAATGTAGTCGTGAAATAATCATACTGCTCTGCCTTGGCGCGCTTCGCTGTCTCTGCGAGCCTCAACGCATAACAGGCAAAACACCGCTCACCGCCCTCCGGGCATTCTTCCAACCCTCTTGCAATCTCATAGAAGCGCTGTGGTTCATAATCTCCCTCTATGATATTAATATAATATCCCGTATTCGTATTATCTGTTTTCTGCTTTTCTTCGTCCTGTCTTTTTATATCCTGCGTACCAGGCTTTTCTATATCGTACTCCTTTATATTCTGCGTATCACTCTTTTCTATATCCTGCATATTTCGATCATTCAGGTATACATTTGACTGTTCTGTTTCTTCCAGAAGTCCATCCGCTCCCGCTGATTGTTCATTGTAAACTGCAATCAGTCTCTTCTGTTCGGCAACCCTTTTACGATATTCCTCATCTTCCGTGATATTTGGATTATAGTAAAAAACGGTAATACGAAAATACTTCCGCAGGTACTCCAACACATAGCTGCTGCACGGCGCACAGCAGCTGTGGAGCAAAAGTGTCGGCACACATTGTCTGTCTCCGTCTTCTTCGATGTCCGATATTATTTTATCCAGTTCTTTCTGATAATTTCTGACTGCATTCATATGTTTTTCTTCTCATTCTCACGATAACTGCCTACACGCCTTTTTATCTCAGAAACTGTTCAAAAATAACTTGTGAAGTATGCGCCAGACTCACAAGTTATTGATGAACATCAGCCGCCGGATTTCTTCCCGCGTCTCGCAATCGACGCAATATCGATCAACGTCATCTCTCCCTGGGAAGCCGCATTCTCCAGGCTGGAAACCAGCGCCGTTGCCGTGTCCATAG
>CAYXKS010000269.1:0-5055 GCA_964465725.1 uncultured Bacteroides sp. | reverse complement strand
AATCCAAGAAGAATCCACCTTTTCACACTCTCTCAGACATGACTTAGTTATACTTAGGCGGCGTTCTTTGACGCCTTAGTATAACTTCATGTCTTTTTCATGTCTTTATTCTACAATCTCCGCATACTCCCCTCGCGCAATCCTGTCCCGAATTGTCTCGCTTGCCGGCTCCATCTGTGTCTTCCATGACTCATACGCGTCATCCCAAGACCTATAAGACTTCTCGCCACGCTTGTCTTCAAACTGGTAATTCTCCTCCAGATATGTCTTCAGAAAATCCGTACATTTCTCCGCTCCGATGGCGTTGGTATGACTTCCGTAGTCTGCGAAATCCTCCTCGAATACAATTCCAATCTCTTCATAATAATTATTCATATTCAGAAAAGGAAAACCATAGGAATCCGTTATCTCTTCCATATAATTAAACATCTGCTGTTCTTCCAGGGATTCTCCGTAGGGAGACACGATAAACAACGCATCTTTTCCAGTACTTTTCAGAAACTCCAGAAGATCCCTCAGATATGCCTCCTGTTCCGGCGGAATGGCCGTCTTCCCCTCCGCCTTGCCACAGTCCGGCATAGGCTGAGGTCCCACCTCATCTTTGAAAGTATATCCTTTAAGAGGATGTGCCTTATGATATGTCATATTCGCCCACTCCGACGGCAGCGCCAGCATTTTCCAGTTCGTATGATACTTCATGATATCCAGATAATAACTGAGCCGTCCCTCCTCATCATCTTCCGGCACCAGCGCCTGTATTGTCTTAATACGCTGAATAGAATATCGCATGTTATCCGTTACACCACGAGTATACGCCATATTTTCAGATAACCCTTCATCCTCTATTGTGAACATCCTCATCTCAAAAATAAACAGCTGTGGGGACTGTGTCTTCGATGCCTCCTCCACCAGATACTTCATAGCCGCCGGTCTCTGTACGTTAGAGGAAAGCGGATACATCGCAATTCCGGTCTCTCCCCACAATTTAGGCGCCGAATAATAAGGAAAAACAGGGCTTGAACCGATCATCACAATATCCAGCGTATCTTTTTTTTCTGCATAAAACCCGGAAAAGCGGTCCTTCACATCGCCGTTCGTCCTTACCATATAAGAGACAAGAACCAACAGCAGAAGAAAAATTCCTATAAATCCCATAATCTGCACAGCGACATACAACTTGTTCCGCTTCATCTTATCTTCCTTCCCGTTTATTTTTCATGACACGACTCCTCTTTAGGAATTGTCCATCGCTAACTTATGCATCTGACAATTCCCTCCTGACCCAAACTACACATTCTCACGGACTTTGCAGCAAGTGCAAAGTCCTGGGCTAAACTGTTACAATTCCTTACCTCAAACCAGAACGAAGAAGCTTCTCAAAATACTCCTGCCACAATCCGTTTACGCGCTCCGGGGCAAGCCGTTCCTGTATCTTAACGGCTTTCTTTCCAAGCCTGTCCGCATAGGCCGGATCGCCCAGCAGACGGTCCATCGCGCGTTCCAATGCCTTTTCATCCCCCACAGGAATAATCAAGCCGTTTACATTGTCTGTAATTAATTCCACGGTGCCGCCGCTCGGCACATCCGTAGAGATTACCGGCAATCCGGTAGCCAGAGCCTCAATCAACGCATTGGAAATACCTTCCGAATAAGAGGTGAGAAGGAAAAGAGACGCTTTCTCGATTTGTTTCGCCACATCAGGAATCACTCCGGGCATGAATACCCTGTCAGACAGCCCCAGCTGTTCCACCAATTCTTCCAAAGCTTTCCGCAGTTCTCCTTCTCCGTAAATCGTCAATGTGTAATCCGGATACCTTTCTGCCAAAGCCGCAAAGGCCCGGATCATCATCGCATGATTCTTGTTTGCGTCCATGCGCCCTACGGATACAATTCTTTTGTCACGCACTCCTTCATATCTTGGCCTGATAAAGTCAGGATTCAGGGAATTAGGTAAAATAACGGCCTTTCTCTGTATCTTCTTATTAAAAAAGTAACGGGAGCGCTCCGTCTGCAGGACAATTCCATCGGCAAACGGGAAAAGAAGATTGGCCAACATCCGCATCATTCTGCCCGGATATTCCTCCTTCGCCTCTCCCACTACCGACACCACCGATTTGGTTCTCGTGAACAATGTAGTAACAACCGTCATGAAATTATTCTTGCCAATACAAGATAACACCAGATTTGGTTTCTCTTTCTTCAAGATCCCATGAAGCTTATTTACCCTGCGGCAAAAATTAACAATACGGCTGTTACTCACTTCATCTTCCGTCAAGTCTGAAAGCACTCTCCTCACGCCCTGCGGAAGTGCATATTCCTCATTGGCCGGAAACTGATACTGCGTGACCATAGTCACCCGATATCCTTTTTTCTGGAAATAGTCTGCCAGATTTACAAACACCCGCTCGGCACCCCCCTTATGTAGGGACCCAATATAAAAACATATGTGTTTCTTCTTTTCTTCCTTTTTCATGGCTCTTGCATAAAATCCTTCATTTGAAATTAAATAACGCTATTTTTTTACATTATCCTTCTTTTTTCCTGCAAATTCATCAAAATATGTCATCTTTGTTAAATTTATATTTGTTTTTATCTTTTAAATTGCACGAACAATTCAATATATTTTCTAACTCTATTTCTTCAAAATACTTCAATTTTCGTCATATTTATTTTCTCTTTACAACATTTCATAGGTTATATTATCCACTATTTTGTTGCTTTTTCACGATCAAGATTTTGCAACCTGTAAATCTGCATCTTTCTCTTGTCTTACTATAGTTAACGACACCGATAACTGCGTTTTCGGCCTTGCAGAAGTTCCCTTATATGGCTTTAAACTTGTCGTGTCGTTTACTATAATTTCAGTCGCTACCTTTCTATTTACAATTTAATTTTCTCACAGCGCACCACATGTAATTCATTTTGTAAATAATCTGTTATACGAATATAATTTCCCTGGATTTTATATGCTATTCAATCAGAAACCTCAGATTTATCACCGATACATTCAATGTGATTTAGGCGCATCCGATTTAACATTAACAACATTGCGATACATCTGATACCACTGCTGAAATACAAAAAACGACCATGTGAGCTTCGAATAGTTAGCTCCCGTTGCCGGGCCGGCATCTCCTGTCCTGATATATTCTCCTATCATATCAGACACATACTTCGCATCGAAAATATCCTGTTTTTTTAAATAATCATAACTACAATAATCCAATAATTGCTCCCGAAGCGGCCCCCGGAGCCATTTATCCAGCGGAACTCCGAACCCTACTTTCGGGCGTTCCAACAGCTGTTTCGGAATATAGTCATAGGCAATATCTTTCAGAATAAATTTCTTACCGCCCTCCGCATACTTATACTTATGCGGAATTCTGAAAGAGCACTCCATCACCTCTTTGTCCAGAATCGGACATCTGGATTCCAGAGAATATTTCATGGATGCACGATCTACCTTACAAAGAATGTCCCCTGGCAGATAAGTATCCATATCCAGCAGCATTCTCCTGACCTGCCAGTCCTTAACGCCGTATCCACTCTCAATCAGATAATGAATAGGCAATGCCTCTTCCCCAGCAGGCATCTCTTTTACCATGGCCCTGGCTCTTACCAGATAATTACCGGCGCCAAACTGTGTTTTACTTTCTTTCTCACGGTTTCCGGCAATCACACGCACCTTAAAGGGCAGCCTGTCTTCCATATGCATCTGCTTAAATCCGGGCAGGCCGCACAGGCCATGAACCATACCGCCCAGTCCGTCCAGGCGCTGTGCCTGTCTCACATTATCATAAATATTGTAACCGCAGAAAAATTCATCCCCGCCATCACCTGACAAGGCTACCGTCACATGTTCTCTGGCCAGCTGCGAAACCATCATGGTTGCAATCTCGGAGCTGTCCGCAAAGGGTTCGTCGTAGTACTTAGGG
Organism: uncultured Bacteroides sp.; assembly: GCA_964465725.1. GTDB lineage: Bacteria > Bacillota > Clostridia > Lachnospirales > Lachnospiraceae > UBA3282. The sequence continues at coordinate 1,120 of CAYXKS010000269.1, read as the reverse complement.
ATACTTTCCACGAGACCGAACATATCTTTTTCATCGATATACAGTTCCGTATGCTCTGTTCCCAGATGATCCGCTACAGCCTTGGCGTACTTCGCCTCATTATACTTCTCCTCATGGAATCCGATAGAAAAAGTCTTCACAGGACTTTCCGAGCACTCCTGTGCCATGGCCGTCACCAGAGAAGAATCATAACCGCCGCTTAGGAAAGATCCCAAAGGTACATCCGCAATCATACGCATTTTCACGGATTTCCTCAGAAGCGTTTTCAATTGTTCCTTCGCCTCCTGATAATCTCCGATCTCATGCGCCTGCGCCCTGTGGTATACCTCTTTAATATCCCAATATTTCCAGGTCCTAATCTCCCCGCTGTGAAAACACAGGACCGCTCCCGGTTCAACCTTATATACATTCTTATAAATACTCTCCGGTGCATTGATATACTGCTGGAAAAGGTATCTTGATAACACACGTTCTTCAATTTTCCCGCTAAATCCCGGACATTCCATAATAGGCTTGAGCTCTGAGGCAAACACTAAGTTTTCATCCTCATACCAGTAATAGAGCGGTTTTTTGCCGATCCGGTCACGTGTAAGATAAACCTCTTCCGTTTCACGGTCGTAGAGTGCAATGGCAAACATACCATTAAACTTCTCCAGGCAATGTATTCCCCATTTTAAATAAGCGGCTATGATCACTTCCGTGTCACAATCAGACCGGAAGGAATAGTCCGCCAGTTCTTCTCTCAATTCCCGAAAATTATAAATCTCTCCGTTATATACTACAGAAACCCTTCTGTCAGGCGAATGCATCGGCTGATGTCCCAGTACCGACAGATCCATAATAGACAAACGGCGCTGCGCAAAACCCACATGCCAGCCACCGCTCATCTCATAAATCTCCTCGCCGCTGTCGTCAGGCCCTCTGTGATACATCGTATCGTTCATCGACTTCAGTCGTTCCAATGTTATCCTTTTCCTGCTGATGTATCCGCATATTCCGCACATAAATGGTTCCTTTCTTATCTCAATATTCCCCAAGTTCAATTTCGACTGTAAATCAGTGTCGTTTAATTAAGCCAGTACACAGCGTCTGGCATTATGTAGTAGTTCTAAGGACCGTT
>CAYXKS010000268.1:0-5063 GCA_964465725.1 uncultured Bacteroides sp. | reverse complement strand
TGAATATGGTCGTGTTCGTGTATATGTTCTGCGCCGTGAGCATGATCGTGTGTATGTTCTGCATCATGAATATTATGATAATGCTGTAATTCATGACAGGAATCCACTGACTTAACCGCATCTGCTTCATAAGAATGTTCATTATCATAGTGTTTGTGAAACTGAACATATTCATGATCTTGATCATGATCATGATTGTGATGGTGCGCATGATCGTGCATATCCTCGCTTTCTTCCTCGCCATGGACTTTCACCGTAACATGTGTACCGCCAATCCCGCATTTACTCACTCTCTCCTTTGTGACCGTAACACCCGGAATCCCTAAAGCATTCAGTTGTGTTATAAATTCCTCCTGATCAGGAATCAGCTCCAATAACGCTGCCGTCAACATATCGCCCGCTGCACCCATACCACAATCAAAATATAATGTTTTCATTTTCCCTCACTCCTCCTCTGATCCACGGCTCACCATATGATTAATCATCCCTGCCAGATACCCGGCGCCAAACCCATTGTCTATATTAACCACAGACACTCCACTGGCGCAGGAATTCAGCATAGAGAGAAGCGCGCTCACGCCGTGAAATGACGCGCCGTACCCTACACTCGTCGGAACCGCAATCACCGGACAGTCCGCAAGCCCGCCAATCACACTGGCAAGCGCTCCCTCCATACCCGCAATCGCAATGATAACCGATGCACTCATAATCTCATCCATGTGTGCTAGCATCCGGTGCAGACCCGCCACTCCCACATCATAAAGCCGTATCACCTCATTGCCGTGTACCTCGGCTGTGAGTGCCGCCTCCTCTGCAACGGGGATATCAGAAGTCCCTCCTGTCGCCACGACAATTCTGCCGATCCCATCCGGAACAGGCATCGTGCCGATAATTCCAATCTTAGCCTCCCTCCTGTAATCCAGCTCATACTTCCTGGAAATAACCTCAGCACTTTCCGAAGAAAGTCTTGTGATCAGAATTGTCTGCTGCCCGTTTTTCTTCATGGCATCTATGATTCCCACCATCTGTTCCGCAGTTTTACCTGCACCATAGATCACTTCCGGTGCTCCCTGCCGAACCCCGCGGTGCATATCCACTTTGGCGTACCCTATATCCTCAAAAGGCGCCTTTTTTATGACCAGCATCGCATCTTCGACTGACATCTCTCCGCTTCTCACCGCTTCCAGTGTTTTTCTGATCTCATTGTTCATCTTAACCGCTCATTCCTTTCGTTTTACTCTTATTCTTCACACTGCTTCCTTTTAAATAAGCTCAATTTAATCATCCTGAAAGATCAGACTCACTGCTATGGAATCTGTCCATTTCAAGTGCCTGTAACAGTTCAGCCTTCGGCTTCCCTGTTACGGAATCCGCCCATTTAAAGTTCGCCTTGCGGCGAAAGGGCGGATTCATTCCACAATTCATGTTTTCTCACGGACTTTGCAGTAAATGCAAAGTCCTGGGCTGAAATGTTACAAGTGCCACATTCCATTCCGGCCAGCGCTGGACAAATGTCCTTCAGATATTTAGCATCTTTCAACGATAATTGCCAAGTGCAGCATCTTGGGCTGAACCAATGTCATTCAGTTAAGCCGCACACACCTGGCATTGCGGGTTGAACTGTTGCCAATCATTATCTTTGTCTCACTCTCTGACCTGCAGATCCAGTAATACTGCCGTATAATACTTTTTCAATTCCCTAAGGATAGCTTCTCTTTTATCAACCGCACGCCCTATCTGGTCTTCCGTGAACTGCAGCCTGGCAATATCGCCCATCATGCGAACTCTGAAATCTGTAAAGCCGAGCGCAAACAAATAATTCTCAGCCTCCTCCGTAGCCGCCAGTTTCTTTGCAGTTATGGTCTCACCTGCCGGAATTCTTGTGGCAAGACAGGCATACGCAGGCTTATCCCAGGTAAAAAGCCCCGCTTCTCTGGAGCGATTGCGAATCTCATCTTTCGTCAGCCCACATATCCGCAGGGGGGACTGCACCGACAATTCTCTCAGCGCACGCATACCGGGTCTGTCCCCCTCTTCATCGGAAGCATTCGTTCCGTCCAACAGAACAGAAAAGCCATCTTCCCGCGCCGCTTTCGCAATCGTTTCAAAAATAATTTTCTTGCAATAATAACAGCGGTCAGGAGGATTCGCCGTGATTGTTTCGGATGCAAGCACATCCGCTTCTATGATTTTCATATCAGCAGACAGTTGTCCGGCAAGTTTCAGTGCGTCGTCCAGTTCAAATTGTGGCTGAAACGCCGACTTCACATAATAGGCTCTCACTCTGGCGCCATATCGCTGCGCGGCATAGAGTAAATACGCCGAATCCACACCACCGGAAAAAGCAATCGCAGCTCCAGGCGTTTGTGCAAAATATTCTAACAACTTCATATAATAAAATTTCCTCTCTTTCAACCGAATTTTATCTGTTTGGGAAATGAATCAATGCATTAGCCTAACCTGAACAAGCCAGAACCAAAATTTTGCCATTTTGCGTAAAAAACATTTATAAGCGGCCTGAAAAGCAATATATAATGATGTAAGCTATGGAAAAGGCAAAATATCGAAAAGGCATACGATCTCTCAGAGAAACCGTATGCCTTCATGTACATACATAATTCAATCCATAATATATTTCAAAATCAGCCAAGAGCCGCGTTACAAGCAATCACCTGGCTCGTTGCCCGTAAATGTAAATTCTAATATCCCGTTATTAACCATAGTACAACCGAAACTTCTGTTCCGCAAATGGCCTCGTGCCATTCATATAATGATTTATTATATCATTTTGGGCACAATTAGCAAGTCCTTTCATAATTCTTATTAATCACCTTTATTGAAATTAAGAATGTAACTGCTATTCATGACATAACAAATGAATATAGCCTGTTTTGTTAATCACAGCTTATAAATACCGGAACGGTTCTTTTGCATCAATAAAAGCGATCGGAAAATCCGTGAATCTTTCCTTCAGCCATTTCTCCATATACTTCATTCCAAATTCCTCGCTTCTCTCATGCCCCAGGGTAAGCATTCCTTTATTGAATCCCATTTGCCAGGCATCATTGAGGTAGGCACAGATAGTCCATTCTGTAATATCTCCCACAACCATCAAATCCAGTCGGTCACGCTCCATCACCTGCATCGGCATCACCTCAACGCCAAGCCCCAGGCTGCCCCCGCCAACCAGAATGCCTACTCTGCGAACCTTCATGTCCGGAGAACCGATAATCTGAATGGTATCCATATGGAAAATTTTCTTAAACTCTTCCACCAGTTCCCGAAGAGTCGTCTCCGGAATCTCATAAATCCAGGGCTGTGGCTCATCATTCTGCAAATATCTGCGCCAACCCATCTCTTCGATCAGACCTTCATAAATATAATCCCTGTCCGATCCCATGTGCATATGGTCATGAAGCCGCCAGACCGTCACGCCGTGCTCTTCCAGATATTTCCGTTTCGCAAGATAAACACTGTCCTGCTCACACCAATCCGTCTTGTCAAACCCGTTGAACCATGTAGGCTCATGGGTAATAATAAAATTCTTTCCTTGCCTCACCGCTTCTTTTATCACGTTAAAAGTCGCCATAAATGTAGTCACAACACCCGTAACCTCAGCATCGGGACTGCCCACCGTAATGATATCACAGGTTGGCTTGATTCTGGTTTCACCACACATATCCAGAAGAATCTTATCTATCACCTGCTGTACTGTCCATTTTTTCATATTTTCCTCCATTCCGCAGCGCCACAAATTCACTCTTAACACTAAATTTTTGATAATAAAATTTTACCATAAGAAACCATGTCCTTCTCTTTTTCAGGAGAATTTTTATCTTTTTTCAGACCATTTTCTCTTAAGCTGGACGCTTGTGGCATATATACTACGCAACAGATCATGATCTTATGATAACAGAATCGTGATGGTCACAGAATAGAAAGCATAATCAACTTATGCTGCCAGCACTTGCCGCCTTATATACTGGCTTAAGTGTCTGCTCAAAAGTTATATTTATTAAGCTTTTATAAAAACCTTTCCTTTTTTCCGAAATACAATCTGTTGACTCTATTATTTTCTCGATGGCTCTCAAATCTATCTGTGGAAATATTCTTTTAACAGCATCATTAAGAGCCGGATTTTTCATAGACAAAATATACTGTGAAAAACAAATCCTTCTGCCATCCAAGACACTTGCTGATCTGGCATTAACAGCATAATTCTTTGCCACATCAAACGATAATTCTTCATCAGCAAGCAGTGGCACTAACGATGATCCACAATCATAAACCGGAGCAATCGACATATTATTAGTCCCTGTTTGAATCAATACACCCCAATTGCCCTCATGACGGTCTGTATTGCAGATTAATGCATCAACCACAAACATATCCCAGAAATGCTTTTCCAGATCTTTTCCGATAGGTAACTCTCTTATAACAGACAGCGTGTCAAAAATATCGCCCTTTTCTTCTTTTTCGCTCTCTGTATTCGCCAAAGATAACGCTTTTACTTCATATAATTCAAATTCATTTCGACAAAAATCCTTACATGCACAGGCAACTTTTGTTTTTCCATTCTTTTCTTTGTAAAATCCAAGCCGTGTTTCCTGAACAGGTATTCCAATGCTCCCAAAAATATGACAACCAAGATACTCTGAAACAGCATTGTTAATGTAAGACAATACATGTTTCTTATTCCTGACTGGATCTGGAAATTTCAAAAGATATTTTTCTCCATTAATCAACAGAGTTTTCTTTCTGTCTGACCCCAGATATTTATTGGGCAACTCCAGATATTGATTAAAATTCTCCATTTCAATACTCCCTTAGTTCTGCCCACAGGCGCTGCATTTCACAATCAGGATAGAATCCATTCACTGCCCCATGTTTGATGGATGTGTATGCATCGTCAAACAACAATTTCAACAGCACTAATTTTTCCGGAATCGGGTTATCCTGATAATCTTTTCGCTGTGACACGTATTTATCAATATCCTCTTCAATATATTTTGGTATACGATAATCAGAATATTTACTTCTGACAATGTTTATTGTCCCCATTT